>CAZRND010000057.1:0-19528 GCA_964601345.1 uncultured Acidobacteriota bacterium | reverse complement strand
CCTTTTTTCCTTCTTTGCCAAGTCAAATCCAGCCGGCAGCGGACTCGGCTACGCTACGTTTCTTGGCGGCAACTCCACATCCTACCGGTGCTGCGACGCGGCGAGTGCGGTGGCTGTGGATAGCGCCGGCAACGCCTATGTGGCGGGCGTCACCTACGCCGGCGGCTTTCCGGTGACGACCGGCGCACCGCAAGCGACGATCGGATCGAGTCTCGGTTCCAACGCCTTTGTCACGAAAATCAATTCCACTGGAAGCGCGCTGGTGTATTCCACGTTCCTCGGCGGCAGCGGCCAGCCGCAATTCAGCATCGGTCCAGCCGTCATCGCGGGCGACGGCGCAACCGCCTTGGCCGTGGACAGCGCCGGAAATGCTTACGTAACCGGATACGCACACTCCACAAATTTTCCAGTCACCGCGGGCGCGCTCCAGAGCAAGAACAAGGCCGTCACAACCGCAGGACTTGCCAGCCCGATCCCCGGCTATAACGCCTTTGTCACGAAGATCAATCCCTCAGGCACGGCGCTGGTATTCTCCACGTATTTGGGCGGGAGCGGAGTGACGCTCCCGGGCCCGCCGCCCACCATCACCATTACTGATGGCGACCAGGCGAATGCCATCGCAGTGGATAGCGCCGGAAATACCTACCTTGCCGGCTTTGCCTACTCCGCCGATTTTCCCGTGACGACGGGAGCTTTCCAAACCAAACCGCTAGCGACGCAGACCTTTCCAAACCCTTTTACCTTCGACCGCGGGTTCATTGGCTCCAACGCGTTCGTGACGAAACTGAACACAACCGGAACGTCGCTCGTCTATTCGACATTTGTGGGCGGCAGCCGGTCGGACAGCGCCAAGGGCCTCGCGATCGACGCGTCCGGAAACGCCTACATTGCAGGGGCGACTTCCTCGATGGATTTTCCCGTCGCGCCAGGATCGCTTCAGACTGTAAACAAAGCGGCGGTCGCCAACAATGGCACGAATGCATTTGTCGCGGAATTGAACTCCGGCGGAAGCGCCCTCATCTCTTCCACTTACTTCGGCGGAAGCGGCCGCTTCGGATCTCTGAGCCCATTTCCGGTCGCCGACGGCGCGAACGGAGTAGCGCTCGATGCGTCGGGCAACGTATACATTGCCGGGTCCGCCTGGTCCGCGGACTTTCCGACGACGCCGGGCGCTTTTCAGACCTACAATGTGGCCGGACTTTTAGGGCCGGACGCGTTTGTCGCCAAGCTCAACCTCGTTGCGCCGTCAAACGGCCCGCCCGCGATCCGTCCGAACTTCGGCGTGGTCGAGGGAGCGAGCTACCAGCCGGTTCTGGCGCCGGGTGGAATCGCGACTGTCTTTGGATACAATCTGGCCGGAACTGCCGGCGCAACGCAAGTGAGGATCGGCGGCGTCGCTGCTCCGCTGTTCTACGTCTCTCCATCGCAGATCAATTTTCAAGTTCCCTGGGAGCTGGCGGGACAAACGCACGCGACGACGGTGGTGACAACATCCGCAGGCACTTCGCCGGGAGAAACCGTGAACCTGAGCGCCGCCGCGCCGGGGATTTTTACCGCCAACGCATCCGGCAACGGGCAAGGCGCGGTCGTCTCGCTGACGGGACAACTCGCGGCTCCGGCCACGCCCGCGATCCGCGGCCAATACGTCGTGATCTTTTGCTCCGGCTTGGGCGCCGTCTCCAACCAGCCTGCAACGGGCTCCGCAGCCGGCGCCCTCCCGTTGCCGAGCACGATCGTGACTCCCATGGTAATGATCGACTTCGTGCAGGCATCCATCAACTTCTCCGGCTTGGCGCCCGGCTTCACCGGCTTGTATCAAGTGAACGCGCTGGTTCCGGCGACGGTTAGGCCTGGGACATCTGTTCCGTTGAGCCTGAGCATCAACGGCGTGGAGTCGAACACGGTAACGATCGCGGTGCAGTAAGGCTGAGTTTATTGCTACTGCGCCTTCGCGGCTTGTTTCTTGGACTGATTGAGCCAGTCTTCGAAACGCATCTCGCCGAGTCGCGCGTCACTCAACCGTGCCATTCACCGGTGCACTCGTCGCGATTCCGGCCACCCCCGCCGCTACACCATCTCCTGACATCGGCTGGATGAGCGCCGGAGGCATAATGTGCAGATTTCGCTGCAAGACACTTCCGATTAGACAATTTACTCGTGGTGGAGTCGTTTCAGATTCCCCGCCGTTTCAGCCACCGGCGCTAGTTCCCCGATTCGGCCACACGCCGCCGCTCCGCGAGTACTTGCATCACGGCTCCGCCAAGAAAGAGCACAAAGATCGCACCGAGAGCAACCTGCAGTCCCGGCGCGTCAGGACTCGCCGCCAGCGGCGCCGCGGGCGGCAGTCGTGTTGCGGTCTCCGTCACGCCCGGCACCAGATGGAAGAAGAACGTCGCCGAGTAGCTGACCGTCTCAACGTATCGCGAGGCCTTGCCGAGCTTTCCGGCGCCAGCCGCGCCCGCCACCACCAAGGTTGCGAGCGTGATCAGCGAGAGCACGTGGCCGGGAGTGATGGCGCCATGCCGGAAAATGCCGAGAGCGGTGAGGCACGTGACAACCGTCGTCGCTACGTACAACCGGCCAGTGCTGGTCGAGAGCGAAATCCGCCCGTCACGGATCAGGAGCACCGCACCCGCGCCCAAAGCAACGAGACTGATCGCAGTATGGAAAATTCCTAGTGAACTTAGACCGAACATATTGTTAGCTCCTGTCGTTGTGTGTCCGGCAAAAGCCGCTCCTAGAATTCACATTGTGAGAACGACGCGAAAGTTTGCGTCGCCGCTGATCATGCGGGCATAAGCTTCCGCTGCTTTCTCGAGCGGGTAGGGTTCAATCATCGCGCGCACGCCGGTTAGCTCGGAGAAGCGCAGGGTATCCTCTGAATCCGCAGGCGTACCTGCCGCCCAGCCTTGAATCGAGTGGACGCCGAAAATGAGTTGCACCGGCGTGACTTCAATCGGGTCGAGTGAGGCGCCCACAACCACAAGCTTGCCGTTCGGACCCAAGCCGTCGATCAGGGAGGACATCGCTTTCGAACTCGGAGCGGTGGCCAGGATCACCTGCGCGCCGCCTAGCTTTTGCAACTCGTGGGCTGCATTGGTTGCATTGCTGTCAATGTAGACGTGGGCTCCCAGTTTTTTGGCGAGAGCCGCGTTCCCGGGACCACGTCCGATTGCCGCGACTTTGTAGCCGAACTTATTCGCATACTGAATGCCGAGGTGTCCGAGGCCGCCGACTCCCTGTACCGCGACCAGATCGCTAGGGAGAGCACCGGCGTGGCGCAGGGAGTTGAAGGTCGTGATTCCAGCGCAAAGCAGAGGCGCTGCTTCGACGGAATCCAAACTCTCCGGAACGGCTGCCAGTGCCGTGACAGGCGCCACCATGTACTGTTGATAGCCGCCATCGTAGGTTATGCCTGGAATCTGCACATTGCGGCAATTGCGAAAATCTCCGCGCCTGCAATAGAGACAAGTGCCGTCGTGGCCGCCGTGCCAGCCAACGCCGACGCGCTGTCCCAACTTCCATTCGGACACATCCGCACCCAGCTCGTCGACAGTGCCGACGACCTCATGCCCCGGAACGCGGGGGTATTTAATCCACGGGAACATCCCGTCCTTCGTGACGGCGTCGCTGTGGCAGATTCCGCAAGCCTGTACCTTGATGCGTACTTGCCCCTGAGCGGGCTTGGGGATCTCACGTTCGACAATCTCGAATTCTCCTCCCGGGCCGGAAATCTGCGCTGCCTTCATAGTTGCGGTAGCGGTTTTTGTGATGGCCATACTGTCTCCTGTGCATCTGTGTTTTATCGTCGCCCGTAATCCGTGAAAACGTAGTCTCTTGCCTTCGCCGCCGTATGGCACGCGAACCCACACTTGGCGTCGTTACCCTGCGGCGGCGTACCGGCCTTGGTGCCAGGCTTGAACGTGTTGGACGCGGTGTCGTAATCGAACACGGCCCATCCCCAGCCGCCACTGTCGGCGAATCTCTTGCTGTCCTTCACCATGAAGTCCACGTTCACCAGGTTGCCCGGCACCGTAGCTTCCTTAAAGAACTCGTTCGGTTTCGGGGCCCAATGGATCTTGGCCATCTTGGCGCCGTCCGGGATAGGTTTGCCGTTTGCCGGGAAACCGGCCTTGTAGGCATTCATCATCGCCGAGTTGCCCAGGGTTGCCGCGACCACCTTTTCATTCCGGCTCATAGAGATGAACTGCCAATCTTCGTATCCCTTGAACTCCGAGAATGCGAGTCCGCCCGGCACCTTCACCGTGTACTTGTCTTGGGCCGCCAGTACAAGCCCCGCCAGAGCAGCGAGAAATACCAAACCGACCAGAACGTTCCTTTTCATTTCCAGCCTCCTCTTTGAACGAGTCTCTTTGCTACTGCGCCTTCGCGGCTTGTTTCTTGGACTGATTGAGCCAGTCTTCGAAACGCATCTTGCCGAGTCGCGCGTCACTGCCGGGAACCAGCGCCCTCTCGCTCAACTCGATGCCGTAGTACCGCCCCTGCGGATCGGAGACCACCTCGCGCGGATCCTTTAGCGCCGCCAGTTGCAGCCGGGCGAGGTCAGCCAGGCGAAACTGTTCCGGGCCGCCGATTTCAACCGTGCCATTCACCGGTGCACTCGTCGCGACTCCGGCCACCCCAGCCGCTACATCATCTCCTGACATCGGCTGGATGAGCGCCGGGGGCATGCGGACCTTCTTGCCCTCGGCGCCGCCCTCGGTGGAATAGTCGACGATCTGTTTTACGAACTCGAAGAATTGCGTCGCGCGGACGATTGTGTAGGGGTTCTTGGACGCCTTGATCAAATTCTCCTGAGCGAGTTTTGCGCGGAAGAACCCGCTGTCGAGCAGACGTTCCGTCCCCACGACCGACAGCGCCACATGATGTCCGACGCCCGCGGCCGCTCCATAGGAGAGAAGGTTGCGCGTCGATGTCTCGAAGAACTGCATCACTGCCGCGTCCTCCCAGGACGGAGAGTTGGTTACATCGACGACCGCCGCGGCGCCCTTCAGCGCGTCTGCGAGACCCTCGCCGCTCACGCTATTGACGCCGGATTTGGGCGATGCGGCCACCGCATCGTGCCCATGCTCCCGCAGGTTTTTGACGAGCTTCGTTCCAATCAGCCCCGTGCCGCCAATGACGATGATTCTCATGACCGCCAGCATACACCACTCCGTAGGACCGCCCTGCAACACGCTTGTCCGTCTCGTGACATTTCACTCGCTGCGCGCAAGGCCGGTCCATACGATCGAGTCATGAGAACACTTATCACCCTGGCACTCTGTTTCCTTCCGTTGGCTAACGCCGCGGAACCCCTCACCATCAACATGACGGCTGACCACTGGCAGACCAAGGAGAACGCGGAGTTCTACCGGCAGGCCGGCTTCTTTCACGGCCTGATGCGGCTGAACAGCGGCAAGGCCGTACTCAAGGACGTCGCGTTCAGCGACGGGACGATCGAATTCGACGTCAATACGATCGGACGGGGAGCGCCCGCCATCGCATTTCGCCGGCAGGACGAAGGCAATTTCGAGTTCGTCTACCTGAGGCCTGACGTAGCCTGCCCGGCCTTCAACGCCTGCATGCAGTATGCGCCGACGACTCATGGCGTCCTGCTCTGGGACTTCTTTCCGCAATATCAAACGCGGGCGCCGCTCCGCGAGAACGGATGGAACCACATCAAGATGGTGATATCCGGCCGGCGGATGAATGTCTTCGTGAACGATGCCCCATCGCCCACGCTGCAGGTCGGCAGGCTGGAAGGCGACGCGTTGACCGGCGGCCTCCACCTGCAGGGGCCGGCGACTTTCGCGAACATGGTGATCACTCCCGGCGCCGTGGAAGGTCTTTCGCCGGAGCCGGACAGAGATCCGACGGAAGGCGATCGCGGCCTGATCCGAAATTGGCGTCTCTCCAAGTTCTCCGCGCTGCCGAACGGCAAGGACGCCGCCTATGACGGAATGCCTGCTGCTTCCGAGGAATGGAAGGCGATCCGCGCGGAGCGTCGCGGGCTGGTGAATATCAGCCGCGAATATGGCAAGCCTTTGCCCGACCCCAACCGCGCCGTCGCATGGCTGAAGACGATCGTCACTTCCGACAGGAAGCAGACGAAAAAAGTAGATATCGGATGGACGCGCGAGCTGTGGGTGTTCGTGAACGGCAAACTCGTGTATGCCGGCAGGAACATGTGGGAGCCGGAGTCAGAGAGAAAGTATCCCGACGCGCGATGTTCGCTCGAGAACGGTTCCTTCCCATTGTCTCTGGAACCGGGCGATAATGAGGTTGCGGTGGCCATCGCGAACAACTTTTTCGGATGGGGCTTGATGCTGCGCGTGGCCGAACTGGAGGGAGTTCATCTGGCAGCGAAGTGAAACCATCTCTGCAGACTCGACTGAGCCGCGTTGCCCTTGCGGCCGCGGCTTGGACCGCTCTCGCGTTTGTGTTTACGCTGCCCGATCTCTCTGCCGGCAGGAACTTCCGCAACGCTCTGCTTTTTCAGGTCACGCTCTGGTGGTCGTGGGGTCTGGTCACGCCGCTCATCCTTTGGGTGGACCGGCAGATCTCTGTCTCGAGCAAACAACTGACCCGCCGTGTCCTGGCGCATTTACTTCCCAGCCTTCTCGTGACGGTGGTGTTCGTTTATCTCGTGGCGGCCATGCGAGCCGCGGTCGGGATGAGGGAATGGCAAGGCCTCGCGAGCATCCAGTTTCTTGCCGACTCGT
Source organism: uncultured Acidobacteriota bacterium (assembly GCA_964601345.1). Classification (GTDB taxonomy): domain Bacteria; phylum Acidobacteriota; class Terriglobia; order JAJPHL01; family JAJPHL01; genus CAZRND01. Next base: position 12,803 of record CAZRND010000057.1, on the reverse strand, counting down.
TCGGCGGCTTGTTTCTCTGGAACTGGCTCAACTACTGGCTGATCCTGGGAGCGTGGCAGGCGTACCGGTTGGAGCGCATGGAAAAGACTTTTTCCGAAGCGCGCCTGAACGCGCTGCGCATGCAACTCGATCCGCATTTTCTCTTCAATGCGTTGAACACGATATCGTCGCAGGTGGACCGCGACCCGAAGCTGGCGCGCGCGATGATCGAGCATCTCGGCGACCTGCTCCGACTGTCGCTCGAATCGAAGGACCGGCAGGAAGTCCCGCTGGCGGAAGAGATGGCATTCCTGGAACACTACGTGGCGATCCAGAAAATCCGTTTCGGTGACCAGTTGCGAATCGAGACGCAAATCGCGCCGGACGTGAAATACGCGTCCGTGCCTGCGATTTTCGTTCAACCGCTGGTGGAAAATGCTATCCGCCATGGGATTTCGAGACGCGCTTCCGGAGGCACGGTGGTCGTGTCGGCGCGACGCGACGGAGACCGGCTGGACATTCGCGTTCTCGACGACGGAGTGGGCCTTCCGGCGGGCTGGACGCTTGAAAACTCCGGCGGCACGGGACTCTCCGTGACGCGCGAGCGAGTGGCGGGACTCTATCCTGAAGGAGAAACTTCGTTTGCGGTGAACCGGCGCTCGGGCGGCGGGACCGAAGTGGAAATATCGCTGCCCCTGCGATGGAACGGAAAGGACGGCAATGCCGCTGTCATCGTCTGAGTCTGGGCCTGAAGCTTTCTCGGTGCTCGTGGCTGACGACGAAGCGCCCGCACGGCAGCGGATCATCGACCTGTTGCGCCGCGATTCCCAGGCAGCGACCATTATCGAAGCTGCCGACGGGCTCACGGCCGTTGAGATGATCCAGAGCCGGCGGCCCGATCTGGTGTTTCTCGACGTGCAGATGCCGGAGCGGAACGGGCTCGAGGTCATCGCGGAAGTCGGCGCCGAGCGGATGCCGCTCACCGTCTTCGTAACGGCGTACGATGCGCATGCCATCCGCGCGTTCGAAGCGAACGCGCTCGATTATCTCCTGAAGCCGTTCAGCGACGAGCGTTTTGAGGCGACCATGGCGCGCGTCCGGATTCGGATGGATGAGCGGAGCGTGCGCGAATTTGGACAGCGCATTCTTCGCCTGGTCTCGGCGGGGGCCGCGGGCGATTCGCCGCTGCTCGACCGCCTGGTGGTGAAATCCGCGGGCTCAACTCGATTCGTGCGCGCGGCCGACATCGACTGGATTGAAGCGGCTGGCGTCTACGTGAACCTGCACATCGGAGGAAAGGAACTGCTGTACCGTGCTGCCCTGAACGATCTGGCCGGGAGGCTCGATCCGGTTCGTTTTGTGCGCGTGCATCGCTCGGCGATCGTCAATATCGAAAGCATCCTGCGCCTGGAGCCGATCTCTCATGGCGAATTCGAAGCGATCCTGAAAGACGGCTCCAGACCGCGCGTCAGCCGCACCTATCGCCGGCAACTCGAAAAGCGATTAGGGCAATCGCTGTAGGACCGACCAGCCCAAGGAGACTCTCTCAACTCGGCAAGCCGATTTTGTGGCGAAAAACCTTCAGTCTCGGATCGCCTCGCAGCAGAGCCAGTTCCGGATAAGTGAGATATTGCCCGACCCGCCAAACGCTGCGTGTAGCCATGCGGTCGAGAGCTTCCAGGGTCCGATCCTTGTCCCCAAGGCCCGCGTAAATGAGCACCTGTATGTTTGGCCGTGGATAATCCGCGGCCAGCTTTTCGGCCTCGGCGCGGCGTCCGGCTCGTGCGTACGCTATACCGAGGAAGCCCTTGTTGGGGTTGTTCTTGTCTTCTTCCAACAGCCGGATCGCTTCAGTGATCCTCCCTTGGCCCAAGCGGACGCGCGCCAGGAATTGCGGCCTGTTCCCGGCATCCGGAGCCATCTTCAGAATGTCGTCGGCGGCTTCATCGTAGCGGCCCGCGGCAAGCAGCATGAACGTAAGGGATCCGTAGGCGTGTTTAGAGAGAGGGTCCATCCTCACTGCCGCCCGCGCCTGTTGGACCGCTTCATCTGTTCGACCGACCGTCAGCAAGAAATTTCCGAACAAACGGTGACTCTCCGAGTTGCTGGGATCGAGCTCGATGGCGTGCCGGAAGGTTTTTTCGGCCTGCTCCCATTCGCGCTCCGTGCCATAAACTTGCGCGCGGGCTACGTGCGCTTCCGGTAGCAGGGGGTCCAGCTCGATCGCCCGATCTGAGACGGCGTGCGTCTTTTGAAGCCACTCCTCATCGGGAGCCTCCGAAAGCAGGTCGGCCCAGCGGGCCGTATAGGCAGCAGCGAGCGCTGCATAGGCTGGCGCGAAGGATGCGTCCTTGGCGACCACCTTCTCGAGTAAGTCAACGGTTCCGAGCGTACCGTTTGGGCTTACGGCGCGTGCCTGCAACGCGCGAGCCTGGAGGTAGAGATCATAGTTTTCGGCGCTCGTCTCGTAGCGCCGCCGGCCGGCGCCCAGTTTCAGCCGCAAGCTGTTCACGATGCCGAGGGCAATCTGGTCCTGGACGGCAAAGACGTCGCTCGACCCACTGTCAAACCTGCGCGACCACACTGTGGAGTCATCGCGCACGCGAACGAGCTGCGCGTCAATCCTGAGCTGCTGACTGGCCCGCAAGATAGACCCTTCCACGATGTAATCGACCCCCAGTTGCTTTCCCGCTTCCCGAACGTCCCGCGGCTTGCCTCGAAAGGCAAAGGAAGAGGTTTGCGAGCGAACTTGCAGGCCATCGATTGCCGACAGGTTCCGAATGATCTCGGCCGACAGACCATCTACAAAAGAATCGTTCGCGGGGTCATGCCCGAGATTCTCCAATGGGAGAACCGCGATCGTGATCGGCGCGGCTCGCCGGCCGACTACCCAGCCGATCAACCCGGCGATCCCCAACGCAGCCACGAGACCAAGTGCTAGCAAAAGCCGCATTGCGATTCGTGATTGAGTCCGTGCGCCGCTGTACGACGCTGGGGAAGCAACGGTTTCCAGCGCTCGCTCCTTTGGGGAGAAGACGGGGAGATATCCACCCTTGGGAAGCTCGATGACAATCGGATCGCCGCGTCCTTCGCCGGTGTAATACTCGGCGAGGCGCGCCCGAAGCCGGATGGCTTCGGTTCGCACGATCGAGTCCAGTTTGGGATCGTAATCCGGCTTCCGGCCGAATACCTCGATGGCGATCAGGGTTTCTTTCAACTCATCGTTTTTACCGTCAAGATGGCGCTCAACCACGAACCGGAGGAAGCTGGATAGTCGCTCGTTCCGGCCAAATCCAGGGCTCGAAAGCACTCGCTCCAGTTGCGCGCGGACAGCTTGAGTATCGGATTCCGTGGGCCCCATTGCGGATAAGGATACTCTTAGCTGTCAACAGCATGCAAATGTTTGAAACCTGCTTCCAACCCCTTCCAACTTTCCGAGCAAGCCGCAACCGCGAGATGTTTTCCAGGCGCGGACGGCTCGCCGGCCGCAAACGCAAAAAGGAGGAAGAGAAATGACACACCGAACTTTACTTGCCGTTGTATTTTGCGCGTTGGCCTTGCCGCAAGCTGTTTTCGCACAGGTCCTCGACGCATCCCAGTTGCAAGTCGACATTGAGAACCACCGCCTCTACGTCTTGGACGTGGACCGCTCGCAGTTGGCCAAGAGCGCCGCGCCAGTGAATCGCGCGGCCCCTTCGACGTTCGAAACTTGGTTTGGGATTGGCGATATCGTGGCCGTCAACGGGAATCCCGTCAAAGGATCAATCCTCGAAAGGGGCATCACCATAAGCACGTCGCCCACGACTACGCCTGGCCAGGCGATTGCCGATGTGATCCGGAGAGGAATTTACGAATGGAATCTCGAGTTTCTGAATCCGGATGGAAGCCCTTTGGGGGCGATCCTGGTTCGCGGTCTCGCCGGCGGTTCTCCGCCTCCGGGCGCGCCCGCTGCGATTGACCACGGCGGTTTCGTGGTGGTGGGCGGCACTGGCGCGTTCCAGGGTGTGCGCGGGGGCTATTTTCAAAACACTCCCGACCCTTCGACACCGATCCAAATCGCTTCTGCTGCAGAGGACCCCGCGTACCGTCGGGTGAATGGCGGATTCAAGGCGCGCTCAACCCTGTACCTTATTTCACAATGGACGCCGCAAGTCGTCATGACCGGCACCGGACCAGCCGTCGCCCATCCGAACGACTTCACACTGGTTACGTCTTCGAAACCGGCGGCGCCCGGTGAAGTCTTAGCGCTCTACGCGACTGGGCTTGGACCGACTCGCCAAAGCATGGAGCCCGGCCAAGGATTCCCCATGCAACCTCCGGCAGGCGTCGCCGCTCCCGTCTCCGTGACTGTGAACGGAACTCCCGCGGAAGTGCTGGCGGCGGTGGGTTACCCGGGAGCGACGGATGGCTACCAAGTGAATTTCCGGGTTCCGTCGGGAGTTGCGTCCGGGCAGGCAACGCTTCGCGTGAGCTCGGCCTGGATTTTCGGACCTGCGGTCAAGATTCCGATCCAGTAGCGACAGCCTGGGGCCGTGTCGGCGGCGAGTCGCACTGGGAATTGTCGCCGACCTGCCCGAGGAGTATATTCCAAGGAGGCCCGGCTATGAGAGCGACGTTTTTGTTCATCACGCTCGTGGGACTAGCCAGCGCACAGGCGCCTACGGGCACGATCACCGGAGTGGTGCACGATCCATCGGGATCCGTGGTGCGGGGCGCTCTTGTCAAGGTGGCCAGCCTTGCGACGGGGCTGGAGCGGAGCGGCGGCACATCCGAGCAGGGCGATTACAGTTTCCCCGCTCTGCTGGCCGGCGAATATGAGGTGGCCATCGAGGCGCTTGGCTTTCACCGCTCGGTCCGTCGAGCAGTTGTGGAAGCCGGCGCTACCACCAAGGCGGATTTCTCGCTGCGCGTGGGCGAACTCAGCGAGACCGTCACAGTTGACGGAGCATCGCCTCAGATGCATTACGACACTCACTCCGTCGGCGGGACCATCACTCGCGCCGAGATCGACAACTTGCCTCTCAACGGCAGAAGCTTCCTGGAACTGGCCAAGCTCGAGCCGGGCGTCCAGCCGCCGGGACGCGGCAGCTTTAACCGAACTTTCCTCTCGGTGCTGGGAGGGATGGGTAGTAACAACATCGGCGCCAAGACCCGAGTCACCGTGGACGGCGGCAGTATCATGCAGGTCGGCAACGGCGGATCGGCAATGGGTTCTTCCCAGGAGGCGGTCCAGGAATTTCAGATCTCGACAGTCAACTTTGACCTCTCGACGGGCATCGGCGACGTGGGTGCGGTCAATGTGGTCTCGCGTTCCGGCGGAAATAGCATGCACGGATCCGCGTTCTACTTTTTTCGGGATCACAAGCTGGCTGCTTACCCGGCTCTCAACCGCGACGCTGCAAATCCGGATCCGTTCTTTCAGCGCCGCCAATTCGGCTTCGCGGTGGGCGGTCCGATCCGCCGCGACCGCGCCTTCTATTTTGCGAATTGGGAGCGCAACGAGCAGCGAGGCGTAGTCAGCACAACGTTGCTGGTTCCGGAATTCTCTCGCTTCAGCCGCACCACGCCGAGCCCATTGTTCGGAAATCAACTCACCTTGCGGCTGGACGGACGCTTGTCGGAAATGCACACGGCATTCGTCCGCTATTCGCATGACGGCAATCGCGCCTTTTCACCGACCACTGTGTTTGGCCCGGGACCCGCCGCCTATCCTTCCCAATGGACGCGACAAAAGGCGTGGGCGGACCAAGCCGTTCTGGGCGCGACCAGCGTGCTAGGGACAGCGCTGGTGAACGATTTCCGGTTCTCGTATTTTTTCAACAGCTCCACCGAGCTCGCGCCTCGCGAAGAAGAGTGCCCCGGCTGCCTCGGGATTGGCGCTCCGACCATCAATGTTCAGCTGGCGGGTCTATTCATCGGAAACTCGACTCCCTCTTACAACCTTGGCCGCCGGCTTCACTGGAACGACTCCCTCGCCTGGCGCCACGCCAACCACCGGGTGCGCTTCGGAGTGGAGTGGGAGCATAGCCGCGGCGGGCTGCTTCAGTGGAACCACGAACCGGCGACGCTAAACCTGTTTTCGCCGCAAGAAGCGCGACAGAACGGGATTCCCATCCCTGCAAGTTTCACCACGCTGGACGACATCCTTCGGCTTCCCCTGGGGAATCCCGTTTCGATCGGAATCGGCGATCCGCGCGTGACCCAACAGGGCGGAGGGAACGTCCGTACGTGGAACAATGCGCGCCTTTATTTTCAGGACGCCTGGCAGATTCACGAGGGCCTGACCGTGAACTACGGTCTTGGTTGGACGGTGGATCACTCTCTCAATTACGACCTCCGCAAACCGCCTTTGCTGGCGCCGCTTCTCGGCCCCGATGGCCTTGGACCGACTCGCAAGGAGTGGAAAAACTTTTCGCCCGTGCTGGGCTGGAGCTGGTCGCCGTGGCGCGACGGGAGAACCGTCCTTCGCGCCGGCGCGGGCGTCTATTACGATTTTTTTCTCCAGATGCAAAGCGGCGACGCGGAACGAGCGCTTTTCGGTCCGCCAACAGTCGGCCGTCATGTCTATACGGGCGGCGGATTACGGAACACCTTGCCGGATATCCCGGGCGTTCCTGTTGGAGCGAGTCTCAACTTCCTCACGCCGACGCGTTTCTCCGGCTCCGATCTGCTTCTGATCCTTCCGGCGCTCCGAGCCGGCCTGCTCCAGGATCTCCGGAACGCCGACCCTTCCGTTCCATCCTTCCAATTGGACAAGGCGGGCGGTATGGTTCCCGCAAGACTTCCGAACGCGTCGGGGCTCCACTCCAGCTTCGGCATTCAACGGGAGATCCTGCGCGGCTTCGTCCTGAGCGCCGATTTTGCTTACCGCCATTTCATCCATCTGCCGCTAGCCGCCGACCTCAATCACTTCAACGCGCTCGCACCGGCAATCCCGAAATGCGTGGGCGCGCAACGAAGCGATCCAGGCGCGTTTTGTTCGAATGGGTCGATCAACGTCCAGGAGGCGGCCGCGGTGGCCGCCTACAAGGGGCTGTTGGTCCGCGCCGATAAACGCTTCTCGCGCGGATTCCAGTTCCTTGCCTCGTGGGCTTATTCGAGCAACACGGGAACCAACGTCGGCCTCAATTACTACGGATTCGAGCTGGACAACTGGTTGCAAAACCGAGGGCCGCTGAACACGGACTACACCAACATCCTCAATTTGGCGGGTGTGGCGCGGCTCCCCTGGGGCGTCGAGATTGGCCTGAATTTTTCATACTCGAGTGTTCCTCCGTTCGCTGCCTGGGTCGGCGGAATCGATTTTAACGGCGATGGAACCAAAAGCGACCTGTTGCCGGGGACGACCGCCAATGTGTTCAATCGCGGGATGGATCGCGCCGACCTGGAACGGCTGGTGACCCGGTTCAACGCCACTTATGCAGGCACAAAAGACGGTTTGCGCATGACCACCATCCCGCCCTTGAAGCTTCCGGAGCATTACTCGCTGGGCGACAACTTCCATTCGCTGGACCTGCGGTTGAACCGCTCATTCCTATTTCACGACCGCTGGCGGCTATCCCTGATCGGGGAGGTGTTCAACTTGTACAACAAGGCGAACCTCAGCGGCTACAGCGGGGATGTGACCAGTTCGGCCTTCGGGCAGCCCACGAGCCGCGCAACACAAATCTTTGGGTCGGGCGGTCCCCGCGCGTTTCAAGTGGCCTTGCGGCTCGGTTTCTGATCCTGACCTCCCAAGAACAACAATCGTGGACAAACCTCGCTGTAGAGACCTTCTCTCATGAGGCGCTTCCCTCTCTCGTCGCGCCGCTCCGGGCTTCGATCGCCTTGACGCTGTTCTCGAACGCTCCTTCCAAAACACCCTTGCCTACGGTCCTGAGGACCAAGCCGAGCATCTTGCCCGTGAGGTTCTTGCCCTCGCGTACGACGGACACGTCAATGTCGGTCGTGCCGTTGGATTTTCGGGTGAAGTTGTAGGTGTGGCCGGAGGCGCCTCCCCACAAGTTGGAATCGGTCGTCGTGAGGACCACGTGGTTGGGATTCGACCAGTCGTAGTGCAGGCGCTCCCAGATGCCGCCCGAGCCTTCGGTAACGTCGGCCTCCGACTTGCCTCGGTGATGCACCTTGAGGTACTCATCGGCGCTGTTGCCAAAGAGCTTCGAGCGTCCCGGCCCGAAGTCGGTGAGCCCGGCGACGTACTGTTCGGGCGTCAAAGTGGTTGTCCGGTGGAAGTGGATTTCGTTGGTTGTCATTGTCGTTCTCCTTTCGCAATAGGACAATGCAACCGGCTCTCCATCCGGAAGCCGCTGAAAGAAAAAGAAGTAATCAGCCAGGATCCTGCCGAAAGCTCAGCAACATGACGAGGGAACAGCAACAAGATGGGCAGATCAGGCCGATCACCATGTAGAATGGAGAGCTTGAAAAACTCCGGCGCTCCGACGCGATTCGACGAAATCTTCCGTGGAAAGAGGGTCTGGCTCTCAGGTCATACGGGGTTCAAGGGCTCCTGGCTTGCCCATTGGCTCACCAATCTCGGCGCCGTAGTCCGAGGATTTGCAATCCCGCCTGATTCGGCGGCCTTGTTCAGTCAACTTGAACTGGCGGGGCGTGTCGAGAGTCAGGCGGGTGACTTACACAACGCTTCCCAAGTGACCGAATCTATCGTCTCCTTTCGGCCGGACTTTGTGTTTCACCTCGGGGCTCAGGCGATTGTTCGCTTGTCGTTCACCGATCCAGTCGGAACGTACACCACCAATCTGTTGGGAACGATCCATGTCATGGAGGCGTTGCGCCATTTGACCAACCGATGTGCCGCGATCCTCGTTACCACCGACAAGTGTTACGAGAACCGGGAGTGGGTCCACGGCTATCGGGAAGAAGACCCCCTGGGCGGCTATGACCCCTACAGTTCCAGCAAAGCTGCGGCTGAGATCGCCATCTGTTCCTGGCGACGTTCGTTTTTTTCAGGTTTGCCGGTACGAATCGCCAGCGCGCGGGCCGGCAATGTCATCGGAGGCGGGGATTGGGCGAAGGACCGGATTGTCCCGGATTGTGTGAGGGCATTGCAGAAAGGAAATCCCATCGGCGTGCGCAACCCGCACAGCACGCGTCCCTGGCAGCATGTACTCGAGCCTCTGAGCGGTTATCTATGGCTGGCAGCGGTCCTCGGGAATCCATCGCTCCGTCCCCACCAGCCCGACTTATATGCTTCGGCGTTCAATTTCGGTCCACCCTTGGATGCGAATCGGACGGTGGGCGACTTGGTCCGGACGCTCTTGGTTCATTGGCCAGGTTCCTGGGAAGACCAGAGTGACCCTTCGGCGGTTCATGAAGCGAGGCAACTGAACCTCGCCACCGATAAGGCCTTTCATTTGCTCGGCTTCAAGCCGGTGTGGACTTTCGAGCAGGCCGTCGAGGCAACGGTAAAGTGGTATCGAACCGTGTCGGAAGGCGGAGATCCCGCGGAAATCACGTCCCGGCAGATCGCCGACTATTCGAGAGCCGCGAGATCCCAGGGATTGCCTTGGGCGGTATCGTCCTGACTCTGCTGAGCGGACGCAGCGATCTTTTCAGTGTTCCTCGTTGACATCCCGGCCAACTGCACATAAAATGCCGGGGTTAACCTAGAGTACCCCCCAACCTCTAGACCCTGGGATTAAGGAGATAGATTATGGACTACAGGCGCGCCGTCCTTTTTAGTTTATTGCCGCTGGTCGCTTGGGCGGCCGGACCAGTCAAGCCATTTCTCTCCCAACAGCAGCAGTACTTCGAACCAAATCGCGGACAGACCGATGCGGCGGTGCGCTTCGTGTCACGCGGCCCCGGGTATCAGGTGTTCATTACAAATCAGGATCTGGTCTTGAAACTCGGAAAAGACCAGGCGGCCATCCGCACCCGCCTCGTTGGCGCCGCGAAACAGCCGCAAGCAAAGTTGGTGGACCGTCTGCCCGGCGTATCGAACTACTTCCTGGGCAACGACCCCTCGAAGTGGCGGACAGGAATTCCGCACTACTCGAAGGCGGAACTGTCAGGGGTATACGAGGGAGTGGATCTGGTCTATTACATTCATGACGGCAGAGTCGAATATGATTTCGTGGTCGCGCCCGGCGCGAATCCAGATAATATCCAACTCGCTTACGACGGGACGAAATCCATTCAGTTGGATGCCAACGGCGACTTGGTACTGGGCACAGCAGTCGGCAATGTCCTGCAACACCGACCCGTGGTTTATCAAGGGAACGGCTCGCAACGATTGGAAGTTGCGGCGCGCTATCTCCTCAGGCCGAACCGGCAGGTCGCGATTGAATTGGGCCCCTACGACCATAGCCGGCCGCTCGTCGTCGATCCGTCGATTGGCTTTGCGACTTACATCGGCGGCTCGGGAACCGATGGCGATGCGGCCGCGCAGCGCTCCGGCGTGGCCACAGACTCGAGCGGAAACGTCTTCTTCGCCAGCACCACAACTTCCACCAATTTTCCGACTCTGTCGGCGGCGCAAGGGGCGAATGCCGGAGCGGACGATGTCGTGGTTGGCAAGTTCACACAGACAGGCGTGCCGGTGTTTCTCACGTACGTCGGAGGTTCGGGTATTGACCGCGCGAGTGCGATTGCCGTGGATATTTCCGGCAACGCCTATGTCACCGGTTTTACTTTCTCCACGAATTTTCCAACCGTCACTCCGCTACAGGCCGCGAACGCCGGGGGAGCGGACGCATTTGTTTTCAAGATCGGCGCGAATGGGAGCGGGCTCTTCTACTCGACTTATCTCGGCGGCACAGCGAATGATCAGGGCCTTGGCATCGCCGTGGATAGTTCCGGCAATGCTTATTTGACGGGCGGCACGGCCTCCGCCAATTTCCCGGCTACCGGCGGCGTATTCCAAACAGCCAACGCCGGAGGCGCGAATGACGCCTTCGTCGCCAAGCTGAACGTCGCGGGCGCAAGCGTCTACGCCACGTATCTGGGCGGTTCCGGCGACGACGTTGGTTACGGAATTGCCGTGGACGGCTCCGGCAATGCTTTTGTCACGGGGTATACGCAGTCGACGAACTTCCCCACCGCGGCGGCTGCCCAGGGAACCTTCGGCGGCGTACAAGACGCCTTCGTAACCAAACTCGATTCGGCCGGCGCGTCGCTGACCTTCTCCACCTTCCTCGGCGGGACCGCGCTCGATCAAGGCATGGCGATCGCTTTGGATGGTTCGAACAACGCGACGGTCACAGGCTTCACGCAATCCACAGACTTCCCGGTCATATCCCCGATTCAGGCGGCGAACGGGGGCGGCAATGATGTGTTTGTGACCACGTTGTCCTCAGCGGGCGCGGGGTCGTTTTCGACCTATCTGGGCGGCTCCGGCGACGATTTCGGCTTGGGAGTCGCCATCAACGCCGCGAACGAGACTTTCATCACGGGCCATACGGCATCCTCCAATTTCCCGTTGGCCACTCCGATTCAAGGCGCTTTGAGTGGAACCGACGACGCTTTTGTCGCGAAGCTCGGAGCCGGAGCCTGGTCCACTTACTATGGCGGAACCGGATCGGACAGCGGAATTGGTATCGCCGTCCATTCGGCCTCGAAGAGCGTTTACGTTTTGGGCGTGACGACTTCCACGGATTTCCCCACCAAAAACGCGGCTCAGGGCGCCAATGCGGGAGGAGCCGACTTGTTTCTCGCCCGATTCGGCAACTCCGCGGACATTGGGTTGAGCATGTCGGTCACTCCAGGGCCGATTACCAGCACTCAATCGGCGGCCTTCACGCTCACGGTAACCAATAATGGCCCGGATGCAGCCCTCAATGTTGTCGTGACGGCGACAGCCGCCACGTCCCTCAACATCACGAATTGCAGCTCCACCGGCGGCGGAGTCTGTGCCGGAACCACTGCCACTCAGACGATCAGCTTCGCAACGATCGCTAACGGAGCGAGCGCGACGGTCACCTTGAACACCACACTGGACGATATCCTGCCCGGCGGACCGAATTATGGGATATCCGCCACCTTCACCGCGGACTCCGTTGACACCGTGGCGGGCAACGACACGGCCTCGACGACTTTCAGCGCTCCGAGCGTCGTCATCACGATCGGCGCGAATGAGGCAGGACGTACCTTTACCTACAATTCCTCGACGTTCGTGGCGCCGCAGGCGCCCCCTTGGCTGGTGGGTTCACAGAAGATCATCCAGTGGGACACTCCGCAAGCCGTGGTCGCCAGCACCAGCCAGGAACGCTTCCAGGCATGGGCCGACGGTCCCACTACGAACCCACGCACGATCACCGTGCCGAACACTCCGACGGCGTTCACCGGCAATTTCATCACTCAGTATTTCCTGACCGTTTCGTCCAGTGCGGGCGGATCGGCAACGCCGGCGAATGGTTTTTACGATACGGGATCTGTCGTCCCCGTGACAGCCACTCCAAATGCCGGATTCCGCTTCACCGGCTTCACCGGCGACTTGACTGGAACGACCAATCCGCAGAGCGTCACGATGAGCGCGCCGCGCAATGTGATGGCCAACTTCGGGCCGAAGCTCAACCCGACGATCACCTGGGCGACGCCGGCGGCCATCACCTACGGAACGGCCCTGAGCGCCACGCAACTGAACGCCACGGCCAGTACCGCCGGGGCCTTTGTCTATAATCCCGCTGCCGGGGCGGTTCTCAACGCGGGCCCGCAGACGCTGAACGTCAACTTCACGCCGACCGATACCGTGGACTTCAACAACGCCACGGGCAGCGTGTCTCTGACGGTGAACAAGGCGACGCCGACCATTACCTGGGCGACGCCGGCGGCCATCACCTACGGAACGGCCCTGAGCGCCACGCAAC
>CAZRND010000056.1:0-19555 GCA_964601345.1 uncultured Acidobacteriota bacterium | reverse complement strand
CCCTCTCTACTGGCCCGCGCCGCCACAGGCGCTGAAGACAACGGCGGGCATGCATCGCTTCACTTGGGACATGCACTACGATCCTCTGCCGCCGAGCGCGGCGGGTGGAGGTGGTCGTGGCGGGTTTGGCGGCGGAGGCGGAGGTGGCGGCGGTTCCCCAGCGGTTCCGCATCGTACTTATCCCGCTGTGAATGCGCCATGGGTCGCGCCGGGGTCATATGTCGCGCGTCTGACCGTGAATGGCCAGAGCCAGACGCAGCCGATCGTCGTCAAGATGGATCCGCGCGTGAAGATCACGCCCGACGTGCAGCAGATCTTCACGCTGACGACGCAGATGGAAGATCACGTCCGCGCGGTGGCCGCCGCGCAGAAGGAAGCTCAGGCACTGCGCGAGAAGGTGCAGGGCAAAGAGGCGCTGGCGAAGCAAGTGGACGAGATCATCGCAAGCCTTGCCGGCGCAGCCGGGCCGATGATCGCTGCGGTCCAGCCGATGCAGGGTTCGGAGTTGCCGCCGACCGCCGTGCAACTGGACGCGGTCCGCAAGCAGGAGACTGCGTACACGGAGTTGATGTCCAAGTGGACGGCGCTCAAAGCGAAGGTGAATGGCCCAGCGCAGGAGGCTGCTAAGAAGAAGGGCTAGGCTCCTTTCTCCCTCTCTTTCTCCTACGCTTCTCCTAGCGCGACACTCCGGCGGCCATCGCGTCCTGTATTTGTAGCCAGCTTCTTGTCAATCGCATTTATCTTAGCCGATGTTCTTAGGCGAGTTGTTGTCTTGACGAGACTGACCTATAATCTGACATGGAGGGATACGTGGGGAATGAGTTGAAATTTGGCGACATTCTGGAACAAGCAGAGACGTGGTCCCTGGACGATCAAGAAGCGTTAGTTGAAGTCCTCCAGAACCGGATGCGAGATCGCCGACGCGCGGAGTTGGTCAAAGATGTTCAGGAGGCTGTCGCAGAATTCCAAGCCGGCGGCAGCACGCCGGTTACGGCTAAGGAATTGGTGCAAGAGATCCTTTCGTGAAGCGCAGGCTTCTGCGCTCTTCCCCTTTTGTCCGGGCGGTCCGGAAGGCCATGAAGAAGAATCCTGTGAGCCATCTGCTAGCTGCCTTGGAGCTCCTCGAAGCGGATCCATCCAATCCTCGTTTGAAAGTGCATAAGTTACACGGTCCTCTACAAGGATCCTGGGCTTGCACGGCGGGACCCGATCTTCGGATTGTGTTCCGGTACGTTCAACACGAGGGATCGGAAGCGATTCTGCTGGAGACGGTCGGTACGCATGACGAGGTGTATTAGAAGCGCAAAAAGGACGAATGTCGTCACCTACCTTCGGAAGGCCACCCCGCGGCTTGTCGCCAAGTTCGATACATCGGTTCAGAACGGGCTGAGGCCCGATGCGGCGCCGCGTTATCGAGTCTTCGTTCCCCCTCCGGCCATCTTTACCAGGTATCAACGAGTCCTTCGAGAGCTTCACTGAAATCCTGAAGCAACTTAGCTGAACCGACACGCTCTCTTGGTGCGGAAGGCTAAATACGGCAATCTCGGATCGTCTGATCTCGACCCGGCCGACAACGGTTCGGGGTAGAGCCAATGTTCGGCGCTTCCGAGCGTCAGGCGCTCAATCGTCTCGAGGCGGCGCTCAAAGCGAAGGTAAACGGTCCGGCCGCGCCGGCGGCAACTAAGTAGCTCGGAACTCCAAGATAGTCCGGCCCGACGGCTGGCGTCCCGTTGCGCTCGATTCGAGGCCCGCGCCGCGCGCCATGGACTTGAATTCCTCGAAGGTCCGCCCGCGCCCGCCGACTAAAATCATCATCAGCAACTCGGGCGACGCTTCCTCGCCCGGCTTCACGCCGGTTAGAATCACGACGCGTCCGGAAGGACGCGCGGCTACAGCGCACCTTTTCAGAATGGCGCTCGCTTCGGCATCGGGCCAATCGCTCAAAACATTTTTCAGCACGTAGAGATCGTGCCCGGCGGGCAATGCATCGAAGAAGCTCTGTCCCACGGTCGTTACGCGGTCGGCAACGCCGGCCGCAGCGAAGGTCTCGCCGGCTCGCGCGATAGTACGAGGCAGGTCCACGAGCGTCCCTCGGACTTTGGGATGCGCGCGCAGAATTTCGGCGAGCAACGCTCCGGTCCCGCCGCCGACGTCGACGACGGTGTGAATCGAATCCCATTCCGCGGGATTCGCAAGGACCTCGGCATCAGGTGTTCCGTGTCCAGCCGGCCCCATGAGCGCGTCGAAGGCGCCGGAAATCTCGGGATGCGCGGCGAGGTCGTCCCAGAAGGGACTACCGAAGACTTCGTGATACGCGGGTTTTCCGGTGCGCACCGCGGAGAGGAGCGTGCTCCAGGCATGTGCCATGCGTCCGCCGAAGTTATCGAGATCGAGTCCCATGCGAATGGGACTCTCGAGCAGCCCGCGCGCCGCGTCATTCAGCTCGAAGCGACCGGGCGTGGGTTCGGTAAAGACTCCGCGGTGAACGAGGTGGCGCATCACCCGGTGCAGGGAATCGCGATCGGCGCCGGCCGCGGTCGCGAGCTTGCCGATTTCAGACGCGCCCGCCGCGATATGTTCAGCTACGCGGAGCGTAGCCGCGACGTGGACGCACCAGGGAGTCGAAAGGTCGCTGAGTTCCCAGAGATCCATATTTCACCTATGGCTGACCATAGCACGACTCTGTCACTGCTGCTGGGGGATAGGAGCCTCAATATGAATGGGGGAATTCCACTCGAAGAATAACCTCCGGTCCATGCGCCGCGGCAGGTGATCGTCGATCCCGATACAGACGATGTGATCTTCGTGCGCTCGTCCCTGTGCTCTCCCGGAAATCACCTGCACTCTCCAATCGCGGCATTTTGCGTCGTGGACGATTTCGATCCCGCCCTTGGAAATGACCGATGTGCGGATGAATCCTTCCAGGTCCGCGCGGTACGCGCAAGGCAGCGCCGACCGACGCAATTCCGCCTGCCACGGATACGTCTGGATGAGCCCGGAGGGCTGCCGGATGGAATGGCGGGAATACGACTTCACGCCGAGCGCCACATAGTCGTTCGTCACAACCAGTCCAGAGTCGCCCAGAGTCTGCACAATCGACCAGCGGCCGGCGTCGGGACACGAGTATTCCGCCCGCTGCGAGAATCCCGGCCCCGAGTACTCTTCGCGCCACGAACCGGCCTTGCTCAGGGCTTCCATCGAGCGGCGGAACTCCCGCTCTCCCGCCGACGGCCAGAATACCCACCAGGAGAGGAATCCGATGACGGCCACTCCAAAGATGAGGCGATAAATCGTCCAGCGATACCAGATGTTGGAGAACCAGCGCGTCAGTTGCGGCGGCAACCGCGTGCGATAGTTGTATCCGAATTCGCCGGGCTGCTCCTGCTTCATATTGTATTTCCGATCTCGGGATTGTACACTCTCCGGCATATGCGAAAAACGCTGCTTGGGTTCGTTCTCACATGCCAGGTTGTTTTTGGGGCCAACCTTCCTACGTCCACGCCGAAAGATGTGGGCTTTTCCGCAGACCGGCTGAACCGCATCAGCGCGGTGATGAAGGAGCACATCGAGGCTGGGAGGCTTGCCGGCGCGTCGGGTTTGATTGCGCGCAACGGGAAAGTCGCGTTCCGCGAGACCTGGGGAGAATACAAGCCGGACACGATTGTCCGCATGTACTCGATGACCAAGGCCGTCACGGGCGTCGCGGCGATGATGCTCTATGAGGAAGGAAAGCTCTCGCTGCGCGATCCGCTCTCGAAGTATCTGCCGGAATTCGCCAAGATGAGTGTCGGCAAGGAATCCACGGACGCCGCGGGACGACGCACGTATTACACCGTCCCCGCGGACCGGCAGATCACCGTGCGCGATCTGTTCCGCCACACCAGCGGCATGGATTACAACGGACCCAAGGAAGAGAACAACGAAGCAGCCTACAAGCGGCTCGGCATTGACGGCGGTGACCCGC
Source organism: uncultured Acidobacteriota bacterium (assembly GCA_964601345.1). Classification (GTDB taxonomy): domain Bacteria; phylum Acidobacteriota; class Terriglobia; order JAJPHL01; family JAJPHL01; genus CAZRND01. The sequence continues at coordinate 15,591 of CAZRND010000056.1, read as the reverse complement.
CCGTGGCGTTCGATCTCGCCGAGCTCGTGAAGCGACTCTCGACCGCCCCGCTCGTCGACCAGCCGGGAACGATGTTCCGCTACGGCTACTCGATTGACGTGCTGGGCCGCCTTGTCGAGGTCGTCTCCGGCAAGCCGCTCGATCAGTTCATGGAAGAGCGGATCTTCAAGCCCCTGGGCATGGTCGATACGGGCTTCTACGTTCCCGAAGCGAAACTCGCCCGCTTCGCGACGCTCTATGCTCCGAAGGGCGGAGGTGCGCCCGGTGTGCAGCGTCACGCGGGCATCGCGCAGGACAAGTGCAAGAAGAAACCGACGGCGATGATGGGCGGCGCGGGACTCTGCTCCACTCTGGATGACTTCGCGCGCTTCTACATGATGCTGTCGAACGACGGGCAATTCGACAACGTGCGGATTCTCTCGCGCAAGTCCGTTGAGCTGATGCGCGCCGATCATCTCGGCAGCTTGCCCAAGGCGGGGTTGGTGCCCGAGGGATACGGTTTCGGACTGACGTTCGCGGTGAACCTCGGTCCGGGCAAGAACGGCACGGTCGGCAGCGAAGGCGAGTATTACTGGGGCGGCGCTGCGGGTACGAGCTTCTGGCTCGATCCGAAGGAGCATCTCTTTGGCGTCTTCCTGATCCAGGTCCTGCCGCCGACGAACATCCCGGCCGCCGAACAGTTCAAGCGCATGACCTATCTGGCCCTCGAGTAAGGGGAACCAAATGAACCGACTCCTGATCGCTCTTGTTTTCTTAACCTCGGTAGTCGTCGCGGGGGAGAAGCCCAAGGAAGCGTTCATGACCGCGTCCGACGGCGTGAAGATTCACTACTACACGATGGGGAAGGGCGTGCCGGTGATCCTGATCCACGGCTACACGGGCAGCGCCTCGGGCAACTGGTTTGCCAACGGCATCGCGCCGGCCATTGCCAAGAACCACATGGTGGTGGCGATCGATTGCCGCAACCACGGCAAGAGCGACAAGCCCCAGCTCAACGGACCGGGCAAGGTCGACGACGTCATCGAGCTGATGGACCATCTGAAGATCGAGCGCGCGCACTTTCACGGATACTCGATGGGCGGGGCGTTTGTGGGAGCGCTGCTGGCGCGGATTCCGGATCGGATGATCTCCGCGGGCTTCGGCGGATCGGGAATTCAGGAGACCGATCCGGAGATGCGCGCGAAGCTGCCCAAGGACAAGGAAGGCCGCGATCCCGCGGAAGACGCGCTGAGCAAGGCGTTGCGTATCCATCACGCCATGGATAACGGCATGTCGCAAGCGGAAGCCGAGAAACTGGCCGAGTCGCCGGCTCCGCTGCGGACCGGGCCCGCGCCCGGCGCCGCCGTGCTCGCCGCTGCCGCCGCCCAGCGTCCCACGCTCGATCTTACCAAGCTGAACATCCCGATGCTGGCGATCAACGGCGAGTACGACCGGCCCTTTGCCAAGACGCAGCGCATGTGGCGCGAGCTGAAGAGCTTCACCAACGTCGTGCTTCCCGGCAAGTCGCACCTCTCCGCCATCGTCGCGGGTCAGATGCCGAAGGAATATCTCGACAGCACGGTGGCGTTCATCAACGCCAACGATCCGAGATAGGCGGCCGTATCTGCTTGAAATGAGGGGCGTTTAAAACCCCTTTCTAACCTCTTCCTACTTCCAGTCGTCCTCCGCAACGCGCAGAGTTAGGCGCGACAGGAGGAAGACTGTCTATGACGAGGCACAACGTTGCGATGGCGCTTCTGGCCGTTCTGACCGCGGCCGGAGCTTGCCGGGCTCAAGCGAAGGTCACGCTCATCGCCGGAGCGGACTTTGTGTTTAACGGGAACGGACCGGCGCTGAACGTTGCGCTCGGCCGGGTCTTTGGTCTGGCCGTCGATCCAATCGGCAACGTTTACGTTGCCGATCCGGACAACGGAATTATTGCCAAGATCACTCCAGCCGGATTCCTCACTACGCTTGTGAACCAAGTCAACGCCGGCGGGTTGGCCACGGATTTGAACAGCAACCTGTACTGGTCCGTGGGCAACCAAGTCATGAAGCTGACGCCTGGGCTGGTCCTTTCCATAGTCGCCGGGATCGGTTCCGGAGGTTATTCCGGCGACGGAGGCTTAGCCAAGGATGCCGAGTTGAGCAATCCCGGGAGCTTAGCTGTCGATCGCTTCGGCAACTTGTACATTTCCGACTTTAGCAACTTCGTTGTTCGCAAAGTGGATCCAGCCGGAATCATCTCGACAGTAGCCGGCAACGGGCACTTTGGATTCGCCGGCGACGGCGGCTCGCCGCTCAGCGCCAGCATCTTCCCGATCGGAGTCGCCGTCAACGCGACTGGGACCCTCTATATCGCCGATGGCAACCGCGTCCGGACGGTCACGTTCGGAGGGTCGCCGGTCATCAACACTCTGGCAGGAACCGATTCCTTCGGAGGGTCCAGCATATGCGTGGATTCCTCAGGGAATGTCTATATCAGCGATCGAGCGAACAACCGGATCGGAAGGGTCAGCGGATCGACGGTGACCGTCGTGGCCGGTGGAGCAAACGGCTTCTCCGGCGACGGCGGCCCGGCGATCGGCGCTGCGCTGAATCAGGACTTTGGCGCGCTGGCCGTGGATCCCACCGGCACGATCCTGTACATCGCCGACGAGATGAACGAACGAATCCGCAAAGTGAGTGGAGGAACCATCACGACCTTTGCCGGAACAGGCGGACCCTACTTCGGAGGGGACGGCGGCCCGGCAACGGATGCCTTTCTGAACTACGCCGGAGGCATCGCCGTCGACTCGGACGGAAGCGTCTTTTTTGCCGATTTCAGAAACCAACGGATCCGCAAGATTGACCCCGCCGGAATCATCAGCACCGTGGCCGGGAACGGCGTTTACGGTTTCTCGGGAGACGGCGGTCCAGCCGTCAATGCATCACTCGCCTATCCTGGAGCCGTGGCAGTGGATTCGACGGGCCTGTATATTTCCGATTTGGATAACTACCGAATCCGGAAGGTCGTTGGAAACACGATTGACACCGTAGCCGGAGGAGGGGCCGTCTATCCAGGCGACGGCCTCCCGTCGACGAGCGCGGCTATTTACCCTGGGTCGGGCCTCATACTGGATCCGCTTGGCAACTACTACTTCACAGGCTACGGCCTAGTGCAGAAGGTGACGGACGGGATTCTGAACACCGTGGCCGGCGATGGCGGGCACGGCTTCGCCGGAGATGGAGGTCCAGCGATCGCCGCTCGATTCTCCTCTCTTTCCGGAATCGCCCTTGACTCGGCGGGAAACCTGTACATTTGCGACATCGACAACAATCGTATCCGCAAGGTCACGGCTGACGCTTCGCCCATGATCGATACCATTGCGGGTACGGGCGACGCGGGTTTCTCCGGCGATGGCGGCCCGGCCGCCTCTGCCACTTTCAACATTCCCGTCAGTATCGCCGTCGATCAGGCCGGCAACGTATACGTAGGGGACTGGGTCAACCAACGCATCCGCAAGATCACGCCGGCCGGAGTCATCAACACGGTGGCCACCGATATCAGTGCCAACGGTCTGGCCGTGGATTCCTCGAATCGCCTCTATGCCTCCACGGAATACAAGATCTATCGGCTCACCGCCGCTACGCCGGCACCGGCCTCCCTTTCGCCAAATCTGACCAGGCCCGGAGGAAGCGCCTTCACGCTGACGATCCAAGGCGCCGGCTTCGATGTGGACTCCGTGGTGCAGTGGAACGGATCTCCCCGGACCACCACTTATGTCAGCAGCACCCAGGTGCGGGCCTTGATTCCCGCCACGGATATTGCGAATGAGAGTACGGCTTTTGTGACTGTGCTGAATCCATCGCTGGGCGGCGCGACATCCGAGCCGGGGACGTTTGCAATTGCGGCAAACAGTTACATGGTTGGGGACGGGTTCCCATCCGCCGGATTTGCGTCCGGACAGTTCGGAGATCGCGCGCTCGACAATTTCGATTTGATCGCCTTGCTGCGGGCTGTGACGGGCATTCCGGGTGCGACGCCCCCGGCGTGTTCGGATGCCTTCGATGCTCTCGATAGCTTTCCGCCGGACGGCCTTTCGCGCGGAGGAGACGGCGCGCTCGACAACTTCGATCTGATCCAAGCGCTGCGGCGCGTGACGCTGCTCGATGCCACGCGCCCGCAACGCGCTTCGCGAGGCTTGGCGTGTCCCGCGGCGCAGGTCGCTGCCGCGCGCCGACACGTCCCCGGCCTGGAGATCGGCAGCGGCGAGAGGCGGGTCCCGGTCTATTACACGGCGCCGGCAGAGATAGATTTGCACGGCCTCAGTTTCTCGATCGGCTTGCCTGCGTTTGAGCGGGACGAGCGATTGCGATTTGTACCCGGCGAGCTCGGCCCTCCCACACTGCAGGACGACGCCGTGCCGGGTCTGATCGCCGTGGCGTGGCTCGGCGATCTGCACGTGGCGGGCGGCCGGCGCATCCTGCTGGGCTACGTAGAAAAAACCGGCCCGGCGCCGCTCGAGATTCTCGGCGGCGATACGGGCCGGTGATTCGGATCGCCTAGAACGTAAAGCGCAACTGGAACTCCAGGATGCGTCCGCCCGTATCGTTCGTATTGGGCAGATCGCGATACGCCGAGTTCGAAGCCAACTGTCCGAAGGTGTTCGAGTTCACCGCCAGGTTGGTGGTGAGGCCGTTGCCCGGAACGAAGAGCAGGAAGTTGGTCAGGTTGAAGGCGTTCAGCGCCTGCGCCCGGAACTCGAGGTTGTACTTTTCGCCGATCCTCGTGTTCTTGATCACGCTGAAGTCCCACTTCTGCGACCGCGGCCCGTAGAGGAAGAGTCGCGACCCGAGCTGTCCCGGAGTCGTGGGCGGTCCAATGTAGGGCTGGTTCTTGTCCAGGTTCGCAAGCGTCTTTCCGCCGAGCTCGAAGGCCGCCAGCGGTTTGTCGATCAGCGCCTGCGGCAGGTAGTAGACTATGCCGTTGCCGGACGCGTTGGTGGTCTTGCGGATCTGCATCTGGTCCTGTAGCTGGCCCATGGTCATGTTGTAGAGGACCACGCCGGACTCGTTCTGGTTGAACGTGGCGCGGCCGCTGGTGAGCCGAATCGGCGAGCCGCTGGAGATGCGGCCGACCGACGCGAGTCCCCAGCCCTCGAGGGCTTTGCGCGCGAAGGCGTTGTGCACGCTGCCGAGGTAATGCCGGCCGGGGCCGAAAGGCAACTCGTAAATCCAGTTCATCTTCAGGGCCTGCCGGACGTCGTAGGGCGAGGGCGACTTGTCGAGGTTGTAATCGCGGATCGTCGTGAAGCCCGCGCCGATGCCTTGCACAAATTCGTTGGCGATCGAGTGGCTCCACACGTAGCTGCCCTGCGCCAGCAGGCCGTTCGAGAAGCGCCGGCGCACTTCCACCTGAAGTCCGTCGTAGCTGGTGGATCCGAAGTTTCCGGTCACAGTGGAAGTTCCGCCACCGAGGGGATTCACCTGGAACAGGTTGGCCGGACGGCCGGCGGCCGTGAGCCGAGCCATACGCGTGGCGTTCGTTGCAATAGCGTTGGCCAGGGCCCCGGCCTGTGCCTGCGCGATTTGCGTAGCGCTCGTGGCATCGGTGTTACTGGCCAAGGCAGTGGCGATGATCGGGAGCGGCTGCTGTCCGGCGAGGCCGGCGTACTGGTTGCTCGTAGGCGTCGTAGCCCTGGCCAGCGCCAAGTTGGACTGCGCGATCTTGAATTCGTTCAGGAACCCGTTTTCAAGGATGTTCACTTCGTTGATGTTGACGTTGCGCCAGAGCTTGGTGCCGTGATTGCCGACGTACCGGATTTCGAGCACCATGTCCTTGGTCAGCGCGCGTTGGAAGCCCAGGTTCCAACTCTGCACGTATCCGATCTTCAGGTTCGGATCGTAGTCCGACACGTTGTTGCCGGCCGCCGTCGCGAGCGGGAAGCTCGGAGTCGTCGGTCCGGGCCGCGAGGGCAGGTTGCCGCTGGCGAACTGCACCGCTCCGAACGTGCCGAAGTTTTGCGGGTAATTCACAGGGTCCACATTCAGAGTGATGGTGCGTCCTTGATTTCCAGCCCACGTGGTGAAGGTGCTCGCATCCTCGCGGATGCTGGAGATCGCGTACCCGGCGCGCAGCACGCTGCTGCCGTCCTTACCCAGGAGCCAGGAAATCAACTTGTTTTCGGTCTTCGGCAGCACCCAGGCGATCCCGCCGCTCGGCGCCCAAAGAGGCGCGTTGGCAAAGCCCGTTGCGTCTCCATCGACAGCGTTATAAACCGATGCCGAGCCGGTGAGCACGCCGGGAGCGAAGATATTTCCAACGCCCGAGGGCCCCCAGAGGCCCGCGTAGCCGGGACGCGTATAGACGCCGTCGATGTTTCGCGACGGACGCTGGTCGTCCCAGCGGATGCCGAAGTTGACGGTCAGGCCCGGCCGCACGTGCCAGGAATCGTTCACGTAGATTCCGATTTCCCGCTGCTGGTTGCGGACGATCGGCTGGAAGTTTCCGTACTTGCGCGTCTCCTCATCGAGGATCACGGAGCGGTTCACGGAGGACACGCGACCCGCGAGGAGCGTGTAGAGGTTCAGCGCATCGGTTTGCTGGGCGGCGACGCTGCCCGGCATGTTGGCGGCGACGAAGACGCCGCTGACCGGATCGCCGCTGGCAATCGCGCCAAGCGTGGCTGTGGGAATGAACTGCGTGCCGTTGGCCGAGGTCGTCCAGGTATTCACCTGCGTGAAGCTCATGCCCGCGCCGATCAGGTGCGCGCCCTTGGACCAGGTCACATTCTCGTAGCCTTGCTTGAGAGGAGTGTTGCGGCGCGTTTGCCCTGTGGTGCGATAGGGATTCGTTACGAAGTTAAAGACTGGGGCGAATCCATTCCATTGCGCGAAATCCGAGGCGTTGACGCCGTTGTTGAATACCACGGTGCCGCCGGAAAGTCCGAAGCGCGCTTCATTGGTGATCCGCGAGGTGACTGTGGTCCGCAGGGAAGCCGTGGTCTGGAAGACCAGTCCGCCCTGGTTGCCCGGCTCGGTCCCGTTCAGCACGTTCTGCGTTCCCGGAAAGACCGGGCTGGCCGTGCCGATGTTCACGCCGTCGGGCCTGCGGATGTTGGTCTGGTAGGTGTAGACAAGATCCAGATGGTTCTTGGAGTTGATGTTCCAGTCGAAATGCGCGTTCGGGAAGCGCCGGTAGTTTCCGCCCTTGCTCTGGAAGTCGAGGTTGTTACGGTTGTAATCGCTCGCGCTGGTGATGCGGTCCGTCAGGCCAGGCTGGTTGTTGGTAAGTGAAGCGATCTGGCCGAGCGTCTTGGCGATCAGCGGATCGGCCGTTCCTGGGAATCCCTTGCTGGCCGCCAGTTGCAGCAGGTTAATCGTCTGAACCGCGCCGTTGCCAAAGTAGCGGAAGTTGCCGGCGAGCGCTTGGGGCGTGAGCACGGTCCCGGTCGGCTCGGTGTAAGTCTGCGGCAACTGCAGGTACTCCATATAAACGAAGAAGAAAACCTTGTTCTTGATAATGGGACCGCCCGCGCTGCCGCCGAACTGGTTGAAGACCACGTGATCGCGAGGCTGTCGCAGGATGTTGTTGTAGTAATAGTTGGCGTTGAAGTATTGGTTGCGGTGCTGTTCGAAGAGCAGGCCGTGGTATTGATTGGTGCCGCTCTTGGTCACCATCTTCATATGCACGGCGCCTTCGGCGTTGGTATCTGCGCCGGCCGCCGCGCTGGTGATGGTCATCTCTTCCACCATGTCGGAGCGCGGGAAAATGGAGTTGAAGAAGCCGTCGCCGGAGCGGTTGCTGTTGTCTTGGATGTTCATTCCGTCCATCGAGACGTTGAGGCCGCTCTGTGGCAGGCCGTAGACCGAGGTGCTGCGCGGAACGCCCGGCGTGGCGCTGCCCGGCTGGGTAACGATCAGCTCGCTCAGGTTGCGGCTGGTGAAGGGAAGTTCGTGGAGCTGGCGGCCGACCAGCGTGTTGGTGACGGTGGCCGTCGCGGTCTGCATGATCTCCGCGCCCGCCGATACTTCCACCGATTCGGTAACCGCGCCGATCTGGAGCGTGGCGTTCAGCCGCGCCGGTACGCTGGCGTCGAGTTTGATGTTATCGAAGGCTGCCGCCTTGAATCCGGTGGAGCTGATGGTGACTTTGTAGGTTCCGGTCGAAAGCGCCGGGACGACCCAATAGCCGCGCTCGTCCGACGAGGTTTCGAACACCTGTCCCGTCGAGGCGCTCGTCACCTTGACCTGCGCGCCCGGAATCACCGCGCCCTGCGCATCGGACACCGTTCCCTCGATGCGAGTCGTGGTCTGCGCCAAGGCCAAGGAAGACACAAGAAGAAAGAGGACCGCCGTCAGCCGTCTGCTCATGAAGTTCTCCTCTCAAAATCGAAGTTGGCAGGGTTACCCTAAACCCACCCGTGCACTTGAGAGGATCGTAGCAGAGTGTTCCGGGTCGGTCAAACAGTTTTTGGTAACTTAAGAGTAAGGAAGAATCCAATCACCGGGAAGACCATCCAGGCGGCGAGCGTGTTGTGCAACGTGAAGATGTCGGCGAGCCAGCCGGTCAGCGGGATCAGGATCAGGCCGGCCATGCCCCAGGCAAATCCCATCATCAGAGCGGAGACTGTTCCGGCCTGCGCCGGGACGAGTTCCTGCGCCATCACCACGTTCACCGGAATAGTAAAGAGTAACACCAGGCCGCCGAGCACGAGTCCGGCGATCGAGAGCCAGCCCTTCGTGAAGAGAAACAGAGCCAGGAAGGGAACCGAGCCGATCATCGAGACGAGGATCACGAGCCGTCCGCCAAAGCGATCGGCCAGATTCCCGCCAAGAAATCCTCCGAGCGCCCCGCCCGCGAGATACAGGGTCAGCATCAGGCTCGACATCTCGTGGGAGAAGCCGCGCTCGAGATGCAGGTAAAGCGGCAGGAATTGCGAATACGTGATTTGAATCGTCGAGCGGATGAATACCAGGAAGTAGAGAATCGTAAGCGGCTTCCAAACCGCCGCGAGCGGTTTCCAGTTGAAGGCGCTGCCGGCGTGCGCCGGAGCGCTGTGGAGCGGCAGATAGCGAAGCAGCAGCAGGGAAATGATCACGCCCGCGAACGAAGCCCAGGGCGTACTCTCGAGTCCCCACCGCCCGGCGATCAGCGAAAAGTACACCGGTCCAATCGAGAGGCCGAGCGTGCCGGCGCTGATGAACATGGCCATGGCCCGGCCGCGATTGGTCGCCAGACCCACCGTGGCGATCGCCGACGCTTGAGGATGGAACGAGGCGATTCCCGCGCCGCCGAGCAGAACAAAGATCGCCAGCCATCCGTAGCCCGGCGCGACGCCGAGGGACGAAATGAAAACCCCGGCCACGGCAGGCGCGAGCGCGCTGAACATGCGCGTGTGGAAGCGGTCGGAAAGATATCCGTAGACCGGCTGCATCACGGACGAAGAAAAAACCAGGATCCCGCCGAGGATGCCCGCCTGCGTGAGAGACAAATGAAACTTGTCGAGCAGCAGCGGCTGCAGCGCGCCCAGGCCGCTCGAATACAAATCGATGAAGAAATGTCCGAACGAGAGCAGCACCAGCGTCAGCACCGCGCCCTCGGCGTGCCGCGCCGCGGCGCGCGTTTCCATTCGCAGGACTGTCGGTTCGGAAGACAAGTATCTATTGTAACCTAGTCTATTCGCATGCCCGACCGGATCAAACCTCGCGCGCTACGGACCGGCGGCACGATCGGCATCGCTGCGCCCGGCAGTCCCGTGCAGCGTGAAATGCTGCTCAAGGGCGCGGCGGAGCTCGAGCGACTCGGCTATCGCGTCCGCTACCGCGACGACATCTTTGCATCCGAGGGACTCTTCGCCGGGAGCCATGAACGGCGCACCGCGGAGTTTCTTGAAATGCTCGAGGACCCGAGCGTCGACGCCATCGTCTGCGCGCGCGGCGGCTACGGATGCAATTACGTCGCCGAGCGGCTGTTGTCCCGGCCGTTGCCGGCGGCAAAGATCGTCGTCGGTTGCAGCGACGTGACTACCCTCCTCGGGACACTCTGGAAACGCGCCGGCTGGATCACCTTCCACGGCCCCATGGCGGCGGGCGACTTCGCGCGCGGAGCCTACGACGCGCAATCGTTCGCGCTGGCGACGCAAGGCGCGCAGCGTGAGTGGCAAGCCGGCGTCGCGCAAGCGCTCGTCCCCGGACGCGCTGAGGGCTTGCTGCTCGGGGGATGTCTCTCGCTTCTCGCCGCCTCGCTCGGCACGCCGCGCGAAATCGACTGGCCGGATTCCATCGTCTTTCTGGAAGACGTGGGCGAGAAAGCGTATCGTCTCGACCGGCTTCTCTTTCATCTGCGCGAGGCGGGGAAGTTCGAAGGCGTGCGCGGCATTGTCTTCGGCGAGATGAAGGACTGTCCCGATGCTGAGGCAACGATTCGCCGCGTGCTCGGCGAGCTGAAGATTCCCATGGCGTTCGGTCTTCCCTCAGGACACACGAACGGCGGCAGCATTTGCCTCCCCCTCGGCGTCGCGGCGCGGCTAGAAGACGGACGGCTGACGATCCTCGAAGAGGCGGTCCGCTAGATGCAGTCGGTCTACCTGATTGGAATCGGTGGGACGGGAATGGCCTCGCTCGCCGGGATGTTGCAGCAGAGCGGATACCGCGTTTCGGGATCGGATGCCGGAGTGTATCCGCCGATGTCCACGGTGCTCGAGCAGATGGGAATCACCGTGCACAACGGGTACGACGCGGCGCATCTCGATCCCGCTCCCAATCTTGTGGTCGTCGGCAACGCGCTATCGCGCGGCAATCCGGAGGTCGAAGCGGTGCTTGACCGCGGGTTGCGGTATGAGTCGATGGCCCGCGTAGTGAAGGACCTGTTTCTTCGCGGGCGCGAAGTCCTGGTGGTCGCCGGGACACACGGGAAGACCACCACGTCGTCCATGCTGGCCTGGATTCTGGAGACGGCCGGCCTGTGTCCGGGATTTCTGATTGGAGGCGTACCTGGAAACTTCTCCGCCGGATTCCGGCTTCCTGCAGGGGAAGGCGGGCTCTTTGTCATCGAAGGGGACGAGTACGACACGGCATTCTTCGACAAGGGTCCGAAGTTTCTGCACTACCTGCCGCGGTCGATCATCCTCACTTCGGTGGAATACGACCATGCCGACATCTACCCCGATCTTGAAGCGGTGAAGCTGGCGTTTCGGCGGCTGGTGAATCTGGCGCCGGGCAAGGGCGCGATTGTGGCTTACGGAGAAGGGCCGGCGGTGCGGGAATGCGTGTCGAAGGCGCTCTGTCCGGTGGAGAACTACGGGTTGGGCGAGGGCCTGCCGTGGCGAATCGCCCGCATCGAGCAAGCGGGCGAGCAAATGCATTTCGAGATTCACTGCCGCGGCGAGCTCTTTCTACGCGCCGAGATGAACCTCGCCGGCGAGCACAACGCCTTGAACGCTCTGGCCGCCGTCGCTCTCGCTTCGCGATATGGCGTTACGGCGAATCAGGCCGGCGAAGCCCTGCGTACCTTCCGCACCGTCAAGCGGCGCCTCGAGATCATCGGCGAAGCGGCGGGCGTGATCGTGGTCGACGACTTTGCGCACCACCCCACGGCGATCCGCGAAACGATACGTGCCGCCCGCTCGCGATTTCCGGGGCGGCGGCTCTGGGCAGTGCTCGAGCCGCGCTCGAACACGCTGCGCAGGCGGATCTTTGAAAAAGAATTGGGTGAGGTGCTATCGCTGGCGGACCACGCGGCAATCGCGGGAGTCTTCAAGAGCAGCAATATCCCGGAGCAAGAGCGGCTCGATCCCGAGCGGCTGGCGCAGAGGATCGGCGCGCGCTACTTCGCAACGGCAGGCGAGATTGTTGCCGGCATTGCTCCCGAGTTAACGCGGGGCGACGTGGTCCTGATCATGTCGAACGGCGGATTTGACGGGATTCACGGGCAACTACTGAAGAAGTTGGGAAGTTGAAGGGGGCATGTTTCCGCAGAGCCGCGCCAGCATCGTTGGATTTGCCCCCTGCAACCGTCTTACTCACGAACGCCCTTCAAGGTAGCACGGGCCGTGCCAAAGCAAATTGTCAATTTTCCAACAGGATGCGGAGGGTAGGCCGGTAGTCCCGAGTCGCAATGCCACGGGCACTGTGTCGAACCGACACAACCCTTTCCCTCATGCTTTCAGGTATGATGTGGGCTTGCCAACAGTGCCCCAAGGAGATTCCCGCATGAAGAGAACGCTTTCTTTCAGCCTCATTTTCGCGATCGTTTTTCTGCCACTGATCCAAGCCGAGGAAAAGGCCGATCTAGGCGCCATCTGGAAAATCAAAGACGAAGGACTGAACCGGTCGCAGGTGATGGAGGTCCTCAGCTATTTGACCGACGCCTACGGTCCGCGCCTGACCGGATCGCCGGGGATTCGCAAGGCTCAGGATTGGGCGCAGACGAAGATGAAGGAGTGGGGCCTCGAGAACGTTCATGCGGAAAAATACGACTTTGGCCGGGGCTGGACGCTGAAGAAATTCAACGCTCAGATGGTGGAACCGGTCTATTCGCCGCTGATCGCTTATCCCAAGGCTTGGACGCCGGGCACGAACGGATCGACGCGGGGCGTCGCCATGCGTGTCGACATCGCCAACGAAGGGGACAAGGACAAGTACATCGGCAAGCTCAAGGGCGTCTACGTCCTGACGCAGGCGCCGCGCGCGGTGGAAGCGCATTTCAACGCGCTAGGCAAGCGCGACACGGATGAAGATTTGGCCAAGCTGGCGATGGCGCCCGAGCCCGCGCTGCCCTTTGGGGCTGCGGGCGGGCGCGGAGGCGCCCCTGGCGCCCCGGCGGGCGGTCGAGGAGGATTTGGAAATCGCGCCTTGCAGCGCAAGATCGATGCATTCTTTCTCAAGGAAGGTGTGGCCGGCGTGGTCGAGACGAGCCGCGGCGACGGCGGGACCATATTCGTGCAGGGCGGCGGCGATCGCTCGAAGGACGCCCCTCCCGTGCCGGTGGAAGTGGTGGTCTCGGTGGAGCAGTACAACCGGATTTGCCGCATCCTCGATAAGAAGATGAAGGTCGAGCTGGAGATGGACATCCAGACCGAATACACCAATCCCGACGGATTCGATTACAACGTGCTTGGCGAGATCCCGGGGACGGACAAGAAAGACGAGCTGGTAATGGTCGGCGCGCACTTCGACTCCTGGCACTCCGGCACGGGCGCCACCGACAACGCCGCGGGCAGCGCTGTGGCGATGGAAGTGATGCGGATTCTGAAAGCGTCGGGATTGAAGCCGCGACGCACGGTGCGCATCGGCCTGTGGAGCGGGGAAGAAGAGGGATTGCTCGGTTCGCGCGCCTATGTGAACGAGCACTTCGCGCAGCGTCCCACGATTCCGGCCGACATCGACCGCCAGAGCGAGGAGTTCCGCCGCCTGAACGCGACGCCTCCCGTAATCAAGCCCGAGCAGGCCAAGGTATCCGGCTACTTCAATGTGGACAACGGAACCGGGAAGATCCGCGGGGTCTATCTGCAGGGCAACGAGGAAGTGCGTCCGATCTTCGAGGCCTGGCTGGCTCCGTTCAAGGATCTGGGCGCGACGACGCTGACCATGCGCACCACCGGCGGGACCGATCACCTCTCCTTCGACGGCGGCGGGATTCCGGGATTCCAGTTCATTCAGGACAGCGTGGAATACGATACGCGCACGCATCACTCGAACCAGGACGTGTACGACCGCATCCAGCGCTTCGACATGATGCAGGCGGCGGTGATCGAAGCGTCCTTCGTTTACCACACCGCGATGCGCGACGAGAAGCTGCCGCGCAAGCCGCTGGCGCAGCCGCGGCAGGGCGGCGGCCGTCGCGGCGGGACGCAGTAGGCGACGACCTGGCGCGCATCATCTATCTGCACGGATTCGCCTCCGGCCCGCAATCGGGCAAGGCGCAGTTTTTTCGCGAGCGCCTTCGCCACGCGGGCCGGGAACTCGAGATTCCCGATCTCACCGAGTGCGATTTCGAACACACCACCCTGACGCAACAACTGAGATATCTCCACAATCTCGCGGCAGGGGACTCCTGCATTCTGATCGGCTCGAGCATGGGCGGGTATCTCGCGGCGCTCTTTGCCGCGCGATATCCGCAACAGGTTCCGCGAGTCGTTCTGATGGCGCCGGCTTTCGGACTCTCGCAGCGCTGGACGGCGATGCTCGGCGATGATGTCATGCGCGAGTGGAAGACGCAGGGCTGGCGCGCCGTACACCATTACGGCGAGAATCGGGACGCGCGCATCGGCTACGGTCTGGTCGCCGACGGCCTCGGCTACGAGGAGTTCCCCGATGTAAAGCAGCCCGCGCTGGTACTGCCAGGGCGGACGGACGAGTCGGTGGATTATCGCCTCTCCGAACGATTCGCCCAGGGCCGGCCCAATGTAGAACTCATCATCTACGATTCGGACCACCAGTTGCTCGACGTTCTCGAACCAATGTGGGAACGCGTGCGCCGCTTTGCGTTATGATGGTCTTTATGCGGACCTGGGTCCTGGTTCTGCTCATCCTTCCTGCTCTGAGCGTCCATGGGCAGATCCCGTTCGAGAAAATCCCTTGCCCGGTATTTCCAGCCGATAACGTTTGGAATACGCCGATTGACAAAATGCCTCTCGATCCGAATTCGAAACTGTATGTGTCCACCATCGGAGCCGACCAGCCCCTTCACAACGACTTTCTCGGGCAGCTCTATAGGGGCGCGTCGATCGGCATTCCGTACATGATCGTTCCCGGCGACCAGGCCAAGATCAAAGTGGAGTTTCAGTACAAGAGCGAGAGCGATCCCGGCCCCTATCCCATTCCCGAGAGCGCCATGATCGAGGCCGGCAGCGACGCGCACGTGCTTCTGGTGGATCGCGACAGTTGCAAGCTCTATGAGCTCTTTGGCGCCCGGAAGAAGGGCGACAAATGGACGGCGGGATCCGGCGCTATCTTCAATCTGAAGTCGAACGAGTTGCGACGGAACGATTGGACCTCGGCGGACGCTGCCGGTCTTCCGATTCTGCCCGGCCTGGTCCGCTATGACGAAGTGGCTGCGGGCGAAATCGCGCATGCCATCCGATTTACGGCTCCGACGACACGCGACGAATTCGTCTGGCCAGGAAGGCATCAGGCGTCGAATCACAGCCAGGAACGCTATCCGCCCATGGGCCAGCGCTTCCGGCTAAAAGCAAGTTTCGAAATCTCGGGATTCTCCCGGGAAGCGAAAGTGATCTTACGCGCCTTCAAGAAATACGGGATCATCCTGGCCGACAACGGGAGTCCCTGGTACATCACCGGCACTCCGGATTCCCGCTGGAACGACGACCACATTGCGGAGATCAAGAAACTGCATGGGTCGGACTTTGAGGCCGTGGACGAGTCTTCCTTGATGGTGAGCAAGAACTCCGGCCAAGCCAAGCCACAACCGAGGAAGGACTGATGCGGCGCACGATCGTCATCGCGCTGAGCCTCGTCGCTCTCTGGGCGCTCGGCTCCCGTCCCGCCCGGCAGCAGGCGGCGACGGTTCCATTTCCTTGCCAAGTGTTGCCGGCCGATAATATTTGGAATACACCGGTCGACACCCTGCCGCTCGATCCGCAATCGGCCGTCTATATCGGTACGATC
>CAZRND010000055.1:0-19744 GCA_964601345.1 uncultured Acidobacteriota bacterium | reverse complement strand
TGTTCTTCTTCATCAACAGCAGGACCTCTTTCAGCGGAGTCTCGCCCTGTCCCCACGGCATGTTCGGACCGCCACCGCCCGGACCCTGATTATCTCCGGCGCTGCCGGGACCCTTGCGGTCCTTCAGATGCAGGCTGGCGATGCGGTCGTGATACTTCTCGATCACCGGCACCGGCGACACGCCGTTGACACCGTAGTAGTGTCCGACATCGAGGTTGAGCGCGGTGTACTTCGATCCGCCGAGCGCCTTCTCAAATCCGGATTCGCCGCCCTGGCCGTGCGTGTGAAACGCGATCCGCAGTTTGCGCTTGGCGGCGTATTCACCGACGCGCTGCAAGAGCGCGTCGTCATTGGGCAACTCCATGGTGACGTGATTTGCGCCCAGCGTTTCGGTCACATTCCAGATGTATTCGTACTCCTCCTCGGACATGTTCATCGTCGGCGGCAGCTTGAAGGCGTAGATGCTCACTCCGGCGTCGTTGTACATTTTCCGGAACGCTTTGTACTTGTCCAGGGAGACGGAGAGCCGCCAGGCCTTCATCTCTTGTTGGGCCTTTCGCATGGCCTCCTGCTGCTCGGGAGTCATCTGTCCGCGGCCGCCGCGTCCTTGCCCGCGGCCTGGACCGCCCGCGCCGCCCGGAGGCCCGCCGAACCCACCGCCGCCGCGCCCGCTCGAGGGAGCGCCTGCGTAACTCTCGGCCACATTGCTCATCAGCTCGACGCTGCTGATGCCGCAATCGAGGCAATACTGCAAAACCTCATCGGCGCTGCTCGGCAGCGCGCGGAAGCTGTATGTGATAGTCCCAATCTGCACTCCGCCGAACACGGAATTCGGTTTGGCCGCGGCTGCGGCGTAAGGCATCATCGCCGCCGTGGCGGCAAGCTTCGAAAAATCGCGCCTCGTCAAAAGCATGGGTTCCTCCCCAAACGCTCTGGTTGGAGTGTACTCCTGAGAGAGAACTCTTCTATTAAGAAATTTAAAGATTCTCTTGCAACCCGCCTGCCGCAGGCGTACCCTACGCTCAGAGTCTTAGGGGGTTAGGCGAGTGAGCGTTCTTAGTCAAAAAGGGGGTAGTTGCCATGCCAAATTCCACACTGGCGCGGTCGTTGTGTCTCTCCATCGTCCTCTGCTTTTGCGCGTCGCTGTTTAGCCAGACCATCTCCAGCTCCCTGGTGGGAGCTGTAGTGGATCCATCGAACGCGGTCATTCCCAACGCCTCTGTAACGCTGACAGACCAGGATACCGGCAAGGTCCGCTCGGCCACGACGGACCACTTGGGAAGCTTTCGCTTCCTGAATCTGCCTCCCGGCAGGTACACGGTGTCCATCGAGGTCAGCGGATTCAAGAACTACGAGCAGAGAGATATTGTGGTAGCGGCGCAAGAGACGCGAGACGCCGGCCGTCTGACGATGGCCATCGGCAGCACCTCGGAGCGCGTGATGGTGAACGCCGAAGCCACGCCGATCCAGCTTGCCAGTTCGGAAAAGTCGCAGAGCGTCGACGGCAAGCAGTTGAACAACATCACCCTCAAGGGCCGCGACCTGTTCGGATACCTGCGGACCGTCCCGGGCGTGATTGACACCGCGAACCGCGACGTCACCTCGCCCAACGGGTTCAGCAACATCACCATCAACGGCAATACCTCGGCCAAGAACTTCACCGTGGACGGCATCACCGACGTCGACACCGGATCGAACGGCACCATCCACTACGAGCCGAACATCGACGCGATCCAGGAACTGAAAGTGCTCACCGCGAACTACCAGGCCGAGTTCGGGCGCAACTCGGGCGGCCAGATCACCGTAATCACGAAGAGCGGCACGCAGCAGTTCCACGGCACGGGCGCATGGAATCATCGCCACGAGGGATTCAACGCCAATCTCTGGCAGAACAACCGCAACGGGCGGAAGGCGGATGGCACGCCGGTGAACCCGATCTCGCCCTACCGCTTCAACGTCGAGACCTACAGCATCGGCGGCCCGATTTACATTCCGAACCATTTCAACCGCGAGAAGCGGAAGCTGTTCTTCTTCTGGTCGCAGGAGTACACCGGCCAGTTCGTGAGTCCCAGCGTGCAGACCCGCTATACGCCCACGGCGCTCGAGCGCATCGGCGATTTTTCGCAGACCCGCCAGAACAACGGGTCGCTGATCACCATCACCGATCCACTGACCGGAAAGCAGTTTCCGAACAACATGATTCCGCAGGACCGAATCGATAAGACCGGCCAGGCGATGCTGAACTACTTCCCGCTGCCGAATTTCGTGGGGACCGGATCGCAGGCCAACGTGGTGAACTTTACCGAAGCGGCCAGCGCCCCGCATCCGCGGCGCAACGACGTGATGCGCGTGGATGTGTACCCGTTCCAGAAACTCAACGGCTATTTCCGGTGGGTCAACGACCACGACGACATGATCGCGCTGTACCAGGGCGTGCAATTCTCAAAGGGCACGGGCGGCACGCTGGGCGACAAGGGGATTTCTCCGATTGATCATCCCAACCCCGGGCACGGATATTCCGGCACCATCGTCCATTCGATTTCCCCGACCACGATCAATGAGATCACCATCGGCAAGAGCTGGAACACCTGGTCCTGGTATTCGCTCGATGACTATAAGAGCGAAGACCGCTCGCTGGTGAACAATCCGGCGTTGCTGTTCCCGCTGCCGACCGGCGCGCCTAACGGCGCCTCGGCTACCAACGGCTATGGGAACCTGATGCCGCAGATGACCTTCGGCACGCCGCCCAGCACCTCGACGTTCGGCACCATGACTTACACGCGCAACTCCACTTCGGCGGGAGCTTACGAAAACTTCAACACCATATGGACGGTGATGGACAATCTCAGCAAGGCCATCGGGAAGCACGGACTCAAAACCGGCGTCTACATCGAGCACAACCAGAAGATCCAGCCGTCGGGTGGCGGCTACGCCGGCAGCTACAACTTCAGCAACGATACGCTGAACGGCGTGAACAATACCGGTGTGGGATACGCCAACGCCATCCTGGGATATGTGGACAGCTACAGCCAGCAGACGGCGCGCGCTGTCTTCGATGTCCGCTACTGGAACGTCGAGTTTTACGTGCAGGACAACTACCGCGTGAACCGCCGTCTCACGCTCGACCTCGGCATCCGCTTCTATCACCAGACGCCGCAGGTGGATCTGAATAATACGTTCGCGAATTTTGTGCCGTCGCGCTACACCAAGTCGGCGATCCCGAGGCTTTATCAGCCGGGGACGAGCGGCGGGAAGCGCGTCGCGATCGACCCCGCGAATGGCACGGTCGCGCCGGTCGCCTACATCGGGCTCTTCGTTCCGAAATCCGGCGACGCGGGCGACGGCTACGTGCTGCTCGGAGCGAGCGGGAATCCGCTCGAGCCTTATCACCAGGCGTTTCTCGCCTACGCGCCGCGCGTCGGTTTCGCCTACGACGTCTTCGGCAACGGCAAGATGGCCATCCGCGGCGGTTTCGGAATTTTCTACAACCGCCTGGACGGGAACCAGGTCTACAACATGTCCGGCCAGCCGCCTTACGCCTACACGCCGACGGTGAGCTATACGACCTTCGCCCAGATTGCCGCCAGCGGAAGCAACCTGGTGTTCGGCCCGGTGGGGACGACCAACGCCTGGCCGCTCGATCAGAATGTGCCGTGGGACCGCGTCCACAATGCCAGTCTGGAAATCCAGCGCAGCATCGGCGCCGGAAGCGTCGTCACTGTGGGGTACGTGGGAAACTGGGGCTACAACCAGAATCTCACCAGCAACATCAATCCGATCGCGATCGGTACGCGCGCGCCTTTCAATACGGCCAACGCGGACGCGACCAACGGCAATCGCACGCTGCCCGATGTTTTTCTGCGCAGCGTGTACCCCGGATTGAATACCGTCAACAGCCACAACTTCGTCGGTCACACCAATTACAACGCCTTGCAGATGACGCTGCAGCGACGCTTCGCGCGCGGCCTGGGTTTCGGAGCTCACTACACGTGGTCGAAGGCTTTGGGAACCACGGCCTTCAATCCGGTGGTGCCGAACAACGAAGCTTGGAACTACGGGCGGCTGGCCTCCGACCGTCGCCATAATTTCGGATTGAATTACAGCTACGATTTCCCGAATCCGGGCAAGGCGCTGAACTCCAAGCTGATGGCTGCTTTCACCGATCGTTGGACGCTCTCCGGAATCTTCTCCGTCACCAGCGGCGCGCCGTTCAGTCCGACGTTTACGATCAACGGCACCACCGTGGATTACACCGGCACGCCCGACGTGGGCGCGCGCGTGAACGTGGTGGGCGATCCGATGCAGAACGTGCCGGCAGGGCTGTTTTTCAATCCCGCGGCGTTTGCTCCGCCCGCGCTGGGAACCGCTCCCAACAAGGCCGTGCTCGGCAATCTGGGCGGCGGCTCCGGAGTGCTGAGCCTGCCGCGCGTCACCAACGTCGATGCGACCATGGCCAAGTTCATTCCCGTCTTCGGCGAGCGGCGCGGCTTGCGGCTGCAGTTCCAGGCCTACAACATCTTCAACCATCCGCAATACAACGGAGTCGGCACGGCCTTGCAGTTCGACAACGCCGGCGTCCAGAACAGCCTGACGGCAGGAGTCTTCAACAGCACGCTCCCGGCCCGCATCCTGGCCTTCAGCGCGCGTTTTGAGTTTTAGCTAATTCTTCGTTTCCCTTCCAAAAGGAGGGAGTCTCCCTCCCCAGTAGCAGTTGTGTGCCCCGGATAAACCTGCCACTGTCTCTTCCACTCGAAGCAGAGGAGGGCATGTCATGAGGGCGGTAATATCCACTGTGGCAGCTTTTCTGTCGCTCGCCGCGATTTCCCAGGCGCAACAGGGCGGGCCCCCAAGGCCGGGGCTGCCGCCGCCCCAGGCGCGCGTCTACGATCACGTGTTCCGCCAGATCAACGGCCTGGAGAAAGCGGCCGACGATGCCGATGTCAAAGGAAACCACGGCAAAGCCAACGGATATCGCAAGCATTTCCAAAACAAGTTTGGCCTGAAGGACAATGAAGCTACCGTTCTGAAGGGCCACGCCAAGGCCTTGGCGCAGAAACTGGCCAATCAAGACAAGAAGGCCGCTGACATTATCCAGCGCGAGCGGAAGAAGTTTCCCGGCGGGAGGATGCCGAAAGGACAGAAACCGCCGGCTGCCCCGCCTGAACTGGATGGTTTGTGGACTGAGCGCACTCAGATGATCACCGACGAAGTAGATGGCTTGAAGCGCGACCTGGGAGCGGACACTTTTTCGAAGCTCGACAAATTTGCTCAAAACCAATACGCGGCGGTGAAGGTGAAGCCCATTGTGCCCGTGAACCGTCCGACGGGGCCGACGCCCCCAGGACGCTGACATGACGCCTATGAAGCGGTTCGGAATTCTGTTAACTCTCGCGCTTCTTCTGTCTCTAACCCAGAGGGCAGAAGCGCAGTATGGCGAGTCGTTCACCGAGTATGTCCCCGAGACCGGCGAGGTACTGGGATCCACGCGCACAGTGTTGGGATACAACGCAGCCTTTTACTACGATGCCGGTGTGAATGCCAGTTGGTCGGCAAACGGAGTCGTGAGCAGCCAGTCGGCCGTCAATTATTTCGGCGACGCGGAAGCGGATTTTGCAGCGTGGGGCGAAGGAGGCGGATCCTACCAAGTGACGGGATTCCATTACGCGGACGCCTACTGGTCCTATTGGGAACTCGAAATCCAACAATATGTTTATTGGGATCCCTATTGCTATTTGCAGGTCTACTGGTATTGGTTCTGGTATTATTTCGACTTCGGCGACGGGACTGGCGATTGGTTTTTCTTCCTGATTCCTTACCTTGAATGGGAAGGATGCTGGCAGACCATTGACTACGGGGTCTGGGTGCAATACTGGGTTTC
The DNA here is from genome assembly GCA_964601345.1 of uncultured Acidobacteriota bacterium. Taxonomy (GTDB): domain Bacteria; phylum Acidobacteriota; class Terriglobia; order JAJPHL01; family JAJPHL01; genus CAZRND01. The sequence continues at coordinate 13,866 of CAZRND010000055.1, read as the reverse complement.
CCAGCGGTACAACCTGCCGCCAACATCGAGCTACATTTACTTGCCGCCGGTGTCGGCAAGCAGTAATACCCCTCTCGGTGATTATCGTGGCGCCAATTCGGGAACGCTGTCGATCAACGGATCCTTCCTCGGAGCGGGCTCGGATCCAACGGCGAGTGTGTCAGGAAGCGGTTTATCGCTCTCCAACCTCGGGTTGAACGACGGCCAAATCACTGCCTCCTACTCCATTCCTTCCACTGCCCCAGGCGGGAATTATTCAGTTAGAGTGACGACGCGACTAGGGACAGCAAGTGTCAATTTCACGATTTGGGACCCAACGCCGGTTCTTTCCTCGCTTGCCGCTTCTGCGACGTCGCCCGGCAGTGGTATCGCTAACGTAACCATGACGGGCTCGGGATTTGGCTCGCACCCCGCGATCCAAGTAACACCCCCAGGCCTCGGACTTATTCTTACCTCGGCTTCCGATAACCAAGTGGTTGCTTCTCTCAACCTTTCGGTTGCTCAGGCGGGTAGCTACACTGTCAGCGTGATCTCGACAGGTTTTGGAAGCAGTTTCTTCCCAGGCCCGGCCTCAACGGCTAGGTCAAACGGTACGTCTTTTGTACTCAATTCCAGAGCATCGATGAAGACTGGGAGCCCCGGTCCAGGAGGAGCGCAGATTGAGATAACGCCCTGTGGGAATTCTAAGGTCACGGGCGTTACTTCCCTTGCGGTGACGCCCACGGCGCTAACTTCAGTCAACACAACCACGATGGACGCGTGTATTGCCAATTATTATTGTGCGCAAGCTTATGCAACCCTCACTTCGGCGGCGGATTCCGGGTCCGTTTGTGGGGCTGCTGCAAGTACTACTCAAACTGCGTCCACAGTGGTGAATCGGCCGTATAGCGCGCGTACGCAGCATTCTCTGCGCACTCGAGTTTATCGCGCGTGGTGTTACGATTACTTCGGCGTCCCGATCGATTGCGTCCCTGACTATTGGGTCGATGCGCTAGGTTTCAGCCAACTCTCGGCAGGCGACAACAACGGGCCGGGACCCAGAGTACAGTCGGACTTTCAAAGCAACGGCCCCATAATCATAACCGGCGTCAGTGTTTACTCCTATCCTCCCAGCTTCTTGCTGGGCAGCACGACCATCAATACGAATACGAATCTCCCCGTAATTAGCGGCTTGCAACTAAGCAGCTCTCCCTTGAGAGGCAGCGAAGGAGACGCCGTCGTCTCCGGCACAGATTTGACTAACCTGTGGGGTCCGACATCGGTTACAATAGAGGGAACGGGCGTGTCGAATTCCATCACCTACCCGAACCCCGCTGATGGCGGTGCCACACACCAGAGCCCGAGCCAAGTCAACACCCACTATACGGTCGATCCGAGTGCGAGCACGGGCAACCGGAACCTGACTGTTTCAAACAGTTTTGGTTCTAGTAACTCCGTGAATTTCACTGTGTACGATCCCACGCCCTACATCCAGGCTGTGACGGATCTGGCCGGCAACCCGATTACGTCCATACCGGCAAGCACGCAAACCTATGCTACTCTATGGGGAACAGGCTTCGGATCTTCGGGCACAATTGCGATATGTAGTTTCGGCGCAAATCCCTGCAATGGTTCGGACGTCTCTGCTCAATCAAGCTATTGGTCTCAAAACCAAATCAATGTGGTCCTCACAACCTCGGCCACAAGCCAAGGAACGTATGAAATCCAGTTGACTTCTCTGGGCTTCAGCGGAAACGGATTCCTCTCCGGACCATCCGGCTCGAGCAACTCCACAAGCAACCGTCGCCAATTTGATGTGGGCGGCACTCAGCTTGCACTGACTCGTCCTACCTTGACCCAAGTGCAAGTATCGGCGATTCCCGCCGGAGGACAGTTATCGGAGACCGTAGAGATAATTTCGGGGGACAATTCGTTCTCGTTGGGGTCCACCACCATCACCACGAGCGGCAACATTCAAACATGGCTCTTCAATCTCCTGAATCCTCCGAACCCGTCGGCTACGGGTGTACCTGCTCCGGGGGCGTTGGCTCGCCTCACGGTTACATACAGACCGCCCTCGGGAGCCTCGGTGTCAAAGCAAATGAATGTCGCAACGTTTGGCATGTCCTGCTACTACACCGCTTTGGAATCGGATTGGGGTGTTCCACCGAACCAATGCGGTCAGACCACGATCGGCGGAGTGACCTGGTCGGGGCCTGCTTCTGCTCCGCCAGGTCTCCCACCAGGTACTTACTGCGACGCTTTTCTTGCGACATTGAGATTGCAGGGTTCAGCGTACCTGAACACCGGCCAAGGCGCTCAATACTACAGCGGCAACTACCAAACCGTGAGCCAGATCCTCGCCGCCGACCAGACGCCGCCGGTGGCAAACCAAACTGTGGCACGTGACCGCGATTTCCAGAGGATCATCCCTCAGAGGGGTGTGCTACTTGAGCTGGATACTATCGGCAGGGGACTTCTAGCAAACGATACGGGCAGTGCGCAGAGGATTAACGGTTATCGGTTGGACCTTTTCCGTGGCTTAGGAAAGACGGTCTGCAACAGCTATCCTAACCCGATCGTCATCGGGGCTTGTACGCCGGGGCTGACAACTTGTCCAACATACCCATAGAGCGAGGTTCATTTTTATGAAATGCGGAGTTTGCATCACCGCGTGCCTTCTCCTTCCTCTCAGCGCTCGGGCAGAGGGAAACAAGATCGCCTTCCTGAAGGGTGTCCACGTGTTTGTGGCTGAGGCCGATGGAAAGAATGCCAAGCAGATCGATAGTGATCAAAGGCGGAAGGCTCTTCTTCGGTGGGATGTTGCAAACCAACACTTTGCTTATGTTGCGGACCCGAATGGCGACGAGAAGGCAAGGTTTGTAACCATAGATTTGTCTGGGAAGATTATCAGAGACGTGCCCATTCGCCCTCCCACGGACCCGCCAACATCCGGAATGCAGTACATTGAACGCCTCGAGTTCTTGCCTGATGGCAAAATCCGTATCGGTGGAAGCTTCACTCCGTGGAATTGTGAAGCCTTCGATCTCGACCTCGGGACCGGGAAGGAGTCCAACGGGCAGATTGGCAAATGTGGGACCTTCGCACTTTCCCCCGACGGTAAGCACTACGCTGCCTGTGCCACTATCCCACAGACGGACGACGAGCATCGTTTCGACACTGTGGAAATTGACGGATGGAGGTCGCGTAATGGCCCGCTCGCGTCTTATAGTGGAACCAGCCACTCTCGTGAATCGGGTATCTTCGTGCTCGCCGGCCCTGCATGGTCGCCTGATAGCAGGCGCGCCGCGGTCATCGAGAAACGCTCCACTGACCAGCAGTTGTCCGTGACGATCTTGAGCTTGGCTGGCGACGTCCGCCGAGTCCGCGTTGCGTCAGGGCTTTCGGAACATCCGACGATATCTTGGTTCGGGTCAAAGATTGTCGCCGGCGAGGGGATCGACGCGGTGGCCATAGATCCGGTCGAAGAACGTCTGGAGACTGTGCCTTTTGAGGTTTCCGATGAACTCGCACACCGGGTTCGGGTCCGGGAGGAAGGAAAGGTTTCACGCGAGAAGTTAGAAGCCGTAGTCAGGAAGCTTGGCGGCCGGGATGGCGTGGAGATTACGACGAAGCCGTCCCAATAATCCATCCGTGAAATACTGTTCACCTTCCTGGTTGCCCTCGCCCCCTATTTCGCCAGCCAGGTGGCTGAGAAATCTCCCGCACGGGACACCCTTCCCTCAAATGTTCTCTACGGGGCCTTTTTCAGGCATGTTATTGCCTTGGAGGAAGCAGCGCTGGAGCACGACCGCGCGGGGCGCAAGGGCAATGAAGTTCGCGGTTACTACCAGGGTGAAATGAGACTAACTGACGAAGCAGCAAAACGAATGAAGCAAATCGCAGCCGACTGCAATGAGGCTATTCGTAAGCTGGATCTCCAAGTCCAAGAGATTGTCCGGAAGGCATGGGAGCCATATCGCGCGCGCGGAGTGCCAGCCGGGGAAACGCCACCCGCCGCACCTCTCGAACTTTTCGAAATCGACCGGAAGAAAGTGGAAACAATAGCCGAGTTCACGAAAAAGCTCGAAGATGATCTGGGGCCGCGTTCCTTTCAGAGGGTTGACACATACCTCCAAAAGACCTTTTCCAAGCAGATCAGTACTACGCCCGTCGTACCGCCTACAGCACCAAGCCAAAACAGTGAGCAGCGCTTGACGGTCTGGCATCGAAATGCTACGATTTTGCTCCATCGGAGGGGCGCTTGGGCACAAAGCCCAAATGTACGGTTCAAATTATTTCCGCCAACAAGCTGGCGCTCCGTTATCTGACAAATGCCTTGGGGCGCAATCCCGAAATCGAACTCTCCACCACAGGCAAAAACGCTGCGAATGTCTTTGTAATTGACAGCGCGGCGAGCGATCTGCAGAAGACTACTCGCGCTCTATCTTCCCGCCAGCCGAAAGCGAAGTTCGTTCTTGTTGCCCGGGAGACGGAACTCGATCCATTCTTCCTGCTCTTTTCCGGAATCCACGGACTCGTGCGCGACAGCGAAGTGGATGCGGACCTCGCCGCCACGGTCCTCGAAGTGGCCAAAGGCAGGATCAGTTTCCCGGGCGACATCGTGGAAGCGCGGCTGGACGGCCTCGATCATTCGGGTGCCCGCGAAGTCCATTGGACCCGCCGGGAGCGCGATGTGCTGGCCCTGCTGCAGCGGCGACTGTCCAATCGGGAAATCTCCGAGGTCCTGGCGATCGAAGAAAGCACGGTGAAGTTCTACGTGTCGGAGATTCTCACGAAGCTCGGCATCGCTAGCCGCAGGGATCTCTGGCCGGCGCCGATCGCACAACCTTAGTTCTCCGTGGGACAGCGCCCAGTTCGGGAGGCTGGTTCTGCTCCGGCGCTCACTCGAGGAGTCCTGAAAATGTACATACCGATCAAGTCCTTCGGTTCAATTGGAATTGTAATAACGGTAAGCTTTGCGGCCATGAGTGCGAATCCTGGCCCTCAACGGTCCCTCCACGCTGAGAGCGAGTACTTCACTGTTTCGCTCCGGGCGGAGCCATGTGAAACATGTCTCGCCGCTCAGAAGTTTACATTCTCAGTCACGAATAAGAGCGCGCGAACCCATTACGAATTCGACCTTCAAAGCGAGACAGGGATGGTTGATCGCTTATACCTGGTAGGCCGATCGCGCTTGGTTGTCATTGGGAGAATGACTTGGAGCGTGCACGTGGTCACGACATTCGATCTGGACACAGGGAAGATGGCCGATTCCTTTCTCTGTCTTCGACCTTCGCTCTCCCCTGACGGAAGGCGCCTCGCCTACATAAAGATGTATACACAGCACTTCGTTGAAAACATGACCAGCATTTACATGGTCTACGATCTCGAGCAAACAGCCGCGTTCAACCGGGCTGTGGGAAACAGGCCGTTGACGGAGCGGTGGGACGTAGGCAAACCCCTCTATCCCGACGGAGCCAAGAACCGGCCCGGGGAGAGCATGCTGCATGACGGGGAGACTGCGCACGTTGACGTTTCAGAATTCCATTGGTTGGATAACAATCGCCTGGCCTTCGCGGATTTCTCAAGCGAAGGGGAAAAGCTGGTGGTTGCGGATCTCTCTGCCGGCATCCTTAGCGCGAAGAAAACTGTGTACCCGTTGGACATCGCTTCTCTCTATTGCGAGGGTGAGAAACCGCAGAGTGGGTTGCGCGTGTCCGGGCTGGAAGAGATCGCTACCCGACGCTTTAGGATCACGCTGGAACCTCGAGGCGTTGATTGCCTGTCAAAGGGTAAAGAGAGGATAGAGGTTCCCGTATATCCTGAACCTTAAGGACGGAGGATGAAGCTTGATAAGGGCATTGGGCACGGTCATGCTGCTCCTTGGCGCGGTGCTCGGGCAGGCGTCTGATGGATTCCAGTCGGAGCGCGCCATACCGGCAACTCCGTTGCTCGCGAAGCTTGCGGCTGAGGAACACCTCAGTGATTCTCTCATGTCCGAGATTGAGAAGGCGCCTCCGGCCCGGGAAACTCTCGACGCGCTTATCCGCGCGTTCGAGCAACGCCTCTCGGCGGAAGATCAGCAATCGAGGGAGGATAAGCAGCGCCTCGCGGTCACGCTGATTCGAATTGGCGCGAAAGACGATCGTTGGTATGAGTTGCTGGAACGCTATGCAAGAGAGGCGGTCGAGAGCACAACGCCGAGTTCGCAGGTGTACGATGCAGCGGGCAAAGAAATTCGCGGCCAGATGGCCCCGGAGTTTCTCGCGTGGTGCGAAGATCATGGCAAGGATCCGAACGAAATGCTGCGATTCAGCACCTATGGACACATGCAGGATATGAAACACCTCGGTGAGGCTGGTGACCAGCGCGCAGCAGATCTGTTGAAGCGAGGCTTAGCGTCGAAGAATGTGTCCGTTGTGTACGGATCAATTTGGGGCGCGGCATTGCTTGGTGTTGAATCAACACTGTCTCTGGTGGTGAAGGCGATCGCAGGAGAAGCCTCCGCCGCTGTGAGGCTTCATCTTGCCCCGATGCTGGCATTTTACGGAAGCCCCGAGGCGGACGCGGTGATGGAACGATTCCTCGGCGACCAGAGGGCAGTCGAGTCCGCAAAACGGTGGGCTGTTTTGGAGCGAAGTCATGTGCAAGAGACGCGGGAGCGCTGGGCTGCGTTCCTGCGGGCCAGCCAATAATTCACAGAGGAGGGAACATGAGTCCGCAACGCAAGATCGGCCGCCTTATCACGTCGATGTTTGTGTTGGCGGCCGCTGCGGCTCCATTCTTCGGAGCCCAGGCCTCCCAGGAGGACAAGGCCAAAGTCCCACAGCGGGAGAAGTCCGAGCCGCTTATGCTCGACAGCGCCCTGTCGGAGCGGAATATCATGATGGGGCCACTCATTCGAGCCGGGGTCAAAGTCGAGTCCGCCTCGGATCTCTGTGTTGTCCTGCGGACGAACTACGCGGGGATGGAGGAGCATGCCTCCTTTGCTCTGCGTCTGCTTCCCAGGTCCGACGAGGCCGTTGATGCTCTCAACGAGGCTCTTAAATCGAAGAATGAAGGCCTAGTCGTCACGTCGGCAAGGACACTGCAGAAGCTCGGCCAGAAGGACTGGGTGCCGGTCGCCAGGGAGCGATTGCCGTCCTTCGAGAGTCGGGCGAACCGATTGCTGCTGGCGGGGATGTTAGCCGAAGCTGGCGCGTACGACGGCTGGCCGTTCATCGTCAAAACGCTGACGGATCCCGACGCGGACAGGCTCAAGACCATTCATGCGTTGGTCCACGTGTTGTCATTCGTCGGCATGAAGGACGCAGCCGGAAAGCCCGTTGACTTGGCCGAGGAGCTAAGGTCGCTGCTGCCGAAAGTGGCGCCTGCGAATCGAGACCTGGTCCTTTGGGACATCAAACAACTCAGTCATCTGTCAACGCCAAAGCCGGCGCCGACGCAACCTTAATTCTTCACGGCAAGCCGAGCTTGCTGAACAGGCCGAGAAATCTGGGATTGTCGCGGAGCGGTTCCATGCGCGGATCGACCCGAAGCGCGATCAACTCGAAGCAGCGGTCCTGGAACGCCCGGGTGAGCCAATCGAAGCCCTGCTCGGCTTCGTCCAGCGCGAAATAGATCGAGGCGATCTCCAACGGCGAGACATAGCGTTTTCCAGCTAGGCTGAGCAACTCGCGCAGAATCCGCCGAGCATCGCTCTGCTTGCCCGACAGCGCCAAGGTCCGGCCCAGCGCTGCCTGCATGAGCGGGCTTTGCGGCGAAATCTGAATGGCGCGCTGGAACGCCGCCGCGGACTCGTCGAAATCGCCGCGCTGCTCCTGCACCAGTCCGAGCATCCAGTAGGCGGGAGAAAAGTGCGGATTCAGCTCGATGGTGTGGTCGCATTGCTCCAGGGCCGCTTCATAATCCTGGCGGTAGTAATACATGCGCGCGAGATCGCGCGAGATGATCGAAGAGATCGGGTCGAGAGCGCGCGCCAGCAGCAATTCTTCTGTGGCCTGCTCGAGTCTTCCGAGCGGCGCCAGGCACGACGCGCCATACCAGTGGTGCGCCGTCGGATAACGCGGGTCGAGCCCGATCGCTCGCTGGAATTCGCGTTCCGCTCCCAACCAGTCCCAGTCTTGCGTGGCTTTCACATGGGCCAGGGAAGTGTGCGCTTCCGCGGAATTCTCGTCCTGCAGGACGGCCCACGCCGCGTTGGACGCGGCCTTGGTCCAAACCTCCGCCGGCGGCAGGACGCCATAATGACCCAGCAGGCTGTAAGTATCCACGAGGCCGGAATACGCTTGCGCATATTGCGCGTCCTCGACGATGGCTTTCTCAAACAAGTCCACCGCTTTCCGCAGGCCTTCCTCGGTGCGCTGGTTCAACTGGTAGCGGCCCTGCACGTAAAGGTTGTAGGCGGCAAGATTTTCCGTCGGCCGGTTCGGAGCCTTGCCGTGATGGACGCCGCGCGCCGTTTCGCCCTTGAGCTGCTCCGCGACGGCCCGGGCCACGTCCTCCTGAATAGCAAAGACGTTCGCCATCTTTCGATCGAATGTGCCCGACCAGAAATACGACCCGCTGGCGGTGTCGATGAGATGGGCGGTAATCCGCAACAACCCGTCAGAGAGGCGCACGCTGCCGGTGACAATGGTGGCGGCGTTCAGCCGCTCGCCCGCTTCGCGGACGTCGAGCGGACCTTCCGAATCGTTGCCTGCTTTCCACGCGACGATTCGGATTGCGTCAAGTGCCGCCAGGGTGTGAATGATTTCCTGGCTGATTCCCTGGCAAAAATATTTCTGATCGCCGGCCGGGCTGTGATCCGCAAAGGGCAGCACGAGCACCGTGTTGCGGCTCACAAGAATCGGAGTGGACGAGCGCCTCGGCGCGGCGATCTTTCCGGCCCGGAAAACGGGCGCGTATCCGCCCTTCGGCAGCTCGATGACGAGATCGCCTTCCTCGCCTTCCTCGCGGTAGTAGCGCGTCAGTTGCGTGCGGAGGCGGCGCGCCTGCACGCGCACAATGGGATCGTTCCGAGGATCGAAGGAGCTGTCTTTCCCGAATACCTCGATGCCGACGACGAATTCCTTCAACCGCTCGCCGCGGCCGGCGATCGTTTCCTCGACGATAAATGTCAGGAATCGTTTCAGCCGGTCGGCCCGGCGGAAAGCTTTACTGGAGAGAATGCGATTGAGCTGGCTGGCGGCCTTCTCGTCGCCCTCTTTCAGCTCGGGCGTAGACGTCCACGGATTCATCCCGCCAATCATAGACTATTTGGGACTATTTGGCAGGCGCTGGCAGGGGACGCGGCGTGACGTCGGCATCGGTGAGCTTGAGCGCCCACTTGATGGCTTCGTAGTAGATCCGATACACATCGGGATTGTCCCAGGTCTTCGCGTCGTGGCCCAAGGCCGAATAGAAGACGCGTCCCTTGCCGTACATCTTGGCCCACGCCAGCGGAAAGTCGCCGTCGGTGCGATGGAAGTTGGGATTCGCGGGAAGCTTCGAGGTATCCAGCCGCAGCACGACGCGCGTGTTCTCGCGAGTAGAATCCTTGGCCTGATAAAACTCATCTGTGAGATCGAAGACGGCCGGGAGATGCCGGGTCGCAGGAAATGCGGGATCTTCATTGATCACCGGCGCGTGAACGCTGCCCCACGGATGGTTATCGAATCGTCCGCCGATCAGCTCGCCGAATTCCGGCCAGGCGAGGAACGCCGTCGTCGCCGTGTGTCCAGCGACGAATCCCTTGCCGTCTTCCTTGACGAACGACAGCAGGTCGGCGCGCTGCTCGGCGTCGAGCTCGATTTCGCGGTGTCCCAGAAAAAAAATCGCGTCCACGTTGTTCAGGTTCGGCCCGCCGCTCGCCGGCTGGCCGGTGGTCATCTTGGGATGCTTCGAGATGATCGCGGAGTCGGTGCGGATGTAGGTGTCGTATGCGCCGGACTCGTAGCCGAGGCGTTCGATGATCGCCAGCGCGTGCGACACGGAATCATGTTGAGCAATGCCGTTCCTGGTGTCGGCCCAGGCGAGGACGACTTTGCGTCCGGCGCGCTGCGCACCCCGTCCGCCGCCGCGTCCTTGCTGGCCGGCCGCGACGAGACAGCAGCAGATCACGGCCACGCATGCCGCGAGCATCTTTTTCGTGTTCATGGCGTCGAAGCTATCACAGGTCCCCAGCCGGTGTCGGCGTCCGTTACTGTGCCGTTACGGTTACTTCATTGTCTTCAGAAATTTGCGAGTGCTAGCATCGCCCCAGGAACTGAGATTTCGGCGGTCAAGGGGGAGCTATGAAGAAGTTCGTATCACTGGTCATTTTGCTCTGCGGGACGCTCTGGCCTCAGGCGGTTTCCACATCTCAAATTTCGGGCACGGTGCAGGATCCTTCCGGCGCTGCGCTGCCGGGCGCGCAGGTTCGGTTTCTGCAAACCGACACCGGCCAAGTCCGCAACGTCACGACGGGTCCCGATGGCTCTTACCTCGTCACGAGCCTGCCGATCGGTCCGTACCGGATGGAAGTATCGAAGGAAGGATTCACGTCGCACGTCGAAACGGGGATCGTGCTCAACGTGAATACCAATCCGGTGATCAACGCGACGTTGAAGGTCGGCAAGGTAAGCGAGACGGTCACCGTGGAAGCGGCTTCGGCTACGGTAGAGACGCACAGCACGGGCGTCGGACAGGTGATCGATCATCAGGCAGTGGTGGATCTTCCGCTGAACGCGCGCGAGCCGACCCAGTTGATTCTTCTGGCGGGCGTCGCGACCACGCAGGGCGCCGTTGCCAACGATCTCAACACCAACAAGAATTTTCCCACCATCACCATCTCGGTGGCGGGCGCGAACGCCAACCAGATTTCCTTTTCGCTCGACGGCGGAACGGCCAACAATCCCTTTAACGGATTGAATCAGCCGCTTCCGTTTCCGGACGCGCTGCAGGAGTTTAAAGTCGAGACCAGCTCGGTGGGCGCACAGACCGGACAGCACGCCGCCGCGTCGGTGACCGTCGCCACGCGCTCGGGCACCAATGCAACTCACGGGAACGTCTTCGAGTACGTCCGCAACTATCTCTTCAACGGCCGCAGCGCTCCGGCGACGGTGCGCGACAGTCTGAAGCAGAATCAATTTGGCGGCACGGTCGGCGGTCCCATCCTGAAGAACCGGCTGTTCTACTTTGCCGGCGCGCAGGTCACCGTCAAGCGGTCGAACCCCGGCGGCAACCAAGGATTTTCGATGACCCCCGCGATGCTCGCGGGCGACTTCACCGTCATCGCCTCCACGCAATGCCAGACCCGGGCCATCACGCTTTCGGCGCCGTTCGTGAACAACATCATGCCGGCGGCGCAGATGGACCCGGTGGCGATGCGAATCGCGAAACTTCTCCCGACGAACCAGATCAACCAGTGCGGGCTCATCAATTATGCCACCGGCGCCAACCAGCAGCAATATCAAATCCCGCTGAAGGTGGACTACACCGTCAGTGAGAAGCAAAGCGCCTACGTCCGATACATGCTTTCGAACAATTTTACGCCGATCCAGTGGGATACGAACAATCCGCTCTTCACCGGAAGCACCACGGGGCAGGAGAACAATATCCAATCGACGGTCGTCGGCCACACCTATGTGTTCTCGCCCTCCATCGTCAACAATGCGCGCATCGCCGTCGATCGCGGCTACAATCCGCGGTTCATCCCGGTCTTCAAGACTCCGGGAGACTTCGGCATTCCGATTACGCCCTTCATCCCCGCGCAGATGAATCTGAGCATTACCGGCGGACCCGGGCTCGGAGGCGGAACGAGCAATCCCGGATACTTCAATACGCTCTCGTATTCGGCGACGGAAGATATCACCTACGTCCACGGCAAGCACCAGATCCAGGCGGGTGCGCAATACATTCGCGCCTACATGCACGCGCAGAACACGCGCGGCGTGAACGGCAATCTCAACTTTACGGGCCAGTTCACCACCGTGGGCGGGACCACCGGACTCGGCTACGCCGACTTCGTTACCGGACGCCTCAACGCCTTCGGCCAGGGACGTCCGTTTTACGACAACGACAAATCCGATTACTACGGCGTCTACGTACAGGACGCTTGGCGCATCGGTCCTCACATGAGCGTGAATCTCGGACTCCGTTATGAGCCTTACTTGCCGCAGCGCAATACGGACGACTAGGTGGAAACTTTCCGCATGGCTAATTTTCGGGCCGGGAAAGTCGGCCCGACGCCCGTCCCGACGCCGGTGCTGACTCCGCCCGCGGGGCTCGCCTTCTCCGGCGATCCCACCTATCCTCCGAATCAGCAATACAACAATCGCTCCAACCACTGGCTGCCGCGCATCGGCCTGGTTTGGGATCCGTTCGGAGACGGCAAGACCTCCGTGCGCGTGTCGTACGGCCTGCTGTACGATACGCCGCACCTGTTCTTCTACACGCGCGTGTCGAACAATCCGCCGTGGGGCGCGACTCTCACCCGCACCGGCGGACCGTTCCCGCTCTCCGATCCGTGGCAGGGATATCCGGGCGGCGATCCGTTCAAGCAGTCTTCGGGCACGGCGAAGTCGTTTGGATTTTTCCCGACCAGCGGCGTCTATGCCGTATCCGACCCGAACCTGAAGTCGCCGCAAGTGAACACCTGGAATCTCTCCATCCAGCGGCAAGTCGGTAAGTGGCTGCTCTCGGGATCGTACCTGGGGAATCACACCGCGCATCAGTGGGCCGGACGGGAATTGAATCCGCAAGTGTACGTCCCCGGCAACTGCGTCGCGGGTCAGTATGGCCTCACTGCCGCCGGGCCATGCTCCAGCACCGCCGCTGCCAACACGGCCGCGCGGCGGTTGCTGACGATCCTCAATCCGACCTGGGGACCGTATTACAGCACCATCGCCTTCGTGGACGGCGGGTCCACCGCCAGTTACAATGCGATGCTGCTCTCGGCGCAGCACCGGCTCTCGAACAACTTCAGCGTTCTGGCCAACTGGACCTGGTCGCATTGCCTGGCCGATCCTTCGACCACGGAGATCACGGGTCCCAACTATGTGGATTCGAACGACCGGTCCGCCGACCGCGGCAACTGCAGCAGCGACCATCGCCATCAGATCAATATCTCCGGCGTGCTGACGACGCCGAAGATTCACGGCTGGCTCGGCTTGCTCGCCAACGACTGGCAAGCGTCGCCGATCTACCACTGGAGCACGGGCAACCTGACGACGGCGACCTACGGTACCGACGTGGCCCTGACCGGAGCGGGCAACCAGCGGACGCAGCAGATCCTGGGCGACGTCTTCACCAGCGACCGGAGCATCACGAATTATCTGAACATCAACGCGTTTCTCGCGCCGGCATCCGCGCCCAAGGGCGTCTACGCGACCACGAGGCCGTTCACGATTCGAGGTCCCGCGGTGATGAACATTGACCTGGCGCTCTCGCGCAATTTCAAGATTCGCGAACGCGGCACGTTGACCTTCCGCGCCGAGGCCTTCAACTTCCCGAACAGCGTCATGTTCGGACCTCCGACGGCCGCTCTGAACAACGCCAACTTCGGGCGCATCGCGCCGCAGGCGCAAAGTACCGCGCCCGGCAACAATACGACGGCCCGCGTCATGCAGTTTGCAATCAAGTACGCGTTCTGATGTCATGGTGGAGACGATGCGTTTAGCTCGCCTGATCGCCCTTGCCGCGGTGGCCGCGCCCTTGGCCTTTGGCCAGACGGATTGGCCGACCTATGGACACGATCTGGCCGGGACGCGCTACTCGACGCTCAAGCAGATTGACACGAAGAATGTCACCAAGCTCGAGCGGGCGTGGACCTATCACATGAACGCCGGGGCGCCGGTTGTCGCGGCGCCTGCTCCCGCTCGGGGCAGCAGCGAGGCGGGCGATGCGCCGGCCGGCCGCGGGCGC
>CAZRND010000054.1:0-19942 GCA_964601345.1 uncultured Acidobacteriota bacterium | reverse complement strand
CGCCGGCGGTCAGATTGCGTTCGAGTCCAAGCAGCGCCGTCAGGCAGAATTGGCAATCGACCGCGCAACCGACTTGCGTCGAGACGCAGATGGTGTGGCGCGGTCCCGCGCCGCCAAGCGTTCCGTCCTCGGGCATCAGGACGGTCTCGACGCTGCGGCCGTCCGTGAGCCCGAGCAGGTAACGCACGGTCCCATCGGAGGCGCGAAATTCCTTGCGGATGGGAAGCCAGCCGATGCCGGCTTCGCGCTCGAGCCTACTGTGCAAAGGCTTGGGCAGGCTTCGGATGCTCGCGAAATCGCGCGCGCGCTGGCGATAGAGAGCCTGATAAATCTGCCGCCCGCGGTATGCCGGCTCGCCCCATTCGGACATGAGGCTCTCGATCTCGGCTTGATTCTTGCCCAGGAGTGAAATCATCCTCTTTCCATGGTAGTCTTGTCAGCCATGCGATGGCTACTGATACTCGCGGCTTCGGCCGTCTCTCTCTTTGCGCAAACGGCTCCGCCGAATGACGCAGGCATTTCCATTGGACATATCCACCTGATGGCGGCAGATCCCGAGGAGCACAAGAAGCTCTGGGTCGGCATCCTCGGCGCCGAGGTCACCAAGGCCGGCGTGCTCGAGATGCTCAAGCTGCCGGGCGTCTTCGTAATCGTGCAGAAAGCGCGAACGCCTCCCGCCGAGGGGTCGGATGGCTCGACGGTGAATCACTTCGGATTCATGGTGAAGAACGTTGCCGACGTGAAGACCAAGCTGACCGCCGCCGGCATCACGCTGGCTATGGACAATGCCCAGACGCATCAGATCATCGCGAACTTTCCGGACAAAGTCCGCGTGGAGTTCAGCGAGGATACGTCTCTGAAGACGCCCATCGCGTTCCATCACATTCACATCCAGACGCCCGACCAGGAAAAGCTGCGCGCCTGGTACTTGAAGGTGTTCGGAGCCAAGGAAGGCAAGCGGGGCAACTATCCGGCGGCCTTCGTCCCGGGCGGCGAAGTGGACTTTGCCAAGGCGCAAGCGGCGCCTGCGGCGACCAAGGGACGCTCGCTCGACCATATCGGCTTCGAGATCAAGGGACTCAAGGCGTTTTGCGAAAAGCTTCAGGCCGACGGCATGACCTTCGACATGGCTTATCGCGAGATCCCACAGCTTGACGGATTGAAGATCGCGTTCATCATCGATCCCGAGGGAACGCGCATCGAGCTGACCGAAGGACTGTCGGCGAAGTAAAGAGTTTTGTAATAAACTAGACAGATGCGCTTTTTCCGAAGGCTGGGGGCCGCCGTGGCCGTTCTGTGCTGCGCGGGCGCCCTTTGGGCGCAAACACCCCAAGCCGACGCCACCCTCCCGCTCTTCACGGTGATGGCGGCGATCAATGCAGCTTCCGACGCCGACGGTCCCTACACCAGCGCGCTTTCCAAACAACTTCGCCAGGATTTGGCCGGCAAAGATATCCCGAGCATCAAGGAGCTGCGCCGGTTCTTGACCCACGCCCCAGCGGAGTACACGCACCTGGTGTCGTTTGCGCTGGTCATCGACGGCCCGCCGGATTTTGCCTTCCACGTCCGGGAAGCGGATTTGCCCTCGGACGCGAAGGAACTCTCGGGCCTCAATCCGATCCTCTCGTCTTTTTATGCCGAGGCCGGAATCGAAAAGTTGTGGGCCAAGTATCGTCCGGCGTTCGACGAGCAAGCGACGATTTATCAAGAGAGCATCGCGCGAGTGATGCTCGAAGTGAACGGCTATCTGCGCAGCCCGACGTCCGGATACCTGGGACGCACCTTCTCCGTTTACATCGATCTGCTCGGCCCGCCGAACCAGGTGAACGCTCGCAGCTTTGGCGTGGATTACTACGTTGTGGTGACGCCCTCAGCGCAGCCGCAGCTCGACGAAGTGCGCCACGGATACCTGCACTACGTGCTTGAGCCGCTGGCCTCGAAGCACGCCGGGCTGATCAAGGAACGGGAAAAGTTGCTGTCCGTGGCGTCGCGCGCGCCGGCACTCGATCCCGCGCTGCAGGAAAACTTCAGGCTACTGCTGTGCGAAGCGCTGATCCGCACCACGGAAATCCGCATGAGCAGGCTGCCCGAGGCGGAAAAGCAAAAGAAGATCGCCGCGGCCGTCTCGGAAGGGCATTTCCTCTCCTCTTATTTCTACGAAGCGATGGAGACATACGAAAAGCAGGATGCCGGCATCCGCATTTACTATCCCACGCTGATCGAGAAGCTCGACGTGCGCCGCGAGGAGCGGCGCGCCGAGCAGGTGGCCTTCCGCTCGACGCCGCTGCCGCGATTGCTGGCCGAGTCGGCCCAGCGGGTCGTCTTCCGTGGCGGAGATGAGACTGAGCGCCTGCTGGCCGAAGGCGAAGATGCCATCGCCCGCAAGGAATTCAAGGCCGCGCGCGACGCCTACCGCACCGCGCTCGAACGAAGCTCGGAATCGACGACGGCGAACGCCGCGAGCCGCGCGCGAGCTCTCTATGGACTGGCGCTCGTCGCCACGCAGGAGAGGCAGCCGGAAGTAGCCAAGAATTTTTTCCAGCAGACTCTGGAAACGGCCAGCGAGCCGCAACTGCTGGCCTGGTCCCACATTTATCTGGGACGACTTTTGGATATGGAGAACAAGCGCGACCAGGCGGTGCGCCACTATCAACAAGCGCTCGACGCCGGTGATTCGGCGGCCAATGCCAAGCAAGCCGCCCAGCGCGGCCTGGAAGCGCCGTTCAAGAAGGATAATTGAGTTCCAAGGAGAAACACATGAAACGTCTTTTCATCTTCGCTGCCGCCATCATAGCGCTGGCCGCCCTCTCGTTTGCCCAGCAACCCGCTGCGGCCAAGAAGCAGCCCACGCCGAAGACGGCCGAGGAGTACGCCGCGTACCAGAAATTCTGGAACGCGCAGGAGCCGGACGAAAAGATCAAGTTCGCCGAAGAGTTTCTGCAGAAGTATCCGGAGAGTGAGCTCAAGACCTTCGCCTACCGCAAGGAGATGGAGGCTTACCAGCAGAAGAACGACTTCGAGCACATGCGCGATTTCGGTGAAAAGATTCTTGATGCCGAACCGAACGACGCCATCTCGCTGATCCTCCTGGCGACCGCCATCCCGGAACGGACCAAGGACACCGATCTCGACCGCGACCAGAAGTTATCCACGGCCGAGGGCTACGCCAAGCGCGCGCTCGAAGCGATCGGCAAGCTCGAGAAGCCGAATCCGCAGGTGACCGACCAGCAGTGGGAAGCAGTGCGTAACGATGCGCGTTCGAACGCCTACGCGGCGATCGGCCTGGTGAACCTGTATCGCAAGAGCTATCCGGCCGCCGAGGAAGCATTCAAGAAAGCGACCGAGCTCCAGCAGCAGCCCGATCCGATCCTCTGGTTCCGTCTGAGCCTGACGCTCGATTTCACGAAGAAGTATGAAGACGGGCTGGCGGCGGCGGAGAAATCCGTTTCGCTCGGCGGCGTGAAGAGCGGCGGACGCGACGTGGCCGCCGACGAGCGCGACCGGCTCAAGAAGATCATCGAACAGCGCAAGGCCGCGGCAACGCCTCCGGCCGGCGGCGCAGCGGCCCCCAAACCGCCTCAGTGAGGGCTGTCGGAGGGTGGCAGAAATACGCCAACTCGAAGAGGCCTTGGGATATGTCTTTCAAAGTCCCGAATTGCCGCTGCAGGCGCTGACTCACAGCTCCCTGGCTCACGAGCGGGGGGAGGGAGCCGCGCACAACGAACAACTCGAGTTTCTCGGCGATGCCGTCCTCGGGCTGGTCGTCAGCGCGTATCTGGTGGAAGGTTTTCCGAAACGTCCCGAGGGCCAGCTCTCGAAGATCAAGGCGCACTTGGTCAGCGCCTCGCACCTGTTCTCGGTAGCCGAGCGGCTGAGCCTCGGAGAATATCTCCAGTTGGGCCGGGGTGAGGAGAAGAGCGGAGGGCGCGCCAAGCGCGCCGTTTTGGTGGACGCACTGGAAGCGCTGATCGCCGCCCTGTACCTCGACGGCGGGCTCGAGCCGGCGCGCAAATTCGTGGAGCGGATGGTTATCGGTGATCATCTTGAGGCGGGTATCGAAGGATTTCCTTTCACCGATTACAAGTCCGCGCTGCAGGAACACCTGCAGGGAGGCAAGCGAGCGCAGCCGCGTTACCTTGTGGTGGAAGAACGAGGTCCGGAGCATCACAAGACGTTCGCGGTGGAAGTTCGCGTGGGACGGCAAGCCGTGGCCCGCGCCGAAGGCTCCACGAAGAAGAACGCCGAGCAGATGGCGGCGCGCTCGGCACTGAAACATCTGACGGAAGAAGCGGAACGGAATGTCCCAGACGGACGATAACATCAACGTCGCGAACGTCGTGATCGAGAACGCAGATCTCGCGGCTCCACCGCTCGCTCGCCCAGAGGAGCCGGCCGGGCCTCCGCCGAAATCGGCCGTGCGGGAGAATGTCGAGTCGTTGCTGGTGACGGTGATTCTGGCTCTCTTCGGAACGACGTTCCTGATTCAAGCTTTCAAGATTCCGTCGAGCTCGATGGAAGATACGCTGCTGATCGGCGACCACCTCATGGTCAACAAGCTGGCCTACGCGCCGGCGAGCCGGTGGCTCGGACCGCTCGTCCCTTACCGCGAGATCCATCGCGGCGACATCGTGGTCTTCAAGTACCCGATCAATCCGGGAACGCATTTCGTCAAACGCGTCATCGGCGTCCCGGGCGATCGCGTGCGGATCAACCGCCGCCAGGTGATGGTCAACGGCCGCCTGCTCGACGAGGGATACAAGGTCCACAAGATCGGGAACGTCGAGGAATTCCGCGATTATTTCCCGGCGCCGCCCGTGGGGCCGGTCTTTCCCGAATGGCGCGAGGATTTTCCCCGCTTCGTCAAAGAGGGCTGGCTGGTCGTCCCGGCGGCCCAGTATTTCGGGATGGGCGACAACCGCGACTTCAGCTCCGACAGCCGCTACTGGGGCTTTGTGCCCCGCGAGAATATCCTCGGCAAGCCACTGGTCATCTACTGGTCGCTCGACAGCACCAGCCGCGATTATCAACCTGTGGGTCTACGCGAGCACGTTCGGAGTATTATGGATGTGATCCTCGATTTCCGCCATAAGACCCGCTGGGAGCGGATGTTCCGGATCGTTCACGCTGCTACGCTATGAAAAAGGAACGAAAGACCAAGCAGGAGGAGGCCGCGCCGCAGAAGCACTCGGCCCTGCGCGAGAATTTTTCGTCGCTCGTGGCGACCGCGGTGCTGGCCCTGTTCTTCACCACGTTTGTGGCCCAGGCGTTCGAGATCCCGTCGGAGTCCATGGAAACCACTCTGCTCATCGGCGACCGTCCCTTCGTCGAGAAGGTCCAGTTCGCCCCCGCCACCACGTGGCTCGGACCGTTGCTGCCCTACAACGAGATTCATCGGGGGGACATCATCGTCTTCAAGCATCCGGCCGAGCCGGCGCGCATTCACATGGTGAAGCGCGTGATCGGCTTGCCCGGCGACAAGATCAAGATCGTGCGCCGGAACGTGATCGTGAACGGCCGCTTTCTCAACGAGGGCTACAAGTCGCATTCCTCATCGACGATCGACGACTATCGCGACAATTTTCCGATGGCGCCGATCGGTCCGGTGTATCCCGAGTGGGCCGACGCGATGCCGCAGTACGTCAAGGACGGATGGCTCGTGGTGCCGGCGGGACATTATTTCGCGATGGGCGACAACCGCGACAACAGCCTCGACAGCCGCTATTGGGGATTCGTACCGCGCGAAAATATTCTCGGCAAACCGATGGTCCTTTACTGGTCGATCAATCTGCCGCGCGAAGCTTACATGCCCAGGAGCCTGATGGACCGCCTCGTCGGTGTCGTCGAGGTCGTCATCAGTCTGCCCGTCAAGACGCGCTGGGGCCGGCTCTTCCTGCCGATCCGCTCCGCGCAGCCCTGATCGAAGTTTTCGTCCATGCAACAACGTCGCGTGCCAACCCGGCGGCTGATCGTGGGGCTGGTCCTTCTGGTCCTGGCCGCGTTCTTTCTTCCTCTGCTCATCAACATCAATCGCTACCGCTCGCGGATCGCCGCCGATCTGGGCGCGGGACTGGGGCGGCCGGTGCAAGTCGGCGACGTTCACCTGACGCTGCTGCCGGCCCCCGGACTGACGGCCTCGGAAGTGGTCATCGGGGAAGATCCCTCGTTCGGACCGGAACCGTTTGCGCGGATGTCGGAGCTGCGCGCTACGCTGCGGCTGCGGTCGCTCTGGACCGGAAGGCTGAGCTTCTCCTCGATCGTCTTCATCGAGCCGAGCCTGAATCTGTCCGTCCGGCCGCAATCCTGGAATGTGGAATCGCTGCTGCGGCGAGGCGGTGCAGGCGGAGCCGCCGGCCCGGCGGCCGATGCGGTGTACTTCCCGTATCTTGAGTTCCGCGATGGGCGCATTAACTTCAAGGAAGGCGACGTCAAGAATATTTTCTTTTTCTCCAACGTCCAGGCGGCGGTCTTCGCGCAAAACGGACGACTGGGAGTCCGCTTCCGCGGACAGCCGTCGCGAACCGATCGCACTCTCACGGGAGCGGGAGAGATTCGGGCCGAAGGAGAATTCGGCCCGCGGTTTTCCGATCCCTTGTCGCTGCGCGTGCGCCTGATGGGCGCGTTCCTGAGCGACCTGCTGGTTCTGGTGCGCGGCTCGGAATCGGGAGTGCAGGGAACCTTGGGGCTGGACATGCAAGTCTCGGGACATCCGAGGGCGCTGCGCGTTCAGGGGCGGCTCGAGGCCGGCCGTCTGCACCGCGCGGACCTTCCCCCGCCGCTCGATCTGCCGCCGCTCGATCTCGATTTTTCCGGCTTGGCCGATTTTCCCGCGCGCCGGCTCGACCTCGCCGAATTGCGCACGGCGCAAGGGACCGTCGCGGCCTTTGGAACGATTCGCAATTTTCTCCGCAGCCAGGACGATTCGCCCGCTTGGGACTTGCAGGTCCGCTTCACCGATGCCGATGCCGGCCCGCTCTTCGCGACCTCGCGGAATTTCTCTCCGCGCCTGTCCAAAGACCTGCGCGTCGAAGGACGACTGAACGGCGCGGTGCGGTTGACTGGTCCGAGTCCCAGCGGCGATGGGAATGTAAAGGTGACCGGGCTGGCGTTGAGTGGTCCGGGCATGGAGGTTCTTCGCGCTCCGGAAGCGCGGCTCACCTTTGACGGGCCGATGATCCGTCTCGAGCCCGTGTCGTTGCCTCTCGGCGATTCGCACACGCTGACCTTGGGCCTCGCCGTCGATTGGACGTCGCCCGTGCGCGGGGCGCGGACGATTGAAGTGTCCGCCGCGGGCAACGATCTCGCGATCGGATCGATCACCGCCCTGGCCTCCGCGCTCGGGCTCCATCTTCCGCAGATTCCCGATGGGCGGCTCTCGCTCAACGCGCAGGTCGAGGTGGAGCGTGGTTCGGCCCCTGTGGTGAGCGGATGGGCCAAGGTGGCGCGCATGCGCATCGCTCCGGCGTGGCTGACGCAGCCGGTTGTTTTGCAGACGGCGCGCGCGGAATTCAAGGGCTCGCAGATGCGAGTGGACAACCTGGTTGCGACGATCGGCGACTCCACGTTGACCGGGGCTTTTCGTGGGCCGCTCTCTCGGTCGGGCGGGCAATGGCAGGGAGAGCTGCGCGTCAACGAAGCTGGAACGGCGTTTTTCGCGGGGCTTTACCGCGCGGGACAGGCGCCTCCGGCGTTCCTGGCGGCGCTCGATGCGAAAGGGACGCTCGCGGCCGGGCGCTTCCGTGTCCGCGGCGTCACGGTGGAGAATCTTCGCGCCGGATTCACGCTGGCGGGACGGCGGCTGACGCTGCGCGACGTGCAGGCCGCCTTCCCGATCGCGGGATCGCTGCGTGGCGCGGTGCAACTGGACTTCGCGGGTCCGATCCCCGAGTACAGCGCGCAGGCGCAAGTGAACGGAGCGGCGCTCGAGTCCTTTCCCCTCGGGCTGGCTGCGGGTCCACTCACCGGAAAATTCGAATGGAATGCCGCGGGACGGACGGCGGCGGAGATCAACGATTCGATGCGCTTGCGCGGGTCGTTCACCGGGCGCGACTGGATCGTGCGCAGCGCCGCTCTGGGCCACGCCCTGCAGATCACGCGCATTCGCCAGGCGGCGGCCGATGTCGTGGTGCAGAACCGGCATGTCCGGTTTACGCGGCTCGACCTTCGCGGCGACGGGCCGGAACTCGAAGCGACGGGCCTGGTCGGCTTCGATCGCGACGTGCGCATGGACTTCCGCTCGTTTCTGCTGACGGGCTCGCTCGACGATCCGCACCGCCAGGCGGGCGAGATGGCTCGCGGACGTACGCAGTGATCTTCTTCCTGCTGCTCGTGCTGGTCACTCCGGCGCCGGCGTCGAATCCGGCGGCGGCCGCGCGGATGGAAAAGAAGCTTGCCGCGATTCAGGAAAAATCGACGGCTCCCGCGGGCCGGCGCGGATCTCCCGTCGTCTTCACGACGGAGGAAATCGATTCCTACTTTGCGTTGAGCATGGGCTCGCGCATCCCCAAGGGCGTTTCGGGCATCCACTTCGAGCTGCATCCCGGAAAACAGACCGGCTACGGCGTCGTCGACTTTGACGAATACCGCGCCGGGGCGAAGCGGCCGGTGAATCCGCTGCTCGAGCTCGTCCTCAACGGGCGGCGCCAGGTGACCGTGGTCGCGGGCTTCGAATCGTCGGGCGGCGGAAGGGGCATCTATCACCTGGAGTCGGTGGCTCTCGATGACCTGGTGGTCCGCGGCGTGCTGCTCGATTTTCTGGTGAAGTGGTTCGTCCTGCCGCGCTATCCCAGAGCCGCGCCCGATCAACCGTTTGTCCTGCCGGGGAATATCCAGCGGGCGGTGGTGGAAGAGGGACGCGTCCGCGTTTATCCGTAGGTGAACCTCCGGGCGTGGCGAACCCGCTCGGCGCTCGCCGTTTTCTTCCTCCTGCTGCGCGCAACGCGAGCCCTCGATAAGAGCGAACGCGGCCGCTTTCTGGGTTTGCTGATCCCGGTAGTATACTAACTGCCTCTATGGACTGGCGTGTGAAGGGAGTTCTCCAGAAAGTTCTCGGCGCGGTTCCGGGAGGCGTGCTGGTCAACGACGTTTTGCAGCGCGCGTTCGGTGAACTACGCGACTTCGACGCCGTCGTGAAGAACAAAGTGGTGGACGACTGGCTGGTCCTCATCAGCCATATGAACGAGCTGAAAATCAATCCGCGCGACTTGGTCTATGTGGAAATCGGAACGGGCTGGATGCCCACGCTGCCGGTCTGTTACGCTCTGGTTGGCGCCCGCGCTTGTCATACGTTCGATCTCAACCGACACCTCAAGGAAGATCTCACCTTGCGGATGGTCCAAGCCCTCGCGACTCACTTGCCGGCGATCGCTCAGGCAGTTTCCAGGCCTTCGGCCGAAATCGAGGCCGTGCACGCAGCGCTGGCTCAGGCGCGCAATGCCGGCGACCTGCTGCGGCTCGCGAGAATCGAGTACAACGCTCCCGCCGACGCCGCCCAGACCGGATTAGCCGACGGCAGCGTAGACATTGTCTTTTCGAACAGCGTCTTCGAGCACATCGGGGAGAAGGCGCTGGCTCGCATCATGCGTGAGACATACCGGATTCTGAAACCGGGCGGGCTGGCGATCCACAGTGTCAACTGCGGCGATCATTATGCCTACTTCGACCGCGAGATCACCTTCCTCAACTATCTGAGCTACACGGAAAAAGAATGGGCGTTCTGGAATAACGGGATGCTCTATCAGAACCGGCTTCGTCCGCAGCGCTTTCTGGACTTGGCGCGGGAAGCCGGACTCCAGATCGTACTCGACAAGCAAAAGCCCAAGCCGGAGCTCATGGCCCTTCTCCCGAAAATGAAAGTGGCCGCGGAGTTTGCCCATATGCCTCCCGAGCAGTTGTGTTGCAGCTCGATCGACTTTGTGGCAAAGCGGTAACGGGGAGCCGAGTTCGCTTACCTGAAAGTTCCTCTTTCGTTATAATGATCCCGCCGAAATGCAGAAGCGGAACCTATTTGCCCGAACGGCCTCGTCCCTTGGGGCCCTGATGGTCCTGGAGACTCTTGCGCGCCGCGACTGTCTCATGATTCTGAACTATCACCGGATCGGCGACCGTTACGCTACCGAATTCGATGAAGGCATGTTCGCCGCTACTGCGGAGGGCCTCGAGGAACAGGTCAAGTATCTCCGCAAGAAATACTCGGTGATCACTCTGGACGAGGCCGTCGACCTGGTGGTTTCGAACAAGGGCTTTCGCGGCGTCGCCGTCCTGATCACCTTCGACGACGGCTACGCCGATAACTATCATCGAGCGTTTCCGGTGCTGCATTCCCTGGGCGTGCAGGGCACCTTCTTCCTGGTCTCCTCGTATTTGAGCCAGCCGGTGGTTCCCTGGTGGGAAAAGATTGCCTACTGGGTGCGCAACTGCCCGAAGGAGACCCTGCGCATCGCCTATCCGGAGCCCGCGGAGTTTTTCCTGCCGCCCGGACGCCGGTCGGCGGTCATCAATCAGGTCCTGCATTTTTTCAAGAGTCCGAAGACGACGGACGGCGCCCGTTTTCTGGCGGAATTGGAACAGGAATGCGCGGTGCGCAAGCCGTTTCGTTCGGACTCCCGGCTCTTCATGACCTGGGAGATGGCGGCGGAGATGGCCCGCGCGGGAATGGGCATCGGCTCGCACACCAAGAGTCATCCGATTCTTTCGAAGCTTTCTCGCGCCGATCAACTCAAGGAAGTCAAGGAGTCGCGCGAGTTGTTGAGCAGCCGGCTGGGCGTTCCGATTCAAGCGCTCGCGTATCCGGTCGGGGCGCGAACCAGCTTCAATCAAGACACCGTCTCCGCTCTTCGCGAGGCCGGCTATCGCGCTGCCTTCTCCTACTATGGCGGCTTGAACCGGATGGGCCGGACCAGTTGCTTCGATATCCAAAGGTTCGCGATCGAGACGGAGCCCTTCTTCCGCTTCCGGCTGCAGGTGGCGCTCGGCGTGGCCAGCGACGGTTATTGGTTCTGACAACCCTGGGGTGAAATGTCCGAACTCCTAGTGCGAAGCATCGACTGGCGGGAGTGGCCGAAGCGCGCCCCGGAATGGGAGCGGGTTCTCGCCGCCAGCGGCTGCTCGTCTTTCTTTCTCTCGTCACTGTGGATCGAGACCTGGCTTTCGGTCTACGGTGAGGATCTCAATCCGGAACTGGTGTTCTTCGAGGACGGCGGCGAGACGGCCGGGTGTTGCTTGCTGGTCCGGCGGCGGCAGTGGGTGAAGGGAATCCCGCTGCGGCGCATCTATCTGAATTGCGCCGGCGAGGATGAAGCCGATTCCACATGCATCGAGTACAACGCTCTGGTGGCGCGGTCATCGCTGCAAAAGCAAGTGGCGGAGGCTCTCGTCGGATACCTGCGCCGGTCCAAGTGGGACGAATTGCTGCTCGACGGGATCGTCGAACAAGAGGGCCTCGCGGCGCTCGAAAGCTCCTTCGACCATGTCGAAGCTTCCGCGCGCCCGTCGTACTTTGTGAGCCTGGAGCGCTTACGCCGGGAAGGGAAGGAATTCGATTCCGTCCTCTCGTCGAACACGCGCCAGCAGATCCGGCGGAGTATGAAGCTTTTTGAGCAATCCCTGGGGTCGCCATGCACCGTGGCGGAGTGTGCTACGCTGGAAGATGCGTTGCAGTTCTTCGGGCAGCTCGTGGAATTGCATCAGAGCTCGTGGCGCAGCCGCGGGCAGCCCGGTGTCTTCGGCTCTCGAAAATTCCGGCAGTTTCACGAGACGCTGATCCGTTCCGGTTTTCCGGCGGGAAGGATCCAGATCCTCCGCGTGGGGTCGGGCGCGACGCCGATCGGCGTCTTGTATAATTTTGTCTATGACGGGCGGGTGTATTTTTATCAGTCTGGAACCCGGCAGGAGAAGGACAACAAGCTTAAACCTGGGATGACCACGCACTACCTGGCCATCCGGCATTGCCTGGCGCAGGAAGCTCTCAAGGAGTACGACTTTCTGGCCGCGGATTCTCAATACAAGCGTTCGTTGACCAACGAAAGCCGCACGCTGCGATGGGTGATTGCGCGGAGGAAGACCGGGCCGGTGCGCGTCTTCGACTGGATGAGAAAGGGAAAAAGAAAAGTGGCGTCGTTGCTGGACAAAAAGCGGAGACCGTCCCATGAAGGTTCTTAACGTCGTCGGCGCGCGGCCGAACTTCATGAAGATCGCTCCGCTGGTGGAAGCCTTCCGTCGCCACGGCATGTCGCAACTGTTGGTGCATACGGGCCAGCACTACGATCCGAAGATGTCGCAGTTGTTCTTCCAGGACCTCGGAATCCCCGAGCCGGACATCAATCTCGGAGTGGGCTCGGGCAGCCATGCACAACAGACCGCGGAGATTATCCGTCTCTTCGAGCCGGTGCTCGAAAAGGAGCGTCCCGACTGGGTGGTGGTGGTGGGCGACGTGAACTCGACCATCGCTTGCGCGATCGTGGCGGTGAAGATGGGGATCGCCGTGGCTCACGTGGAAGCCGGCCTGCGTAGTTTTGATCGCACCATGCCCGAGGAGATCAATCGCGTTCTCACGGACGCCATATCGAGCCTGTATCTGGTCAGCGAGCCGAGCGGAGTGGCCAACCTGAAGCGCGAGGGCGTGCCTCCCGAACGAATCCATTTGGTCGGCAACGTGATGATCGATACGCTGCTGCGCCACCGGGAGCGGGCCAAGAGTCTGCCGACGCTGAAGACCCTGGGCCTCGAGCGCGACGGCAAGGCCGTGCCGTATGTGGTCGTGACGCTTCACCGGCCGGCGAATGTCGATTCTCCCGAGCAGTTGAAAGGAATCCTGAGCGTCCTCGCGAAGCTGGCCGAACGGCTTCCCGTGATCTTCCCGATTCATCCACGCACGCGGCGGCAAATCGCCGCTTCGGGTCTCGATTCGCTGATCGAAAAAGTTCAGGCGACCGACCCGATGGGCTATTTGGAATTCCTCAGTTTGCTCAGCCAGTCCACGATGGTGGTAACCGACTCGGGCGGGATCCAGGAAGAGACCACTGTGCTCGGCGTCCCTTGCCTGACGGTGCGCGAGAACACGGAACGGCCTGTGACCATCGAGTGCGGCACCAATCGCCTGGTAGGGAACGATCCGGAGAAGCTGATTCAGGCCGCTATGCAGGTGCTCGACGGACCGGCTCATCCGGGAAGAGTGCCCGATCTGTGGGATGGCCAAGCGGCCGAACGGATTGCGCGCGTACTGGTTTCCCAAGCCAAACCATGAGCCAGACGCCGGCCGCTCCAAAGACTGTCTTGATTCTGGCCTATTTTTTTCCGCCCCGGGCCGCTTCCGGAGCGGCCCGTCCTTATCGCTTCTACAAGTACTTGCCGAAATTCGGATTTCCGACAAACGTCATCTGCGACGGATCGTTTCCCGTGCCGGACGACGTGTTTCCCGCTCCGGGAGGTCCGCCGCCCGGCAGGGACGCTCTGGTCGCCTTTGTGCTTGAACAGATCCAGCGCATCCTCTTCCCGAACGGCTTCACGCTCACTTGGCTGCCGCACGTCATGACCGCCGCGGAGCCGCTGATGGAGTCTGGGAAGGTGCACGCCGTACTCTCCACTTTTCCTCCGGTTTCCACGCACCTGGCGGGGTTGTGGTTGAAGAAGAAATACGGAGTCAAGTGGATCGCCGACTTTCGCGATCCATTGATGGGAAATGCCGCGGTGAGATCGAGAATTCCCGTTCGGAAGCTGCTGGAGCGCGCGATTCTCAAGAATGCCGACGTGGTGATCGTCAACACGGAATACGCGGCGGAGAAGCTGCGGAAAAGTTATCCGCAGAGGGCGCACAAGGTCCATGCCGTGTGGAACGGCTTCGACCCGGACGATCGCGTCCAGGCCGCGACGCCTCCGCCCCGGCCGCGCCGGATCTTGATTCATCCCGGCGATATCTATTCGTTCCGCCATCCCGGCCGGGTGCTTCTCTCGATGGACCGGCTGATCTCGCGCAACCTTGTCCCGAAGGATTTAGGCGTAGTGTTGCAAGGGGACATGGACAGGCCATGGAACGGAATCGACGATTCGGCCTTCGACGGATTGATGACGCGAGAGTGGCTGGAGTGTCGGAATCACCGCGTCTCCACCGACGAAGCTAGAAAACTGACGGCCGAGGCCGAATATCTGCTCCTGCTCGACGTCACCGGCCCGGTCTCCGGTTATCAGGTGCCGGCCAAGCTCTTCGACTACCTTTGCATCGGCCGCCCGATCCTGGTGATGACCACGAGAAACTCATCCGTGGATTGGATTCTCTCGAAGAGCGGTGTGCCGTACACGTGCGTTTATCAGGACGATACCGACGAGCAGGTGGATGAAAAAGTGGTGTCCTTCTTCGGCCTTCCCACCGAGCCGGTCAAGGCGAGTCCCTGGTTCGAGAATCTGTTCAATGGCGAGAATCAGGCCAGGATGCTGGCGAAGCTTCTAAGTTGACGAGTCTATCGAACGGCGATCGTCACCGTGGGAGTTGTCTGCCCATTCTCGGTAAGGACGACGGCGATGTCTGAACCGCTTTTCACCGTTGCCGGAATCACGACGTTTACCTGCCAGACTCCAACCAAAGAGGGAGCGGTTCCGCTGTAGAGAACCGTCGCGGCGATCCCGCCAATTTGCGCCGTGGGCGTGAAAGTAGTTTTTGCCGCGGCGGTTGGCGCCGAGCCGGCCGGAGTGCTGGGATTCGTAATTCCTCCCCCTGTGCCGTAGAGCGTAATGTAATCGCCGGCGTTAGCCGGGCTCCCGTTGCCGAATGGGACCCCCGGCGGCGGCGCCGGGTTATTGAGGGAGCCGTTGGAATTGACGGCTACAACCTGTCCGGTGCCTTGCTGGTTCGCGGTAAAAAATCCTGGAGCCACTGCCGCAACGATCAGCGTGCCCGATCCCACGATCACGCCGTTGTAGAGTACTTGGATCGGATAGTTCCCCGGACTCACGGCGGGAACTTGGAAGTTGATCTGTTGAGCAGAAACAAAGAACAACGGGACGTTGCTGCCTGACACCCGGACAATGGTGTTATTCAAGCTGGTCGGCAGAGGGAGGGGCGGCACGGCGCTCTGTACCTTCGAGCTCAGGCCGGTTCCGAATCCCGCGGCGATGGACAAAGGAGCCACCGCACCCTGCGCAAACGTGGAGCCATGGACCACGACGAAGAGGCCCAGGGAGGAGATGACCCCGACGGAGCTGTCGTTGGGGAACGAAACTACGGTGCGCCCGTTGGTTGGGTTGTAGGCTACGCCGGTTGGATTGGCCAGGTTTGGGATGCTGACGTCCACGGCGGCCGCCAATAGGTTCACGACTTCGATCGTCCCGTTGGTGCCCGTGGTCACGATCGCGGATTTCGTTCCCGCGCTCATGGCGACCGCTTGGGGCCTCGGGATGTTGGGCACGCTGGCCCGCACCGTATTTGTCGTTAGATCGACGAGCGATACCGAGTTGCTAAATTCGTTGGTGACCGCGGCGGTCTTGCTGGCTATATCGATCGCGACGCCGGAGGGCGACTGTTCCACGGGGATCGTGGCGCGAATCGTCTTCGCGGCGAGGTCGACGATGATCAGGCTGTTGGAAGTGGAGGAGGCGACCGCGGCAATATTCTGATTGAGATCGACGGCAACGGATTGCAGACCGGTAGCGTTCGGAATCCCGGTAATCTCAGTGACGACCTTCAGGCCCCTGAGATCAACCAGCGAAACGGAATTGCCGAGGGAATTGGCCACCACGGCGATGTTCGTGACGGGGTTGACGGCCACGCCGACCGGCCCGCTGCCCACTCCGACTACGCCGAGGATGGACCGCTTGTTGACGTCGATTACCGTAACCGAGTTGTCGAACCGGCTGGTGACGACCGCAGTTCCGTTGCCCGCGCTCACCGCCACTCCGGAAGGCGAAGAAACACTCAGAGTTCCGATCACTTTTTGGGTTGCCAGATCGATGAAGGACACTGTGCTATCGCCAAAATTGCCCACCAGGGCCACATTGCTGACCGGGTCGATGGCCACACCGCGGGGAAGCGATCCCACATTGACCGTGACGGGAGCCGATGTTTGCGCCCAGGAGAGCGTAAGCGCGAAAAAAGGCACGCACAGATAAGCCCGCCAAAGCGGCCTGAAAACACACATACTGTGATGCTAGCTCGCTGTGGAGAGAGGTGTCAAGGCAGCGAGACGGTTCGGTATCGAAAGCATTACTTCGGCCCATTATCCCATGCGATATACTGGTACTCTTCTCTTGCCCAAATTCCACGCTGACTCGATCCCATGCGTAGCAAACTGATCGCCCGCAACTCCTTGTGGATCGCCCTGGACACGGGCCTGAGTCTGGTGACGGGCCTGGTCATTTCCGTGATGGTGGCCCGCTTCATGGGACCCCAGCAAATGGGGTATTACACCTTCATTAATTGGGTGACCAACATGGTAGGGACTCTGGCCACTTTTGGGCCGGCGAGCACAGCCCGGAAGTTCGCCGCCGAGTATATCGGCCGGGGAGAAATCGCCGTCGCCAGAAAGATCGTCGGATCGACGTTCCGGTGGCAGTTGATGAATGCAGTCGTGGCGGTTTCCTTAGGCTTTGCTCTCGTCCTGGGCCGGGCGCAGGCCGAACATCGTACTTTCTACTTGTTGGCCATCTTGAGCCTTTTCCCGGGGATGCTGCGGGGAGTCTTCGGCAACGCCATTGCCGCCGCGCAGGACTATTCCGCTAATGCGTGGCCTTCCCTATTGGCGGAAATCGTCAACTTGACGGGCACTTGCCTGACCCTGATGTACGGCTGGGGGCTGATCGGTCTCACGTCCTCCATGCTCGCCGCCCGCAGCATCGATCTTCCTTTTCGCTACTACTTGTACCGCAACTGCTTTAAGAAACACACGCCCAGCGGATCTCCGCTAACGGCTCCAGGGCCGCTTCCCCCGGAAATCCGAGAAAGGCTGTTCCGTTTCTCCTGGCAGACGACCATCTTGATGATCCTCGACACCGTCGTCTGGGATCGGTCCGAAATTTTCTTCCTCAAGTTCTTCGGCGATATCCGGCAAGTTGCTTTCTACTCCCTGACTTTTGGCATCTCCCAACAGATTCTTCTGCTCCCGCAGGTTTTTGCGTCGGCCTCCGGCGCCAATATCATGGTCGAGCAGGGGCGTGATCCGAGAGGGTTGGGACGAGTGGTTGCCGAGGTGCTGCGCTATATGGCGCTGCTGGCCTTTCCTTTGACGCTGGGGTTGGCGGCCCTCAGCGCGCCGGCCATCCGCTTCCTTTACGGAGAGAAATTTCTGCCGGCCATCCCGGTGCTCCTGGTTGCGGCCCTGTTTTGCGTTCCCCGCGCTTTTCTCGGGCCCGCTCATCAGTTGTTACTGGCTACGGAAAACCAGGCCTTTCTGGTGAAGTGGGGAATTGCTACCGCAGTCTTGAACTTGTCGCTGGACCTCTGGTGGATCCCCGGCGGCGGGGCGATCGGAGCGGCATTCGCCAATGGCCTGGCTCAGACGATCGCGGTGTCCGGCATCTGGGTCTTTGCCTTCCGGCGGCTCAGAATTCCCATCCCTGGTCTTGCCCTGCAGAAGATCCTGACTTCGGCCCTGCTCATGGCGGCACTGTCTTGGGTCATTGGACGTTCCTCACCTCCCTTTGAGGGAGCCCTATTTGGGGTTGCGGCCGGAGTAGCCGCCTACGCCCTTTTGCTGCGCTGGACGCGCAGTCTGCACTCTGAGGATCGCGAGCGGTTGATTGGCGTTCGGACGCAGGTGCCCGGACCGTTTCGCGAGGCTTACGTGGAACTGGTCCGGATCGTCATCCCGTAGATTCGGCCATGAATCCTTGTGCGCCCAACGACCTCCACTTTGCTGGACATAGCTTACGCGTAATGCTAGAGTCGCGCTGTCCGAAACGGAATGAGAAGCGATGTACAGCATAGGGGTCGTCATCCCTGTCTTTAACTGCGAACAGTACGTTGTCGACGCGCTTGATAGTGTGGTTTCTCAGCAGCGTCCTCCCGATCAGTTGGTCGTTGTCGACGATGGCTCAACCGACAACAGCGTCGCTCGAGTCAATGAATGGGCGGCGCGCTCGAGGCCGACTCTGCGATTCGATTTGATTCGTAGCGAAAACAAAGGTGTGTCCGCAGCCCGGAATCTTGGCATCCATCGCCTAGACACGGAACTCGTCGCCTTGCTTGACAGCGATGACTACTTCCACAGCAATCATTTGATGACGCTCGAACGGGCATTCACCAGCCACCCTAAGCTCGATCTGTGTTTTGGGGATGTACGTATCCTGGATCCAGCCGCGGGCTTGGTTGTACAGAGTTTCCTTTCCGGAAAACGCGTCGAGGACCTCTCGTATCTCGAAGACGACACCGGGCTCAGGCTCATCCAGGAGCCTTTGTACGTTAGTCTCTTGTCGGGCAGCTATATTCCAACGGCGTCCAACCTATTTCGCCGGTCGGCCGCCCTGGGAATCGGCGGCTTTGACGAACGCCTGCAATGGGCAGAGGACCGAGATTTCTGGATACGATTGTCGCGTACGGGGCAATTTGCCTATTGTCGAAACGTCTTGGCCACTAAGCGTGAACACTTGCAAAACTCCAGTAGACCGGCGCTCCGTGTGCGCGCGGCCCTGAGTCGCCTTCGACAGCTGCAAGGTCTTCTGCAAGCACGCGCGGCTTTGAAGTTGTCCATCGCGGAGGAAGACGCGACCCGCCGGGAAATCCGAGAGGCTGTCACCAGTCTTCTTTATTGCGCATCCTCTGCAGGCCTCCGCCAGTATGGCCGTTGTCTGGCGGTTAGTATCGGAGGAGGCGCCTTGGCGCGCGCGTTGGATCCCCGGCACTTTATCCGGGCGCTCGCGCAGTCCTTCAAAGGGAGTTCAACGAATTGGTGACAAGAAGATTGTTTCCGGGAAAATATGACCGTCTAGCTGGCTTAGCGATTTCCCGACCTGCGCCCGATACGGCGCAATCGATGCCAACGTCGTTACAACCTGCTCGGCGTTTTGCGGAAAGTGCTCGGTTGCAACGGAAAGTAACGGCCGAGATCGCTGGATCGTCTTGCCGGCGCCGGCCAGAGCCTGCGTTTCAGCGCCTTCCACATCGATCTTAATGAAATGAACTGTTTGGATGCCGCACTTTTCGAGAATCGCGTCTATGGGGGCAACCTGGATCGTGAGAGTCCGGCTTTCCGGAGAATCTCTCGATACGAAGGAATTTCGTCCCGACGTAGCTGAGTTGACGTTAAAAGTGAGAACGTCGGACCGGTTCCAAGCCCCGACTTCGACTAAGATGAAACGGCCATCTGCAATGGCTTCTTGAAACGTAAGTTTTAGACATCTGGCGTTG
This sequence comes from uncultured Acidobacteriota bacterium, assembly GCA_964601345.1. Taxonomy (GTDB): domain Bacteria; phylum Acidobacteriota; class Terriglobia; order JAJPHL01; family JAJPHL01; genus CAZRND01. Next base: position 615 of record CAZRND010000054.1, on the reverse strand, counting down.
TCGGGCGCCGGTTCCAACGCAACGACTCGGCTCGCTCCGTTGTCGAGCGCAAATCGGCTAAAGACTCCAATGTTACAACCGCAATCTATCACGACATCTCCCGGCCGGACCGTGTGTCCTTCTCGCGTGTACGGCGAGTGTTTCGCCTCCGCCAGAACCCAGGCGGTCGACAGAACCGCATTGGATGAGGGCGCCCAAAATCGCCCGAATCCAGGTCCTTCCCAGAGAGTCAATCCGTCCCTGTCCTCCACTCTCGTGAGAGCCTGAGAGATCAGCTTGGAGTCGCGGTCGACGTTGTTCTCGTGAGAATTGTCAGCAAGGATACGCGCTGCCTGGAATGGCCCGACAAAATGCAGTCGCCTTTGAAGGTATGCGCCGAGCATGCGAAGAGCCATTCTCTGGGTGGCCGGAATGGATGCCTTGAGTCTGGTCCTTAGAGTCATTTGGTTTCCTTATGCAGCCCAAGGCACTAGTATATGCTGGAGCACAGGGACTCATTGTGCCATTGAAACCAAGGCAGTCAAGGAAGTCCTTCCTTGCCGGCCCACGGAGTCCCTTGGTACTCTCAAATGATTAGTACCTTTGATCACTTGCCAACCCTCCACACGAAGACTA
>CAZRND010000053.1:7419-19944 GCA_964601345.1 uncultured Acidobacteriota bacterium | reverse complement strand
GGGGCAGGTTTTCAACCTGCCCAGAAGCTCTAAAGTTTAGTTCGGGGCCTCGGCTCGCGTGCCCGTGACCATCATGTCGATCAGGAGCAATCCCGCGCCAATGACGATGGCGCTATCGGCGACGTTGAACGCCGGCCAGTAGTAGTTGCCCAGATGGAAGTAGACGAAATCGACCACGCTACCGTGCGCCAGGCGATCGAGCAGATTGCCGACTGCGCCGCCCAGAATCATGGTCAGGCCCAATCCCATGCGGCGCGCGCTTGGCTGATTCCTCCAGAGCAAAGTCACGACCACGCCCAGGGCCACCACCGAGAGAAAAACCAGCACCATGATCTTGCCTTCGCTCGGTGAATCGGCGAAGATGCCGAAGGCGGCCCCCCGGTTCTTGACGTGGGTCAGTTGCAGCAGGCCGGGGATTACCACGCGGGCTTCGTGGAGCGGAATGTTGGCTTCCACCAAGGCCTTGGTCACCTGATCCACGGTGAAGATGACCAGGGCGAGCAACAAGTGGTTCAAGCGCATAGCCTGACGGGCATTGTATCATGGAGCGGAAAGGGGAAACTTTCACCCCAGGGTCCGCGTCTAACAGGTGGAGAAGCCGGGAGAAGCCTTGCTTTTTGCCGCGTGTGGTAATATATATAGGTCGGAGTCGGAGAAGTTTTGGGCCAATGACACCCTCAAACCCCCTGCGTAGCAACGCCGACGATCACCTGAAGCATCTCCTGCTTGAGGACGAGAAGGGGTGGATCGCGTCGCTGATGGACACGATCCATGAGCTTCGCTACTACAAGACGCTCCCTCCGCTACAACTCACTTCGAAGCCTGTTCCGGTCAAAGACATCTGGGGCGAGTACCGCTACGGCAAGTACTCCGGCCCGGCCTCGATCGCCATCCACGCGGTGGTGATCCTGGCGCTGTTCTTCGGCAGCAAAGCCCTCATCAAAAAAGTAGATCCGGCCCTGCACGACAAGCTCTTCATGCCGGTCGACGTCTCGCCGTACATTCCGCAACTCACTAAGGCCGACAAGATGGGCGGCGGCGGTGGCGGCGGCGATCGTTCTCCCGATCCGGCATCGAAAGGCAAACTGCCGAAGTTTGCGATGGAGCAACTCGCTCCTCCCGAAGTTGTCATCCGCAACGAAAACCCGAAGCTGGCGGTTGAGCCGACCGTGCTGATTCCTCCCGAGATCAAGCTGCCGTCGGTGAACATGGCGCAACTGGGCGATCCGTTGGGGCAGATTGGCCCGCCCTCGAACGGCACCGGCAGCGGCGGCGGTATCGGATCGGGCAGCGGCGGCGGCGTGGGATCGGGCAAGGGCGGCGGTGTTGGACCCGGCGAAGGCGGCGGCATCGGCGGCGGCGTATTCAAAGTCGGCGGCGGCGTCAGCGCGCCGCAACTTGTCTATCGCATCGAGCCGGAATACACCGAAGCCGCGCGCAAAGCGAAGTACCAGGGTACCGTGGTCCTCTACGCCGTGGTCGATTCCGACGGCAAGGTTCGCGACCTGCGCGTGATTCGCGCCCTCGGTTTGGGCCTGGATGAAAAAGCTCTCGACGCCGTCAAGCAGTGGAAGTTCCGCCCCGGCCAGAAAGACGGCAAGCCGGTGGCCGTAGCCGCTTCGATCGAAGTTACCTTCCGATTGCTGTAGAAACACCCCATCTCCAGGCCGGAGAATGGCGGTTCCTTAGTGCACACCAACCAGTTCTTCAGTTTCCGGATATCTCTGTGGATTCACGCGGCGCTGATCCTAACGCTCCTGCTGATCAGCGGCCGCACCATTGTGACCAGCCCCGCAATCCCCGTGATCAGTTTCAAGCGCGTGGACATCTCGGCTTACTTGCCGGATTTCAGCACGGGCGGTGGAGGAGGCGGCGATCGTTCGCCCGATCCGGCATCGCGAGGCATCCCCCCCAACTTCGCGCCCGTGCAGTTGGCGCCACCCGAAGCCGTGATTCGCAATTTGGACCCGCAACTCGCCGTTGAACCCACGCTCGTCGGGCCGCAGACTCTGGCGAAGATCGACATGCGGCTGTTGGGCGATCCTAGCGGCGTAGTTGGGCCGCCATCGAATGGTCCGGGCCATAGCGGTGGGATCGGGGAGGGCGATAAGGGAGGCGTTGGCCCGCGCACGGGTCCCGGCGCTGGTCCGGACGGAGACGGCGGCGGCATTACCGGACCGATCCACCGGCCTGGAAGCGGCGTCACCATGCCGCAGATCATCTACCAGGTCGAGCCGGAGTATACCGATGCGGCCCGCAAAGCCCGATACCAGGGGACGGCGATCTTCGAAGCCGTCGTCGGCGCGGACGGCAGTGTCCGCGGCCTTCGCCTCGTGCGCGCGCTCGGCATGGGCCTCGACGAAAGAGCGATGCAGGCCGTCCGTCAGTGGAAGTTCCGGCCGGGAATGAAGGACGGAAAGCCCGTCGATGTTCTCGCCGCGATCGAAGTAACCTTCCGGCTGCTGTAAATTGACAGCGGCCGGAACGCGATGACATACTGCCGCTGATTATGAAAAATCTCGCGGCAGTACTCTTGGTATCCGCGTGTCTTCAGGCGCAGACCTCCCATCAGGCGGATGTCGATCGCATCTTCGCCGGGTTCAACAACCATACGCCCGGATGCGCGGTCGGTATCTCGCAGAAGGGGAGCGTGGTTCTGAAGTCCGGCTATGGCATGGCCGATCTCGAGCGAGGCGTTCCGATCTCCGCCGACACGGTCTTTGAGAGCGGATCAGTGGCCAAGCAATTCACGGCCATGACGTTGATGCTGCTGGCGCAGCAAGGCAAGGTGTCCCTTGACGATCCGCTGCGGAAATATCTGCCCGAGGTGCCGGATTACGGCACGCCGCTCACGATTCGCCACGTGCTGAGCCATCTCAGCGGACTGCGCGAGTGGCGGCTGGTGGCGACGCTCTCCGGCATCGGCGAAGGGACTTACGTTCTCAGCAATCGCGACCTGCTGCGCTTCGCTTCCCAACAGCGCGGGCTCAACTACGATCCGGGCACGACCTACAGCTACACGAACACGGGCTTCAACATCCTGACGATTCTGGTGGAGCGCGCGCTCGGCAATGGGAAGACGTTCCAGGACTTCACGCGCGAAGCGATCTTCGAGCCTCTGCAGATGACGCACACGCGCTGGCGCGACGACTTTCGCGCCGTGGTGCCGGGCCGCGCTCTGGCCTACGGACCTAAGCCCGGCGGCGGCTGGGAGCAGGAGACGCCGATCGAAAACATCATCGGTGCCGGCGGGATGCTGAGCACGGTGGGCGACTGGCTGCTATGGAACGAGAATTTCACGCACGCCAAAGTCGGCGGACCGGAAATCGTGAAAGCGCAGCAGACCCCGGCGACGCTCACCGGCGGCAAGACGATCGCCTACGCCGCGGGCCTCACGGTAGGCTCCGTCGACGGGCTGCGCGAAGTGTCGCATGGCGGGTCAACCGGAGGCTACCGCACGTGGCTTGGGCGGTATCCGGATCAAGGCGCAGGCTCTCGCGGGCATGTATCGCAAGGTGCGCGACAACACCGTCGCTGACCTGGCGGTCAGGGACGGAAAATTGTCCATGGGACGAACAGTGCTCACTCTGACAGGCCCGGGCGTGTTCTCCGTGGGAGAACGGCAATTCATCTTCGAGAGTGACAAGCTTCGAGAGGTAACGCCGGACGGCGACATCCTTTATGAGCGCGTGGAACCTGCCCATCCGTCTGATGCGGGTTTGAAGGAATTAGCAGGAGACTACGAGAGTCGCGACACCCGAAGCACACTCAAGGTCGCCGCGGATTCCACGGGACTGACGCTGGCGATCGGCTGGAACGCGCCGCTGCGGCTGCGTCCTACATTCCGCGATGCATTCATGATGGAGGGGCGCGGCGGGGCGGCATCCATCCGCTTCCTCCGCGATTCGGCGGGAAAGATCACCGGCCTGAGCGCCGGCGACGACCGGGCCTGGGACATCCGCTTTACGCGAATGTCCGCAAGCCGGTAATCTCTTACTTCTTGTCCGGTGTGACTTTGTCGACGGTCAGGGTCTCGCCTTCCAGCTTGCCCGTAACGGTTACGTGCGCGCCGGCAAATTCCTTCACCTTGTCGAGGTTGGCGATCTTGACGATGGCTCCGTCATCGGTCACGAGAGCAGCCTTGGCGCCCTCTTTGCCCAGACAGGACTTGGCGCACGCGGCATGACCCGCGGTCTTCGCATTTTCCTTCGTGGAGCAGGTCAGATCGGAAACGAATCCGCTCCAACTCTTGTCAGCGGCAAACGCGGACGTAGCAAACAACACGACAGCAAAAACAATCGCAACTTTCTTCATTGACGCTCCTTTTAACCCTTAGGGTGTAGATGGGACAACTCTATGCGGTACCCGCGTTGAAAGTCAAGTGAGGAGCGATCTTAGGCTCAGTTCTCCGGTACAACCTACGACGCTTTCCCGAGCGTGCGGCGAACGGCTTGATGGAGGTCCCAATCGGCTTGCAGACGCATCCAAAACTGCGGCGATGTCCGAAAGACTTTGCCGAGACGGAGAGCGGTGTCGGCGGTGATGCTTCGCTTGCCAAGCACAATCTCGTTCAGGCGGTTCAGCGAGACGCCCAGCTTTCGCGCCGCCACGGATTGCCTAAGGTTCGTGGGCTTCAGGAATTCCTCAGCCAGGATTTCCCCTGGCGGGATCGCCGGTCCCAACCAGTTCGGGTCTCTAGTGATAATCTTCAATTCGGACTTCATAAGCCTGTCCTCGCTCCCAGAGAAACGTCATCCGATACTGGTCGTTGATCCGTACTGCGAAACGGCCAGCTTGATTGCCCTTCAACTGTTCCAGCCGGTTGCCCGCCGGTATGGTCAGGTCGGTCAATCGTGCTGCGACATCGAGCGCCTTCAACTTCCGCTGGACAGCCCGCCAGAGTTCGCGGGGGATCCTACGGGCAGCTTTCGTGTTCTTCTCACAGAAGAGATCGGCCGTAGTCTCGTCGGCGAAAGAGTGAATCACAAGCTGCTATTCCATACTACATGGGTAGCGTGTAATCCGCAATAGGACTCCTTCACGCGCGGTCTAGCTGCGCGCCGCACATCTCCAGAACTTCAATAGCGGTGAGACTCTGCTGGGCGGCGCTATTGGTCGAGACGCCAGGGGCCTCGTCGATGGGATTTAGCACGAGTAGGCCTTCGACTTTGCGGGACACCATCGGCCGCGCGAGCTGCGCGATCGCCCGGCGGGCGAAGGCCGGATTCTGCAACTGCAGAAATGCATAGGCCGCCAGGCGGCCGGGACTCGCGAAGGCCGCGTCCGCGCCTTCCGCGCCGGTAGTCATGTCGCGCGCGACGACGTCCTTCCGCGCCGTGGTTAAGCGGCAGTATTGCAGCCAGGCCTTCTTCCATCCGGGATGTTCGATCAACTCGTTGAGCTCGAAGACGACCTCGGCCCCGCCCATGATCACCTGCAGGTTGTAAGGACCGAAGGGATCGTCGGCGAGCGTCGCCAGCTTGCCGGTCACCGGATCGTACCCGAATAGGTTCTCGGGGCCGGAGAGAAATCCGTAAGGCATTTTCGCAATCGAATCCATGCCGGCGATGATCTTGTCGCGGTATTTCGTATTGCCGGTGCGCTCCCACTCCGTCATCCAGTTGCCGACGAAGGCCAGCCAGTCGGGACCTCCCCGCACTCGTCCGGGATATTGCTTTGGCCCTTTGAGCGGCGAGGCAATGCGCATCGGGTCGATCTCGGTGACTTTGTAGTCGGCGTCAACGACTTCGCGCATCGCGTCGCCGGTGCGCTCGTCGGCGGTCAGATAGTAGTAGAACCGGCGATACGCCGCCTGGCTGATGCGCGCTTCTTTCGCGCCGCATCCCCAGTGGCGGACATTGTGTCGCGAGCCGAGCATCGCAAAGCGGCCGGAGTGGTAGACGTCGACCTCCGATGTGTGACGCGTCATCGCCTCGGCCATGCGGAAGACGTCGGCGCGGCCCGTTCGCAGAAAGCTGTACCAGAGCCACAGGTCGGTGCCGAGCTCGGTGTTGTCCCAGGCGAAGCCGCCGACGTCATAACGCCAAGCGTGCTTCGGCGCGTCGTAAGCGTGCATCACGTCGCCGAAATCCCAGAAGCCGTACCAGTGGCGTTGCTCGACTTCCTTCAGGTAGTGCGCCAGCACGGCGTCGAGCGATTCCTCGATGGCGCGCTTCGCCGGCGTCGAGCGGTCGGGCAGCGACCATATGCCGAAGACGCGCGTCGAGTGCAGATACTCAGGCGTCGCGACGAGCACCGGCGGGTGGGACGCGATTTGCGCCTGCGCCACGCTCTCCTCTTTTGAAGTCACACCGCCGCTCGGATAGAGCATCAGTTCGCTGGTGCGGGCGACGCCGTTTGGCGTGCTGAATCCTTCCTGCACGTCTTCGTAGCTGGCTTCGAGGCCGTGCGCTTTGGTGTCGTAGTGACGCAGGTCCATCGCCGCAGCGTCGGGCGACCAGAGCCATACGCGCAGTTGGGCCGCATCCGTCGCGGCTCCTTCAACCTCCAGCGACGCCGGATGCGATTGCCAGAAATTCTTCACCGCGACGCCCAGTCCGCCCGAGACGTCGCCGGCAAAGACGAGACCCGAGGCGCGCTTTCCCGCTCCGGCATCGATCCAGCAGCTCTGCGCGTTGGCGCGCTTCTGCACGCGGAATCCGTCGGCGGATGCCTGCACAAGCTTGTATGCGTCCCAAACGGCCCAGTCGGCCATCAGCGCTTGCCCACGCTGGTCGAAGGCATCGCGATTCGGAACCCGCTTGCCGGCGAGCTGATCGGCGTAGACGTCGCGGCCAGGGAGCGCGCGCCGGCCGGTGAGCGGCTGGACCGGCTCGGACCACAGGCCGCCGTCCTGGCCCGAGAAGCGAACGTGACGGTTGTGCACCTGCTCGCGCATTGGCGCCTCGAACGCCATGCCCAGGCCGCGGATAAAATCCTTCTGCTCGTCGCCGTCAAAGACGATGGTGTGGACCACGCGCACCGGCTCCTGGTCCGCGTAAAAATAGAGCCGCACCGTAAAGGGCAGCCATTCCCGCGCGGATTTCTCGGCCTTGTGCGTGCCCGTGATTTTCACCACGGCGCGCACCGGCCCCGATTGCTCGACGGCGACCTTCGTCACGCGGCTCGTGAAGTCGTCGAAACGAAGTGTGCGATTGGCGGCGAACTGCGAGCGGTCCTCGAGCGTGCAAACGAGGCGCGCTTTGCGGGCCACTTCGCGCCCGCCGACGATCATCGAATCGATGAGAGACGCGCCTTGCCGCGGGATCCAGCATTGCAGGCGGCCGGTGTCGATCTCGACGGAAGTGCTGTTCTCCCGAACCTGGATCCCGCGTTGGTTCGACGACGCGGCGAGCGACAGGCTCAGCGGCCCGGAATCCTGCGGACCCGCGACCGTGGCGAAGCCGCTCCACTTGAGCGATCCGTCGGGCCAGAAGGCGAGCGGCCAGGTCTGGAGCGGCAGCGCCCGGGCGCCCGAAGCGAGCGCGAAGGCCTGATCGCGGCGCACGGTTCCGCGCGCCCACGGCACGCCCCACGTCACGCCTGCCGGCGCGGGCGGCGCGCCCTCCAGCCATTTCAAAGATACCGGCTCTCCCGCGGCGGCAAAGGCGGGCTTGAGAGCCGCGGCCGGCAGCGCGCCCAGGATGCTGATTGCGTTTCGGCGAGTCATGCCCGATTGTACATCGGGCCCATTCGGCGTAGAATTGCTTCGCAGAACCGGCACAACCCAATGGCATCGTTCGGAGAAAATCTACGTCGCGAGCGCGAGATGCGGGGCATCACTCTGCAGGAGATCTGCAGCGCCACGAAGATCGGCGTGCGCATGCTCGACGCCATCGAGACGGACCGTTTCGACCGTCTGCCGGGCGGCGTCTTCGACCGCGGGTTTGTGCGGCAGTACGCCCGCTACCTGGGTCTGGACGAAGATCGCGTCCTGGCGGACTTCGGCGCGGCGCCCGCGGCCCCGCCCGAGCAAGCGATGCGGAAGCCGCTTGCATTAGTGGAGGGCGAGTCGCAGCCGGCCAACATCCCGCTCGTTGTGTTCGGCGTCCTTGTCGTCATCGCGGCTCTCGTCGCCGGCGGATGGCGATTGTGGAAGCGAGTTGAACCGCTAAAGCCCGCGACCGTGAAGCAATCCGTGGTTCCTCCCGCCACGCCGCCCCCTGCGGCTCCGGTGGCCGAAACCGTCCCCGCGGATGGGCCGCACGCCGACGGAGTGAGCTTGCGCGTCGATGCCACGGACCGCTGCTGGATCACCGTGACCGCCGACGGCCGTCCGTCATGGAAAGCGCCGATGAAGGCGGGCGACACGCGTACCATCACGGCGGACCAGACGGTGCAGCTCGAGGTCGACAACGCCGCGGCGCTCAACATCACGCTGAACGGGGAAGCGCAGCCGTCGCTCGGAAGCAAGGGTGAGACTAAGACTGTGACTTATTCCAAAGGGAAGCGTCCCTAACGCATGACTCCCGCCGACCGTCTGGCCGCAATCCGCAATTCCACCGAAATGCCTCCCGAGGCGCAGCTCGAGCTGCTGGTGGCACTGGCGGATGAGGAGGAAGCGGAAGCGCGCGCCGAAGCCCGCGTGACGCTGGGGAGCTGGACGGACGATCAGCTCCGCCCGCTCCTCCGCAGAAAGAGCACCTCTCCCGACGTAATGCGATATTTTCTGAGCCAGGACAATCTGCGGATGGATTTGCTGACCGTGGTGCTCTGCAATCGCCAGACTCCTCAGGACGCCATCGCCGATCTTTCGGCCGTGGCGGATTTCGAGACGATCAAGATCCTGCTCGACAACATCGACCGTCTGCGGACCAAAGCCCTGATCGCCCTGAAGAACAACACCACCTACCTGGCCATGCAGCAGGACCGCGCCACGGCGGTGGAAGAAGGCTTCGTCTTCGAGCCGAATCTCCTCGAGCTGCTGATTATCGAAGCCCGCCTGGAGGACGAGCGCGAAGGCAAGGTCGGCCTGACCGATGAGGAGATCGAGGCCGCCGACGCCGAAATCGCCGCCGCCGAAGCCTCCGGAGACGATAAGAAGAAGACCGAATCCACGCACGCCAAGATCGCCAAGATGAGCGTCTCGCAGAAGGTGCAACTGGCGCTCAAGGGCAACAAGGAAGACCGCAGCATTCTGATCCGCGACACGTCCAAAGTCATCGTGCGCGCGGTGCTCGGCTCGCCGAAGCTGACCGATTCGGAAGCGGAGAATTTCTCCAAGCTCACCAGCGTCACCGACGAAGTGCTGCGGATCATGTTCATGACCCGAAAGTTCATGAAGAGCCAGGCCGTGGTTCGGAACCTGGCCAATAACCCGCGGACTCCCCTCGACGTGGCCCTGCTGCTGGTCAATCGCCTCTCGATCATCGATCTAAAGGGCGTAGCCGGAAACAAGGGCGTGAGCGAGATCGTCCGCAAGATGGCCCTCAAGATGTTCAAGCAGAAACAGACCTAACGTTCCGCTTCGTCCCTCGCGGGATTCCTGATAATATTTTTACGGCCCAATGGCTCTCTTCCAACGCCCTACACCGGACAAGATCCGCAGCGCGCTCCAACTCACGCGCTATGCGCCTGAGCTGAAGCTCACGTCGATCGTCCTGGGCGTGGACAACATCCGCCACGACGTGCGCCTGAGCCCGCGCTTGATCGCCTTCTGCGCGCCCTATGTTCTGCAACTGCTGATCAAGCACTCGAACACGCGCCGCCTGTTCGACGATCCGGGCCCGACGCCCGGCCCGGCCGAGCGTTCCGAATTCAAGCGCATGATGCAGGAACTGCTGATCGGCGTGCTCTCGCAGGCGCGCGCCCGGCAAAACGTGGAGATCGACCTGCTGGCCGAGGTCGCGCTTTTCAAGTACCTGGGCTGGGAACTCCTGCGGCAATACGGGGTCATCCTGCTGCAAGGCAAGGACCGCATGAAGATGTACGAAGACCCGAAGCACATGCGGAATCCCAAGGCTTTCGAGCTGAAGCAGATTTTCAGCGATTTCCAGACGCAGAAGAAAGTCTTCCTCCGGCTGGTGGCCCAAGAGCTGCAGCGCTCGGTCAACGAAGTCCAGGCCGACGCGGTGCGCAAGACCAGGGAGTCCTTCTTCGGCTCGGAAACAGGCAGTCTCTATCCGTACTTCTCGAATCCGCTGATTTTCACCGATAACGGCCGCGACGACTTCATCCACCTCGAGAAGTACGTCATGGTCGGGAATTTCCAAAAAGACCCGGACCGTTTCGAATTCATCGAGGAGTGGCTGCGCGGTTTCGTCAAGATGGTGGATCAGGCCGGACCCGAAGCCCGCGAGCTGGCTCTGCATCAGGAAAAGCAGGAGAAGCTCGCTGCCGAGATGGTTACGCTGCGAAACGCCACGGTCCCGCAGCAACAGCAGAAGAGCAGCAGCGTGGGCCGGCTGATCAGCGGCTTCACCGGCGCGATTCCCGTGCAGACGGCCAAGCCTCCTGCCGCCGACCTTTCGAACAAGGTCGCCGACCTGGTGGACCAGATCTTTACCACCGCCGAGGAGGTGCGCGTTCTTTCCACCGCCTACGAGACGCAGGTCGGCGAGATGCTCAACGTCCCCGAAAACGTCGATGAGATGGTGGGCGCATCGCGCACCGAGCAGTCCATCGCCGACGCTAAGAAGCGCGGCGCCGGCCGGAACGAGCTCGGTCCGCTCGAGGAGCGGCTGGAAGTGCAGCGCTATTTGCTCGACGAGTTCTACCGCGCCGCGGAGAAGGCCGGGCTGCTGCTTTTCATGGCCGCGGCCTACGAGGCGGCGCGCATCTACGCGGACTATTGCCCGCCGATCAATCCGCAGAGCATGAAGACGGCGCTGCTGCAGCCGGAGGAGCGCAAGAAGGTCGCCGCGCTGGTGAGCCACTTCAAGCTGCCGGAAAACCGGCTCGCGGTGCTCGAAGACGCGGCCACGCGAGTGCAAAACCTCGGACCCCGCGACCTGCGCATGGCCCTGGTCCGCTACATCACCGACTACACGCGCCACCATCGCGACGTGCATCATCTGACCGTTTTCCAGGGCCTGAGCGAGAAAATCCAACTGGTGATGGACGAGCGCACCGAGCGGCTCTCGCGCGTCAACGGCCAACTGTACGAATTCCTGCTCCCCACCGAGGAGCAGGTGGTCGAGCGGAAGATCACCGGGCACGTGATCATGAAGGCCGACATCCGCGACTCGACGCGTCTGACCCAGGAGTTATTGGCGCGCGGCCTGAATCCGGCCAGCTACTTCAGCCTGAATTTCTACGAGCCGTTGAATCGCATCCTGCCGCGGTACGGCGCGGAGAAAGTATTCATCGAAGGGGACGCCGTCATCCTCTCGCTCTTCGAGCAGGAGGGCGGCGGCGGCCAGGCCGTGGCTCTGGCCTGCGGGCTGGCGCGCGAGATGACCGAGATCGTGCGGCTCTACAACACCAAGAGCGAAGCGGGCGGCCTGCCGCGCCTGGAAATCGGCATCGGCATCACCTACCGGAACTCCGCTCCGCTCTTCCTCTTCGACGGCCAGGCGCGCATCATGATCTCCGATGCTCTCAATCTCTCCGACCGCCTCTCGGGATGCAGCAAGCTGGCGCGCAAGTCGCTGCCCGAGAATACGTCGCTCTTCAACGTCTACATCATGCAGACGATCACCGAAGAGACCGCCGCGGGCGCGATGGAGGAGTTCCTGGTGCGCTACAACGTTTACGGCATCTGCTTGAGCGAAGACGCCTTCGAGAAGCTGCGCACGGAGCTCAACTTCAATCCGGTAAACCTGGAATTGCCGCTGTTGTGGGGCAACGAGAAGGTGACGCTGCACTGCGGCTCGGTGCCGATCTCGAACGACGTCTATCAACGCCTGGTGGTGCGCGAGGGCCTCGTCCCGTTTGTCGATCCGCAGACCTGGGCCCTGAAGGAAATCACCAAGCGGCGCTATTTTGAAGTTTGTACCAACCGGCTGGTCTACGAATACACCGAAAAAATGCTCAGTTCGTAGACAGAGTCAAAAACGAGGTACAATTCCGGCATGACGAGTCGCGAGCGAAAGCTGCTGGATGAAGCTCTGCGCTTGCCGGTTGAAGCACGCGCGGCAATGGCAGGTTCTCTCTTGGAGAGCCTCGATCAGACCGTGGACGAAGATAGCGAAGCCGCTTGGGCTGCGGAAATTGCCCGACGCGTGAAAGAGATTAATGAAGGCAAGGCCAAGCTCATCCCATGGGCCGAAGCACGCCGAACCATCCTTGGCCAGTAATGTCGTCAACAGAATCTGCTATTCCCTACCAGTTTCACCAGGAAGCTGTGGAGGAGGTTCGTGCGGCCCGTGAGTGGTATGCGGACCGGAGTGCCGGTGCAGCCGATGCGTTTCTAGCCGAGTTGGATGATGTCTTGGACCGAGTCGCCCGGTTCCCACCGAGATCCAAGTTATTGCCGTGGCCCACGGCAGGCGCAGGCCCGGTTATTGGAGACCCCGTTTGCCGGCCTGAAGTATTGATCACTCGTTGCGCAGCGCGGCCATCGGGTCGATCCCCGAGGCCCGCTAA
>CAZRND010000053.1:0-7409 GCA_964601345.1 uncultured Acidobacteriota bacterium | reverse complement strand
AGTAGTGGTCCCCTCAGGGGGAAGCGCGGTCACCGGTCGAACCGCCGTGGGGCGATAAGCCGGGAGAACTCCGGCCACCAATCCCACGACGAGCAGCAGGATTCCGGCGGCGGCGAACGTAGCCGGATCGATGGGGTCCAGTCCAAAGAGGAAGCTCAGCACGAGGCGGGCCGCGCCGGCCGACGCGGCCAAACCGATCGCTTCGCCCGCCAGAATCACCAGCAGAACTTCGCGGAGAATCATCCCGATGACGGTCGATCGCTGCGCGCCCAGCGCCATCCGGATGCCGATCTCGTTCGTCCGCCGCGAGACTGCATAAGACATCACGCCGTAAAGGCCGATGGCGGCGAGCAGCGCGGCGAGCACGCCGAAGGACGACGACAGCTTGGCGATGAGGCGCTCGGCCACGAGGCTCCCGTCCATTAGATCGCGCACCTCGCGGACGCTGATCACCAGCAGGTTCGGATTCACCCGCTTCACTTCCTCTCGCACCATCGCCATCACCGCTCCGGTCTCGCCCGCCGTGCGGACTTCGAAGTTCGCCGTCGTGATGCCGTCCACCGGCTGGAAGTAGGAGACGTAGAAACGGCGCACCGGCGGCTCGCGGAAGTTATGGTCCTTGGCGTCGCGCGCCACGCCGACAATTTCCATCTTGAACTTATCGAAGCTGATCTGCCGGCCGATGGGACTACGGCCTGCGAAGTAGAACTTCGCCATCGTCTCGTTGATCACAACGGCGCGCGTCGCGCCGGGCTGATCGCGTTCGTCGAGCTCGCGGCCCAGCAGCATGGGAATGCCCACGCGCGTAAAGTAGTGGGGACCGATCTGGTCGAACCTCGTCTCCTTGTCGCTGTTGCTGGACGGCGTGAAGCCTTCCACGTCCAGATGCACGCCCGATTCGGTGCCGGAGAATAGCCCATTCTCCGAGAACGTGGCGGCGCGCACTCCCGGCAGCACGGAAATGCGATCGAGGATGCTCTGGCAGACGCGTCCCACATCGTCGCCGCGGTATCCGGCGCTGATCGGATCGACGCGCATCAGGAAAAGGTGCTCGGGATCGTATCCGGTATCAAGAGATTTGAGATTGTAGAGCGTGCGCAGGAACAGCCCGGCGCCGATCAACAGCAGCAGCGACGCGCCCACCTGGGCCGCGACGAGCGTCTTCGCCGCCGCGGTCCGGCGGCCGCCGGCCGCGCGCGAAGATTCCTTGAGCGTGCCCGAGAGGTCCACGCGAGTGGCGTTCAGGGCGGGCGCGAGCCCGAAGATCAGCCCCGTCGCGAGAGAAAGCGCCGCCGTGAAGCCGAGAATCCGCGGGTCGACCTGGAACGGCAGATCGACTGTGACGTTGGCACTGGCGATAAGCGCCAGCAAAACTTGCGTGGCCAGAGCGGCCATCGCCAGGCCCGCCGCGCCGCCGAGGCCGGCGAGCAGCAGGCTCTCGGTCAGCAACTGACGGATCAGCCGCAAGCGTCCCGCGCCGAGCGAAAGGCGCACTCCGATCTCGCGGCGTCGCGCCGTGGCTCGCGCCAGCAGCAGATTGGCCACGTTCAAGCACGCGATCAGCAGCACCAGCCCGACCACCGACATGAGGACCAGCAGAGGCTGATTAAACTGGCGGCGGATATTCCCGAATCCCTTTTCCCCTGATTCGATCGGAAAGACATATTGCGTGAGCTTGCGGCGGTCCTCTTCGGTGAGGGTGTCCTCCTCGATCCGGATTTGCCGCCACAACACCGACAGGCCGGCTTGCGCCTGCCCGAAAGACAAGCCTGGCTTGCGCCGGCCCATCACGGCCACCCAGGAGGCGTTTTTCTGCTTCAGCCATGGGCGTCCCGGCATGACCGACGCTTGCATCATCATCGGAATCCAGACGTCGGTGGAGATTCCCGGCGTATCTCCGGAAAACTCCCGCGCCGCCACGCCCACAATCGTCAAGACCGCGCCATCAGAGGACTGCTTACCTGGGCCGTCATAGACTTCGAGGCCGCTCGTTCCGGCGTTGGCGACGCCGGAACGGACTTGGGACGGTTTGCCGAGAACGTCACCGCGGCCGAACTGCCGTGGACAGAATCCGTAGCTGACCACGGCCACGGGACTCGCCTCGGGCACGCGATCGTCCTCCGGCAGCAGGGTTCTCCCGATGAGGGCGCCGACGCCGAGCATCGTGAAGTAATTTCCGGAGACCAGCTCGCCCCGAGCCTGGCTCGAGGGACTTCCGGGAGCGAGGACCGTCAATTCGTTGAGCGTGTGCGTGCCGAACGCTTCGGAAAAGACTTCGTTGCGGTCGCGGAGTTTCTCGTAGATGGGATAGGAGAATCGCCTGCGGGCCACGACCAGCGTCTCGGGGTCTTTGACCGGCATCAGGCGCAGCATCACATGGTCGATCAGGCTGAAGATGGCGGTGTTTGCGCCGATGCCGAGGGCCAGCGAGAGAACGGCGACGGCGGTGAATCCGGGATTGCTCGCCATCTGCCGCGCGCCATAGCGCAGATCGTGATAGAGACTCCACATCTCTCGATAGTACTCCTACGGTAGGCGCATGACTCAGGATAACGTTATACTCTTTTGCGGAAGGCGTTTGGGTCTGGTGATCTGCCCGGCCTTCAAAGCCGGCGGCTGCGACGCGAAGGCGGCGCAGCGGTGAGTTCGATTCTCACCGCCTTCCGCCATTCGTTATGCCGCGCAAGAAGAAGCCGCGATTTCGCGCCGTGAAGGAAGTCCGGGCCATCGCGCGCGAGCGCCTGGGATCGCCGCGTCCCGGACGGGCGATTCCCAATCCGCGGCTCAAGCCGGAGAAACATCCGAAACGACTGCTCGATGACGCGGAGGATTGATCCCCGGACCGGGGATCAGTTCTTGCTGCCTCAACCTGGTTTGTATTTCGGCACATCCTCGCCGGCGTGAAAAGGAGCGAAGCCCTTTTTTCCGGTGAGCGAACCCATCTTTGCAGCGATGTCCTCGATGTCCTGCTTCGAGAATCCGACCGAAGTCGTCAGGATCTCCCCCGACTTGTCGACGAGAAACAGCGTGGGAACGTTCGTGACGCCGTAGGCGTTCGAGGTGGGATAGTCGTCGGTGTCCTCGAGCAGCATCGGAAACGAGACGCCGTAGCGGCGCGCGAAATCTTTTGTGGCGGCGGCATCATCCTGCGAGAGTCCCCAGACGCGGCCAAAATGTTTGCCAAAGCGTTCGAGGAAGGGAAAGGTCATCTGGCAGACGGGACAACTCGCCTTGAACACGGCCACCAGGGCAGGCCCGGAGGCGAGTGTTTCCTTGAGGGAGTATTTTTTTCCGTCGGTGCCGGGCCACGCGAAGTCCGGGGCCATGGCGCCTGCTTCGATCGCTGCCATTGCTTTTCCTCCAAAGAGTCTACGCAATATCTTTTTTATCACAGCTAGCGATTCGTGAAGATGGCCTTCGGCAGCATGGCGTGGACGCCCTTCGAGCCGTCCACGATTTGCGTGACGTGCAGATCGACGGCCAAGCTCGTGAGCATGTAGGCGTCGTCGCGACTCAGCCCGCGAGCGCTCACCAGGTACGCGATCATCTCTCGAGTCGCCCGCTTAGCCGCTTCGTCGAGCGATGGATCGAAACCCATCGTGATGACGTGCGTCGGTGTTTCGGCGCGCGGCCACATCAGCTTCATGTCCTTGCGCAGGGTCAGCCGGAACACGCCGGTGAGCGGCGACTCGAGCGCGGTGATGTCCACCTCGCCGTCGCCCATGAGCAAGTGTCCGTCGCCGACGAGCATCAGCGCGCCGGGCGTGTGGATGGGCATGTAGAGCGTCGTGCCCGCGACCAGCTCCTTGTTGTCCATGTTGCCGGTGTAATAGCCGGGCGGGGCGCTGTCGACGCGGCCCGACGCCGGACCCACGCCGATGCTGCCGAAGAAGGGATGCAGCGGAAGACGGATGCCCGGCGCGAAGAGCGCCACGCCGGCCGCCTTGTCGATCGGCACGAGCTTCGAGCGCTGGTACGGGAAGTCCTCGGGTATCCCGCCGCGGTTCGGACCGAAGGAGTTGTAGCCGTAAGCGGCGCGCGGTTGGATCTCGAGAATGTCCACTTGCAGCACGTCGCCGGGGAGCGCGCCTTCCACGGCCACCGGACCGGTGAGCAGATGGCCGCCCGGCCCGCGATCCTTCACCTTGTCGTAGATCTCGCGCAGTTCGCGGATGTTGGCGTCCTCGGCCGCGCCAAGCCGCGTCAGCAGGTTGGGATTGCCGCTCACCGTCTCGATGCGCACCGTCTCGCCCGACTTCACCGTGAGCGCCGGTTTTGCGTCGGCGATGTAATGTCCCCAGTGAATGTTCTCGGGCGTGGACGAGAGCGTCGTTTGAGCAAGCGCGGGCAGCGCTGCCGCCGCGCAAAGTACTGCCCTAGCCCAATAGTACTTGCGGTGATAGTCCCATATCGCCATTGCGCATCCACCTCCAGCGGTTGATCTTATAACAGTGACGGTGAACTGCTGATGACGCTATTTGAAGTCGCTCTCGATTACGCGCTGTTGCACACCCCAGCCTGGGGACGAATGATGGTCTGCCAGCGGGCGGATATCGGTTTTACCTACCGCTTGCATTCCCAGGTGCCGGTGATCTCAGTGCCGCCCGCGCCGGCCGATCCGGCGGGGCTCAGCCTCCTGGCCTGGCTCTTTGGACGTCATGCGCTGCGCGTGGAGGGAAACCACTCGCGCGATCCGCTTCTCGACGCCTGGAGCGCGGCGGAGAGCATCTTCACCGATCTCTGCCTGCTTTCGGATCAGCCGGCGGACACGAATATGTTTGAGCAGCACCGCGCAGCTTTCATCGGACCACTTTCAAAAGTCGTTAACTAATTCCTGGTTTCATACCTCCGGAGGTTGGCGTGGTTACTCTGCCCCGCCCCTCCGGATTTTTTTCTGTATACTGGGCGCGTGAGACCCCTCATCTTTCTCCTTCTTGCCAGCGTAGCCTTCGCTCAGAACTGCGATTTCCGCCAGTATCAGCCGGCCGAAGGCCTGGCGGCGCGGATGAACGCCGGCGTGCTCGAAGTCCAATGGACCGGTAAGGGCGACCAGCCGCTCCGCGCCTCCTTCGCGATCCGGGAAGGGCAGCCCGTCATCCGCGAGCTGGCGATCCGTAACGGCAGCGGAACCTGGGTCACGCTGGGCCGCGACCTCGAGCCTGAATTTGAAGTGGTGAGCGGCGTGCGACGGATGTCGGAGCAGCAGGCGGCTCCCTTGCGCGCACTGAAGATCGATCTCACTCCCGAGCTGATCGAGAAAGAAAAGTGGAATGCCTTCTGGGATGCGCCGCTGATGATTCCGGGCAGCGGCAACACCAACCTGGGGCTGCCGCGCAAACCGGAAGAGGTGCGGCGTGCCTGGGCGTCGTATCGCGCCGATTCCTGTCGCGTGCGCACCGACGGCGCGCGCCTCGAAATCACTTATCCCGGCCTGACGATGGGAATCTTCGCGGGCGAGCTTCGCTTCACGGTTTATCGCGGCACGAACCTGCTGCGTCAGGAAGCCATCGCCAAGACCGACGAGCCTTCCGTCGCGTACAAATATCTCGCCGGCTTGAAGGGCTTTCAGACGTCGGACGATACGCGGATCGTCTGGCGCGATCCAGCGCGCGCCTGGCAGGAGAACGGCCTGGGCGGCTCGGTGAACCGCGATCCGGTGGCGCTCAAGGCGCGCAACCGCGTGGGGATTGTCGAGACTCGCGGCGGCTCGATCGCCTTCTTTCCGCCGTCGCACAAATTCTTCTTCGCTCGCGAGCTCGAAACGAATCTCGGATTTATCTACTACCGCAAGACAAGCGACGGATCGTTCGCCGTCGGCGTGCGCCAGGCCGAGCGCGAGGAGCCCTACAAGCCATACGGCGTCTCCGACGAAGTTTGGGACCGCCGGGCGCGCGAGGCGCGTCACGACATCTTCAACTTTGCGCTCTACAACGCGCCACCAGGCACGTTGCAGCGCATGCCGGTCTACTACTATCTGAGCGCCGAGGACGGCCAGGCGACGCAACAATCCGTGCTGGCCTTCACGCACGACGACCGCTACAAGGCCATGCCCGGCTTTAAGGTGATGGTCAGCCACTTCCACATGCATTTCCTGGAACAGCTCAACGACGCCGGCACGATCGATCTGCATCCGAGCTGGGTGGACGTTTTCCGCGGCCTGGGAATCAACATCGCGAACCTCGCCGATTTCCATTCCGATTCGCATCCACGCGATCCCGGCCCGGTCCGCTTCGCTGAGCAAAAGGTGTATTTCGACGGCTGCCGGCGCTTCTCGGACCGCGATTTCCTGCTGATGCCGGGCGAGGAGCCGAACGACACACTAGGGGGACATTACATTAGTGTGATGCCGCGTCCCGTCTACTGGTCGCAGGTGCGCGAGGCGGGCAAGCCGTTCGTCGACAACGATCCGAAATACGGCAAGGTCTACCGCATCAACTCGGACGCTGATGAACTCGAAATGCTGCGCCTCGAGCAGGGGCTCGCCTGGCAGGCGCATCCGCGGACCAAGGGCTCGACCGGATATCCCGACGCGATTCGCGAGACCAAGCATTTCTTGAGCGACCGGTTCCTCGGCGGGTCGTACCAGTCGATGCCCGTGGATCAATCGGAGAAGCGCATCTGCGAGAAACGCTGCCTCGGGCTGCTCGACGAGATGAACAACTGGACCGGACCGAAGTACATGATCGCCGAGGGCGACACCTACATGAAGTATCCGGACGACGAAACCTTCCCGCAGCTCATCGTCAACTACGTGAAGCTCGGCCGCGTCCCGAAGTTCGACGAGGATTGGAGCCCCGTCCTGCGCGCTCTGCGCGGCGGCGAATACTTCGTGTCATCGGGAGAAGTGTTGCTGCGGAATTGGGGCGTCGAAGGAACGGGTGCGCGACGCAACTATACGGCCGAAGTCGAGTGGACCTTCCCGCTGGAGTTTGTCGAGCTCGTGTGGGGCGATGGCGGAAAGACCGGAACGCAGGTCGTCAACGCCACCGACCTCGCGCCCTTCGGCTCGAAGAAATTCAGCATCCCATTCGATGCCACCGGCAAGAAGTGGGTACGCTTCGCGGCCTGGGACTCGGCGGGCAACGGCGCTCTGACGCAGCCGGTGCATCTAAGATAGTCTTATCTGGGTTTATCTGTGTTCATCTGTGGTTGCTTTTCTTCGGGAAGTTCAAAAGCAAAAACAGCGTTTCCGGTAGCGATCGCCACTTGCTGTTTCCCTCCGCTCATATAGCTAATCGGATTCGCCTTGACCTCCGCGCCCGTCTGGATGCGCCATAGCAGTTTGCCCATCGTCGCGTCGAGCGCGTAGAAGTCGCCTTCCCGGCTCGCCCCGAAAACCAGGTTCCCCGCGGTCGAGAGGACCCCGGAAAACGGCGGCGTGAAGAGCGGGAATTCCCACTTCAGCTCTC
>CAZRND010000052.1:3408-19996 GCA_964601345.1 uncultured Acidobacteriota bacterium | reverse complement strand
AGGCGATCGCTGCATTCGCCGGCTGATCGATCGGTGTCTGCAGAAAGATCCGCGGCTGCGCCTGCGTGACGTCGGTGACGCGGCGCTAATCGCACCCGTGCACGTCGCGGTTTCCGACCCTGCGCAGTCACCCTGGTTGCCGTGGGCGGCGGCCGCGTTGCTCGGAGTAGTGGCGATCTTTGCATCGTGGAAGTATCTCGACGCGAGCCGGCATCCGGAGTCGCGCCCGACCGTCCGATCCACCGTCCAATTGCCGGGGAAAACGGCCTTGGCGCTGAGCCGGGGACCGTCCATTGTGTTTTCGCCGGACGGGTCGCGCGTAGTTTACACAGGCTCGCAGGACGGCCGCATCCAACTCTACCAGCGCGCCCTGGACCAAGCAGAGAGTTCGGTTCTGCCCGGCACCGAAGGCGCAGCCAATCCGTTCTTTTCTCCCGATAGCAAATGGGTGGGATTCTTTGTCGCCGGCAAGCTGAAAAAAATCGCGATTCAAGGCGGCGAGCCGGTGACGCTCTGTGACGCGGCCAATCCGCGCGGGGAAGCCTGGGCCGAAGACGACACGATCTTCTTCACACCCAATTCCAACTCCGGTTTATTTCGCATCGCCGCGGCAGGAGGCCGGCCCCAGGAGGTCACCAAGCCGGGAAAAGGTGAGCTCAGTCACCGCTGGCCGGAAGTCTTGCCGGGCGCGAACGCAGTCCTCTTCACGATTTGGAACGACACCGGATTTGAAGATGGACGCATCGTCGTCCAGACGCTGGCGACAGGAGAACGAAAAACTCTGCTGCAGGGAGGAAGCAATCCTGCCTTCCTGCCCGGCAGCGCCGGCCGGCCCGATGTTCTGATCTACGCGCGGGCTGGCGGTCTTCTTGCCGTCCCCTTCGACCTTTCCGGCTTGCGTCTGGCCGGTACACCGGTGCCGATCCTGGAGGGACTGGTTACGAACCTTTCTGGAGGGGCACACTTCAGTCTTTCGCGCGACGGCGCGCTGGTGTATGTGGCTGGCGAAATGGGGGAGTTGAGCCGCACGGTGGTCACCCTGCGTCCGGATGGGACCAAAATTTCTGAGGTTCCGATTGCCGGCATGAGCTTGTTCTTCACGCTCTCGCCGGACGGCCACCGCATAGCCCGCAGCAACCCGGCGGGACCGAAGCGCGACATCTGGGTCAATGACTTGGACCGCGGCACAGTTTCCCGTTTGACCTCCGGAAACAACGATAACGGCCCGGTCTGGACTCCAGACGGAAAACGCATTGCCTACGCCTCGGGGGTGCCCTACCCCAACATCTACTGGAAGCCAGCCGACGGCAGCGGTCCGGAGGAACGATTGACCACCAGCGACCACCAGCAATTCCCCGTCTCTTTCTCGTCGGATGGCACACTGTTGGCTTACGATGAATTCGATCCGGTGTCGGGATCGGATATCTGGATTCTGCCGCTGGACGGGGACCGCAAACCGAAGGTATTCCTGAAGACGCCTTTCAGTGAGAGCTATCCGGTTATTTCTCCGAATGGAAAATGGATCGCCTACGAATCGAACGAGTCGGGGCGTAACGAAGTCTTTGTGCAACCTTTCCCGTCCGGGGGCCAAAAGTGGCAGGTCTCCACGGACGGGGGAAGACTGCCGCGATGGTCCAGCGATGGACGGACGATTTTCTTTCGCAACCGCAACGCCCTGATGGTGACTACCCTACAGCTCGAAAGCGGAAACGTATCGAAGCCGAAGGCGCTCTTTGAAGGCTCCTATGAGCTGGTTTACGCGGTAGGGCCCGATGGCCGGTTCTGGATGATCCGAATCAATCAGGAATCCGCGCCGACGGCGATCAGCTTGGTAATGAATTGGAAGGAAGAATTGGGGAGGAAACTGAAATGAAGCGACTAGTTGGCGCGATCCTGTTGTTTGTGGGCTTGCTCCATGCCGCAGATTGGCCGCAGTTCCGCGGGCCCAACGGATCGGGCGTGGACTCGGCGACGGGATACCCCGTGTCGTTCTCACCCTCGAAGAACGTCGTCTGGAAAGCGGCCGTGCCTTACGCGCAGTCTTCTCCCGTGGTCGCGGGCGGCCACGTGTATTTGACCGCCGCGGACAAAGGCAAGCTGCTGACGATCTGCCTTGACGCAAAAACAGGGCGCGAATTGTGGCGGCGCGAGATCCGCGCACCGCGCACGCAGGAAATCTTTCACGCCAACGATCCGGCCTCGCCCACACCGGCCGCCGGAGACGACGGCGTGATTGTCTTCTTCCCCGACTTTGGCTTAGCCGCCTACACACCCGACGGCAAAGACCGCTGGACACTTCCGCTCGGTCCGTTCAAGAATTTTTACGGCCTGGCCGGTTCGCCGATCCTCACCGGAGAGGCGGCCATCCTGGTTTACGACCAGCAGACGAACGGCTTCGTGCTCTCCGTGGATCGCAAGACCGGCAAGCAGCGCTGGAAGACGTCGCGCAACGGAGCGAACGTCGGCTGGGCCACGCCGATGGTCTTCCGTCCCGCAACCGGCGGCGCGCAACTGGTCGTGCTCGGCTCCACGCGCCTCGATTCCTACTTCCTCGATACCGGCGAGCCGCTCTGGTGGATGCCGCTCTCGTCCATGGGCGGAGTCGGCGTGCCGGTCGCGAGCGGCGACAAGCTACTGCTCTCCACGCTGAGCACGCATGAGCCCTGGGTGCCGGCCTTCGAGGCCATGCTCGAAAAATACGACAAGAACAAGGACGGCAAACTCTCGAAGGAGGAGTTCAAAGAGGACAAGGAGATGGGAGAACACTTTGGCTGGCTCGACGCCAACGACGACGGCTTTATCACCGCCGCCGAATGGAAGGAAGCGCGGGACATGAGCTACGGCGAGTTCGGCGCGATCGCCATACGTCCGGAGAAAGCCCGCGGCAAACTCGATCCGAAGAGCGGCCCAGTGTGGCGGTTCGAGAAGAATCTGCCCTTCATCCCCGCGCCCCTGGTCTATCGCAACGTCTACTACATGGTGAAGGACGGCGGCATCATCACGTCGCTTGATCCCGCGACGGGCAAATCCCTCAAAGAGGGACGGAGCCGCGAGGCATTGGGCGAATACTATGCGTCTCCCGTCGCCGCTGACGACAAGATCTTCTTCTCGAGCAGCGAAGGCAAGATCAGCGTGGTCAAGGCCGGCGGGCAGTGGGAGGTTCTCGGCGTGAACGACATGGGCGAAGAGGTCCACGCCACGCCGGCTCTGAGCGACGGCCGCATCTACGTGCGCACCCACGGAAACATCTACTGCTTCGGAGTCAAGGGTTCGTGAGCCTGGCTCCCGGTTCGCGTTTCGGTCCCTACGAAATCGTCTCGGCCATCGGCGCGGGCGGGATGGGCGAAGTGTACAAGGGCCGCGACACGAAGTTGAATCGCGACGTGGCCATCAAGGTCCTGCTGCCGGCGTTCGCCAAGGACGCCGATCGCATGGCGCGATTCCAGCGCGAGGCGCAGGTGCTCGCGACGCTCAACCATCCCAACATCGCGCAGATTTACGGCATGCAGGACACGGCGCTGGTGATGGAGTTCGTGCCCGGCGAGTCGCCGCGCGGCCCGCTGCCGGTGGACGAAGCGATGGCCATCGCCCGCCAGCTTGCCGACGCGCTCGAAGCGGCGCACGAGAAGGGCATCGTCCATCGCGATCTCAAGCCTGCGAACATCAAGGTCACGCCGGATGGAAAGATCAAGGTCCTGGACTTCGGCCTGGCGAAGGCGATGGAAGACAGTCCGAGCTCGCAGGACATTTCGAACTCCCCCACGATGAGCATCGCGGCAACAAAAGCGGGCATCCTTCTCGGGACGCCCGCATACATGTCGCCGGAGCAAGCGCGCGGCAAGGCGGCAGGACGCCGCTCGGACATCTGGGCGTTTGGATGCATCCTCTTCGAGCTGCTGACGGGCAATCGCACGTTCGACGGCGAGAGCGTCATCGACGTGATGGCCGAGATCGTGAAGAAGGAGCCCGACTGGGACGCGTTGCCGCCTGGAAGCCCCGTGGAGTTGTTGCGGCTCTGCCTGCAAAAGGATCCCAAGCTGCGGCTGCGCGACATCGGCGATTTTTCGTTCATCGGGCAGACGCAGGCGGTGCCGGTTACAACGGCGCAGCCTGCCGCGCCGGCTGCGCGGATTCCGGCGTGGGCCTGGGCGGCATTCGCCGTGCTGGTCGCGGCTCTCGGCGTTCTCGGCGTGGCGAACTGGCGCGCCACGCGTCCTGCTCCGCTGCGTCCGTTGATGCGTCTCAACGTCGAAATGGGAACGGCGGCCAACCTGCTGCTGGGCCAGGGTTCCATGCTGGCGCTCTCTCCCGATGGGACACGCTTGGCGCTGGCTTCGCGCGGCGAAGATAGCAAGGTCCGGTTGATGACCCGGCTTCTCGACCAAGGCGAGCTTTCGGTGCTTCGCGGGACGGAAGATGCAACGTTTCCGTTCTTCTCTCCCGACGGCAAATGGATCGGGTTTTCCTCGGAAGGCAAATTGAAGAAGATCTCCGTGGATGGCGGCGCCGTGGTCACACTCTGCAGCGCTTCCAATATGCGGGGGGCGAGCTGGGCGGACGATGGAACGATCTTCTTCGCCCCGGAGATTGCGAGCGGGATCGAACGCGTCTCCTCCGATGGGGGAACGCCTTCGCCGGTGACCAAACTCGCGGCCGAGGAGCGCACCCATCGCTGGCCGCACATACTGCCGGGGAGTAAGGCCCTTTTGTTCACCGCGGACCGGGGAGCGGCCGTCGCGGACTATAACAATGCCACGCTCGAGGTTGTCGTGTTGAAGACGGGCGAACGGAAAAAAATACAGGCAGGCGGGTTCGCCGGAAAGTACTTGCCGAGCGGCAACATCCAGGCTGGCGCCTCTTGCCGCGACTGCGCGGCCGGCAAAGGGCATTTCATCTATCTGCACGAGAGCACCCTGTTCGCAGCTCCGTTCGACCCGGAGAATCTGGTCTTAGGAGGATCGCCTGTTCCGGTGCTTGAGGACGTGGCGAGCGGCGGGATCGTCGGTGGAGATTTCGCGGCCTCCGAGAGCGGACTCTTTGTTTACAGGCCTGGAGCAGCGCGCGGCGTGGGATGGTATCTCTACTGGTTGGATCGCGGCTCGAAGCGAGAGCTCGCGGACAAGGAAATGGGTGTCTACCGGACGATTCGCCTCTCGCCGGATGGCAAACGCCTGGCGTATAGCCTGCAGGGCAACCTGTGGGTGAAAGACCTCGATCGCGCGGCCTCCCGGCTCAGCTTCCTGTCGGGAAACAACACCGATTCGGTTTGGACGCCCGACGGCAAGAGGATCTTTTTTCACTCGACCAACCCCGCCGCGCCGGGTCTCTATTGGATTCCATCCGACGGATCGGGCGAACCGCAGCGTATCCCGGAAGTCGACCCGCATGCCACGCCAGTTTCCTTCTCGCCGGATGGTAAACGCTTGGCGATGATGGTGCTGGGTGCGAATAACAGTCCCGATATCGTGACCGTTCCGGTAGAAGGCAATCCGCCCAAACTCGGCAAACCGGAGGTTTTTCTCGCCACGCCGGCGTCGGAGTATTGGCCGAGGTTCTCTCCCGACGGAAAGTGGCTGGCCTACAACTCAAACGAGTCCGGCACGCAGGAAGTCTACGTGCGGCCTTTTCCCGGTCCGGGCGGCCGCTGGATGATCTCGAGTGGCGGCGGACTCTATCCCGTTTGGTCGCGCAACACGCGCGAGTTGTTGTTCCTGAACAGTCGGGATAACCGAATTATGACGGCCTCGTACACCGTTCGCGGCGAGACCTTCGTCGCCGAACCGCCGAAGACCTGGTCCGACGTGCGGCTTCCCGACTTCGGCTTCAACAGCGGTTTCGATTTAACTCCGGACGGCAAGCGCGCGGTCACGTACCAACTGAATACGGAGTCTTTCCTCGGAAAGCCGGTTACGCATCTAACTTTTCTGCTGAACTTCTTCGACGAACTGAAGCGCAAAGCCCCCGGAAGACCGTAACCGCCGATGGACGCAGATGCACGCCGATCAAAAAGCCCAGGTCCCTTGATTTTATCGGCGAAGATCGGCGTTCATCGGCGGTTGCTTTTTTTCCCAGGGCCGGGCCTTCTCGAGTTGCGCCGAGAGCCGGAATAGAGTCGCCTCGTCGCCAAAGCGCGCGGCGAACATCACGCCGACCGGCAGGCCGTCGGGAGTCCAGTGCAGCGGGACGGAGACGGCGGGTTGTCCCGTCACATTGAAGAGCCAGAGCCAGTTGGCGAAGTTGGTCGTGTCGGCGGTGTATGCCGCCGCGTCCTTACGCGATAGATCACAGAGACCGAGCGGGATCGGCGGCTTCGCGAGCGTGGGGCCGAGAATCAAATCGTATTTCTGCTGGAACTTGGCGAGCGCCAGGCCGGCCATCTGGCAATCGTTGATGGCGCGCGAATAGGTGACGCCCGGAATTTGCCGAGCGCGCTGATAGCTCGACCACGTGATCGGTTCAAGATCGGACTCCTGGACCTCGCGGCCCAGCGCCTTGGCGCGATCCTCAAGCACGCGCGCGAGCGAGACATAAATGACCGTCGTGCGCGCCGGGTTCAACGCCGGTAAATCGACGGGCAGCTTCACTTCCTCGACCTGATGACCGAGTGACTCGCAAAGTTTCGCGGTATCGGTCACGGCCTTGCGGCATTCCGGATCGAGCGGCGTGGGAAGGTCGAGGATCATCGCGACGCGCAGCTTGCCGGGATCGACGCCCACTTCTTTTAGATACGGTCGCTGCGGCGGCGGAGCCCAGTACGGCGAACCAGTCTCCGGGCCGGCGATCGCATCGAGCATCGCGGCGCTGTCGCGAACGGAAATCGTCACGGCGTGGCCGATGCTCATTCCGTTCCAGCCTTCCACCGCGGTCGGCCCGAACGGGACGCGCCCGCGCGACGGCTTCAGTCCAAAAATGCCGCAACACGACGCTGGGATGCGAATCGAACCGCCGCCATCTGTCGCGTGCGCCATGGGGATGGCGCGAGCGGCCACGAGCACGGAAGCACCTCCCGACGATCCGCCGGCGACGCGCTCGGTGTTCCACGGATTTCGCGTTCGCCCATACATGCGGGATTCGGTGGAAACGGCAAAGCCCATCTCCGGCGTCGTGGATTTGCCGAAGATCACCAAGCCCGCTTTTTTGAAACGCTCGACGAGGGTGCTGTCGAAATCGTAGGCGGCGTCCTGATACAACCGGCAGGCGCTGGTGGTGGGAGTGCCGGCCATCTGGTGACCAAGATCTTTTAGAACGAACGGGACGCCGTGAAACGGTCCGGCGGGGAGTCCTTG
Organism: uncultured Acidobacteriota bacterium; assembly: GCA_964601345.1. Classification (GTDB taxonomy): domain Bacteria; phylum Acidobacteriota; class Terriglobia; order JAJPHL01; family JAJPHL01; genus CAZRND01. The sequence goes on along the minus strand of CAZRND010000052.1, from coordinate 12,710 downwards.
CTTGATCTGCGCCTCGGCCTTGTCGAAGAATTGCTGGGACAGGGCGTTGCATTTTTGCTGGACCGCTTCGGCGCGCGTTCGGACGGCATTCAGCAGCTCGAGCGGCGTGATCTGCTTCTTGGCGATCAGTTGCGCCAGGCCCAGGGCGTCGTATTGCTGGTACTCCGCGGCGAATCCGCGGGACGCCGCGACCACTCCGGCGACCGTCAAGCGAGCCATCTCTCTGCGTGTGAGCATAAGAAAGTGTAACATTCTCCTATGACGCGGACCCTGATTGTATCCCTGGCGGTTCTTTCGCGCCTGGCGGCGCAGGCGCCGGATGGCGAAGCTCTCTACAAAAAGAACTGCGCCATCTGCCACGAGGTCGGCGGCGTGACGCGCGCGCCGGCGCGCAACGCTCTGGCGCGGATGTCGCCCGAGATCATCCTGGATGCGCTCGAAGCTGGGATCATGAAGTCGCAGGGCGAAGCGCTCTCGGTCGCCGAACGGCGTCTGCTCGCGGAGCATCTTTCTGGAAACAAGCTGGGGACGCGAACGCCGATGTCGGGAGCGTGCGAAGGCGCGCCGCCGCCGATGAAGCTGGATTCCAGCGATTGGAATGGATGGGGCGCGATTCCTTCGAATCTGCGATACCAGGAGCGTCCTGGGTTCGCGGCCGGCGATCTCGGCAAGCTCAAGCTCAAATGGGCCTTCGGATTCCCCAACGCCGGCTCTGCGTCCGCGCAGCCGGCAGTGGCCGGCGGACGCGTCTTCGTCGCGAATTCGAACCGTCACGTGTATTCGATCGACATGAAGAGCGGCTGCTACTGGTGGGACCTCGAGACCAGCGCCGCGGTTCGCACCGGCGTCGCCGTCGCCAAGATGCCGGGAGCGCCGGAGCGCTACGCGCTGTACTTCGGCGACCAGCGAGCGGGCGTTTACGCCGTAGATGCCGCTACGGGCAAGATCATATGGAAAGTCGTGGCGCATGACCATCCGATGGCCCGAATTGTCGCGACACCCACGGTTCACGATGGCCGCGTGTACGTGGGCCTCGTCGACGCCGAGGAGGGTCCGGCGATCAGTCCGAAGTATGAATGCTGCACCGGACGCGGCGGACTCGTTGCGCTCGACGCGGCCACCGGCAAGATCATGTGGAAGACCATGACGCTCGAGGAAGCGAAGGAGCAGGGCAAGACGGCGGATGGCGTGCCGATGTGGGGGCCGTCGGGCGCCTCTATCTGGGGATCGCCGACCGTGGATGCGAAGCGTAAACTTGTCTACGCAGGCACCGGCAACAATTTCTCGAGTCCTCCGTCGAAGACGAGCGACGCCGTGATCGCCTTCGCGATGGATACCGGGAAGATCGTCTGGACGCGCCAACTCGGCGAGAACGATTCATTCAACATGGCCTGCGTGGTTGCGGACAAGCGCAACTGCCCGCAGGAGCATGGGCCTGACTTCGACATTGGATCCTCGATCAACCTGGTGACGCTGCGCGGCGGAAAAACCATGCTCACCGTGGGCCAGAAATCCGGTGTCGCCTGGGGACTCGATCCCGACAAGCTGGGCGCGATCGTCTGGAAGGCCGGTGTCGGCCGCGGCAGCGAGCTCGGCGGAATCCAATGGGGAACGGCATCCGATGGCGAGAATGTTTACGTGGCGGTGTCGGATATCACTTTTGAAGATCCCACGTTCCGGCCGGGGCAGCGTTTCAAACCGTTGCCCGATAAGGGCGGCGGTCTATACGCGCTGCAAGTGTCCACGGGAGAGCGAATCTGGTATGCCGCGCCGAAACCCTGCGGCTCGCGGCCGCAATGCAGTCCCGCGCAGTCGGCGGCCGTGACGGCGATCCCTGGCGTGGTCTTCTCCGGATCGGTAGACGGATTTCTGCGCGGCTTCTCGGCCAAGGACGGCCGCGTCCTATGGGAATTCGATACGGCGCGCGAATTCACGGCGCGCAACGGCGTGAAGGCCAACGGCGGATCGATGGATGGCGCCGGCCCGGCGGTTGCAGGCGGCATGGTCTTCGTTAACTCCGGCTACGGCAACTGGGGCGGAACGCCCGGTAATGTACTGCTGGCCTTCGGGATTGAATAGGCAGCCGTGACTGCATCTGGCTTGAAGAGACTCGTTAAACCGGTGGTATCAAGAGTTCTCACCGGCGTCCTGGGGAACGACCAAGGGCTAGTGAAGCTGACCACGCGTAACGGTCCTGCGAAAGGGCTTCGTTTTCGACTGGACCTCGAGCGGCGGCTTGAATACGCCTACTGGTTCGGTAACTATGAGCGAGCGATCCTCGAGCAGGTGGCCGTCCGATGTCGTCCCGGGTTCACGGTTTGGGACTGCGGAACATACTTGGGATATTACACGTGCATCTTCGCCCGCTTGGTAGGGCCGAGCGGCAGAGTGGTAGCATTCGAACCGGATTCCGGCAATCTGGAACGGACCAAGCAAAATGCTGCCTTGAACGGATTCTCTAACGTTGCCTTTGAACATACCGCAATCGGCGCCCCTTGCGGTGAGATCGATTTGTTGGTCAGTGCGACTTCGAATTCCCACATCCCTGGAGTCTACGTAGGTGCGGACCGGGAGGCTTACGCCAAGATCGAAAGAGTCGAATCCATGGTCCGCGTTCGTTGTACCAGTCTGGACGAAGCTTGTGGACGCTTGGCGAGGCCGGACCTCATCAAGATCGATATCGAAGGGGCCGAGCAAATTGCTCTGCAGTACACCAGCCGGTTGTGCCGAGAGGTGCGACCCTTCTTTATCTTGGAACTGCATAATGACGAATGCGACCAAGCGGCCTGGGACTGGTCGCGTGCCAATGGGTACACTTTGACCTCTCTGACTACCGGGAAGGGCATCAGCCGTCGCGAGGAGACCGGGGGCACGCTGTGGTGTGAACCAGTAACCCCTGCGATGCCGCGGCATGCCGATCCAGGGTAGAATGAAACTGGGATGAGCGCTTCCACGACACCTCTGATTCGTGCTCCGCAGAGTCCCGCGAGTGCGGCCCGGCCTGCGGCGGTCTCCCACGGAGTGCTGGGAGTCCTCATTCTCCCTTTCCTTTCGGTTATCTTGCTGAATATTTTGATCCGGCAGGATTTGGACGTCCTTCCGCGCGCCGTGGCCAGCTGCACTTGCCTGCTCGCGTGGCTTCCGTTTGTCCTGCACCGCCTGCGCCCGCAGGGCCTGATTCCCTTCATGCCGGTGTATGGCATCGTCTATGGCATCTACTACGGCGCCAGCACTTTTCTGCTGGAACAATTCGCGCTGCCGCAGCTCAACATGAATGTTCCGGACGACCTATTCTTGCGAGCGCAACTGCTGGGTCTCGGAGGCCTGATTGCCGTTCTGTCGGGTTACTACCTGACCCCAATGGCCCTCTACAAGGTGTGGCCCCGAGTGAGGATCCCTCTCGACGCAAGGACCGCGATCATGGCGGCCTTCTCGCTCAGCTTCCTGGCACTGCTGATTAATCGTGTGGCTCCCGAGTACGGGATTCCGATGCGCTTCGGCCAAGTCTACGCTTTCTTCTCGCAGTTCCTTCTTTTCAACATCGCGCTCCTGTTTTATTACCAGCTAGTCGGGAAGCTGCCGCTCTTCTTCCAAGTCGGCCTGTGGGCCTTCCTGCTGCCCACGCGGTTGCTGATCAGCATGTCGAGCGGAGCAGTGGCCGAGCTGATCATCGATATGCTCGTGCTGATGGGCGTGTACTGGGTAGCTAGGAAGAAATGGCCTTGGAGAGCGGCCTTAGTCTTCGCTCTGATCGCCGTCCCGCTGCTCGGTGTGAAGGGCGAGTACCGTGGAATCGCCTGGTCGGCGAACGCACCCGAGACGGTCCTCGGGCGGGCGCAACTCTTCGCCAACATAGCGGTCGAAGGCGCCTTCACGAAAGACACCTTTTTCCGAGACTCTTTCCAGACGGTCGTCTCTCGGATCGACATGTTGACCACGTTCTCCGCTGTCCTGTATTTGACGCCGAACATCGTTCCCTACTGGGAAGGGGAAACCTACAAGTCGACTATGTGGGCCTTGATTCCGCGCGTCTTGTATCCCGACAAGCCGGTGAAGATCCTGGGTCAGGACTTTGGCCACCGGTATGGCCTCCTCGGGCACCGTGACGTGAGCACCTCTTACAACTTCCCTCAAGTGGTGGAATTCTACGCTAACTTTGGTCCATGGGGCGTGTTTGCCGGCATGTTCCTTGTGGGAATGATTTTCAAAGGCCTCTATTGCACCCTTTGTCATCCGGAGGCGGGTGAGGGTGGCGTGCTTCTGTCGATCCTTGTATTCGTACGACTGCTGAACGTGGACTCGGATTTTTCGATTGTATTCGGTGGAATCATTCTCAACATTGCCGCCTTCACCCTGGCCTTGAAACTTCTGCAAGCGCGAAGCATTCGCCTGCCTATGAACTCGCTGCGCTGGCGCTGAAGCATGACGGAACTCTGGGAAGCGCGCGAGCTGCTCTGGACCTTCACGCTGCGCGAGCTGCGGGTCCGTTACAAGCAGTCGTTTCTCGGCGCGTTGTGGGCCATCATTCAGCCCTTGTCGCTGATGGTGGTCTTCACCATCTTCTTCGGCGGTTTGGCTAAACTGGACAGCGACGGCCGGCCGTATCCGGTGTTTTCCTACGTCGGCCTTCTCCCGTGGTCTCTCTTCGCCGGCGCTCTGGGGCTGGCGATTCCCAGCCTCGCCGCTAACGCCGACCTGATTACCAAGGTCTATTTCCCCAGAATCACCGTTCCGCTGAGCTCGATTCTCGTTGCCGGAGTGGACTTCCTGGTCGCGGCCAGCATCTTCATAGTGATGCTGTTCTACTACAAAATCTCGCTCACGTGGATGGCGCTCTACACGATTCCTCTGCTGCTCATCCAGATGGTCTTTACGGCCGGTGTGTGCCTGTTCTTCTCGGCACTGAACGTCTTCTATCGGGACGTCCGTTTTGCTCTGCCCCTGGTCATCCAGTTGTGGATTTACGTCGTGCCGGTGATTTATTCCTCCGACATCGTGCGCCCCGAGTACCGGGCCATTTACATGGCCGATCCCATGGCCGTGGTCGTGGACGGATTCCGCAAGTGCCTGCTCAAGGGACAGCCGCCGCACAGCGGAGAGATGCTGATCGGCGCGCTCCTGGCCCTGCTGACGCTGGCGATCGGGTTGATCTACTTCCGCTGGGTCGAGCAGGCTTTCGCCGACATCGTGTGAGGGCGCAACTTCGCTTCCGCGCTCCTTGTCACAATCCCTACGGCTGGCTTCTGAAGGTGCGGCCCGCGCTGGCGGCCTCCGTTCTGAAACGAGCTCTCCGCGTCGAGAGGGCGCTGGTCGAGACGACCGAGGGACTCTTCGCCGTCGATCCGGCATCCATCCTCGGCGATACGCTGCTGCGCCAGGGAGTGCACGAGCCCGGCACGATCGCGCATCTCAAAGAACACTTGAAACCCGGCGCGACATTCGTCGACCTGGGAGCGAACGAAGGGTACTTCAGCGTGATCGCCTCGCGACTCGTAGGCGCGAACGGCCGGGTGGTTGCCGTCGAGCCGCAGAACCGGCTGCAGGCCGTGCTGCGCATCAACCTCAATCTGAATCACTGTCGGAACGTCTCCGTGGTGCAGGCGGCCGTCGGCGCCGGGGAAGGCGAGTTGACGCTATACCTGAATCCTTCCACCAACACGGGCGCCAGCTCCGCCTTCCGATCGACGAAATACCCGCTGCCGACGCAACAGGCCCGCGTTCGCACGCTGACGGCGCTGTTGGATGAATTCGGGATCGCGCATGCCGATCTGGTGAAGATCGACATCGAGGGATACGAGGGTGAAGCAATCGCGGGGGCGAGAGAGCTGCTTCGAAATCGCCGCATCGGCGCCATTTCTCTCGCCTATCACGAAGCGGCTCTCTTGCGAAACGGTTCTTCGCGGCAGAAGATCGAAAGCGAACTGCTGGCGCACTCGCTGCAGCCTGCCGATCGGGATTCCACGACCCTCTACATTCTTAAGAAGTGACCTTGGTTGCGGTAAGAACCATGCTCTTCCACAGGTAGGGCATACGTCCGGCTCCGAAGAAGCGAATCTTCCGAAACCCGGCTTCCTCCAACGCGAAGGTCAAAGTTTTTCGCGACCAGAATTTGATGTGGCCGCAGTCCCACAGCGGGTTATAGTGCGCGTCTCCTTTGCCTGCCAATGCGACGAGAAGGTTTTTCAAATAGCCGTGATACGGGGTGGTCAAGACCAACCGGCCGTTCGGCCGCAACAACGCCCACGCTTGGCGGAGAAATCCGCGGGGATCGTAGACGTGTTCGACGACCTCCACGCTAATGATCAAATGAAAACTCTGCCCCGGAAAACAATCCACCATTTCCGTGTTGGCATCCCCCAGCCGGACGTCGAACCCCTGGCGGCGGGACATTTCCACTCCGGACGGCGAACTCTCCAGACCGAACAGGCGCCAGGATCCCCGCTTTTCGATTTCCGCCAGCATCGCTCCGTTCCCGCAACCGATGTCTAGGATTTCGCCGTCCTTCGGGATCGCTTCCAAAGCGTCCCAGATGGGAGGTTCAACATAACTGAAATCCCAACCTGGCCCAATGTGAGTGTATTCGTAGTCGAGAGGCTTCATGTCAGGAATGAAACACGTTGCGCGAGTCGAGTTCGAGCAGCCCGCGCTTGAGCCGCCGGCGCATTTCGTAGAGCTTGATGTCCATGTGAAAAACCTGGATGGACATCAAGACACAGAAGATGAATCCCGGATACCCGTCGAGAAAACCGAAACGCGCAAAATACTGATAGCAGAAAATCAGCAGCGGCCGGAAGGGGAGCATGGGCCAGAGCTTGTCTTTGATCCATCGGCGCCGCTCCACGACGTTGCCAAGCAGGCGCGGTTCCACGCCGCGCTTGAGTAATCCGTGTTCGAGCAGCAGCAACTCCATCGCGTCGGCCGTCGAGTAGCGGTTGTGGCGGTGGAGCAGGGAATAGAGATCCTTCAGGTCTTCATGAATGATGTCGTTCTGAAGACGCGCCGTCTTCCCCTCCACTAGAGCGTGCGCCGTACTGGCGCGGTCTTCGTGACGGGTCTTCGACCGGCGGTACATGCGGACGGTCCAGAGCGGATACTTCGCTCCGTACTTGATCCAGCGCTCGAGAAAAATGTAGCGGCGGTTGATCCAATATCCGTTGACGTCCGGCGACTGGATCGCCTGTCCGATTTCCTGCATCAGGGGCTCGGGAAAAGTCTCGTCCGCATCGACGGTGAGCAGCCAGTCGTATTTCCAATCGACGTTGTGCAGCGCCCAGTTGCGCTGCTCGGCGAAATTCAGGAACTCGTGCTGGACGACGCGGCAGGGGTAGCGGCGGGCGATTTCCAAGGTGCGGTCGGTGCTGAAAGAGTCGAGGACCACCACGTCCTCGACGAAGGAACAGATGTTTTTCAGGCAGGCCTCGATCCCCGTCTCCTCGTTGTAGGTGAGCAACAAGGCGGAGAGAGGCAATCGCTCCATGGAAACAACATCATACCATTACGTTGCGGCGGTGCGGCGGCGCGCCGCTCCGGCGAGATCGCTCAGAATGCGCGGCAAAGTCCATTCGATTTTCCACTGCGGGAAGTGAGAGCGAATCTTGTTGAGATCGCTGATGTAGACGATGTGATCGCCGATGCGGTTGTCGTCCTGATAGGTCCACTGCAAGGCGAAGCCCAGGTCCTTGAGCGCGTCGATGGTTTCGAGAATTGAGATGCTGTTCGCGCGGCCGCCGCCGAGATTATAGACTTCACCCAAGCGCGGCGTCTCGAAGAAGGCCAGGAAGAGGCGAGCGATGTCCTCCGCGTGGATCTGGTCGCGGACCTGTTTGCCTTTGTATCCGATGACTGTGTAAGGCGCGCCCTGCACCGCGCAGTTCACGATGTAGGCGAGGTATCCGTGCAGCGGAACCGCGGCGTGTTGCGGTCCGGTGAGGCATCCGCCGCGAAAAATGCCGACCGGCATCTGGAAATAACGCCCGTACTCCTGCGCGAGCACGTCGGCGGCGAGCTTCGAAGCGCCAAAGGGCGAATGCAGGCAGGCGTCGATGGACATGCTTTCGTCGATTCCGTCGAGGCCCCCGGCGTAATCGAATCGTTTCTCGAGTTCCTTCAGCGGCAGCTTGTTGGGACGGTCGCCGTAGACTTTGTTCGTGCTGGTGAAACAGAAGGGCGACTCCGGACAGAAGTCGCGCGCGGCCACGAGAAGGTTGAGCGTGCCGGCGGCGTTGATGTCGAAATCGTCGTAGGGAATTTCGCGGGCCTTGTCGTGCGACGGCTGCCCTGCGGCGTGAATGATGAACGACGGCCGCTGGTCGCGAAGGATGTCGCGGATGCGCGCGCGGTCGCGGATATCGGTGTCGAAATGACGGTACGCAGGCAGGCTTGCGCGCAGGCGCTTGATCGAAGCCGCGACGCTACCCGCGGGTCCAAAGAAGACGCCGCGCTGATCGTTATCGATGCCCGCGACTTCCCATCCCTGGCCGCACAGGAATTCCGCGCAGGCGGAACCGACCAGTCCTCCGGAACCCGTGATGAGCGCCTTTCGGGCCATGCCGGGTTCAGTATACTTGTTCCGTGCTGGCGATTCTGCTCGCGGCCTCCATCACGGTGCACGGCGCGCTTCCGCCCGGCGCAAAGCTTGAGTTTCGCGCCGCCGGGCAAGCGGAGCGCTTCACGGCGCAGGGCAACTACTCACTGACGCTGGAGCCGGGCCGTTACGATCTTGCTCTAACGTACCTGGCCGGCCGGAAAGTCCTTGCGTCGGCCGCGCTGATGAATCCCGGCGTAGAGCTGAACGCAAAACCGGAGAATCCGAAGCCTTCCGGCGCCGCCGAGTACGATCTGTTCGCCGACTGGCGCGTCACGGATGAGGCAGGCAAAGGAGTGAAGGCGCGCGTCACACTGGAGGTCGAGCCGGCGCGCGGGTCTCCGCAAAAGCTCGTGGCCTGGGTCATCACCGACGACGGGGAGAGGGAGATCACCGGCACGCTCGATACGACTCCGGACGGGCGCTTCGTATTTCGGGCACGCGAATCGCGCCTGCGTCCGGACGACGTGATTGCCATTCAGGTGACGGCGAACGCTCCCGGATACGCGCCGGCAACCGCGCGTCTGGCGCCGGTACTGGAGTTTTCAGACACGGGACACTTCTACGCCCGCTATCCCGACGAAGGCGTGGAGATCAAACTGAAAAAGCGGTAGAGATTTTCCTAGTTCGGTACGCCGGCGCCCTCCGGGCCAAAGCCGTCGGCGGGGGGCAGTGCGCCGAGGGCCGTGGGCCCCACCTCCAATCGGTCGCGCACGAA
>CAZRND010000052.1:720-3398 GCA_964601345.1 uncultured Acidobacteriota bacterium | reverse complement strand
GCGACTGGCGCCGGGACTGGTGTTTTAAGCACCGGGACACTGCTACGCACGCTATCCCGACGCAGGCGTGTAGATCAAAGTTAAAAAGCGCTAGAGATTTTCGTAGTTCGGTCGGCCGCCGCCCTCGGGGCAGAGCCAGGTGATGATCTCGTAGGGATCCATGATGTCGCAGGTCTTGCAGTGCACGCAATTCGACGGATTGAGCTTGATCTCGGGCCGGCCGTTGCGCTCTTCCATCTCGTAAACGGCAGCGGGGCAGAAATACTGGCAGGGATTGCCGAACTCCGCCGTGCAGCGATGGTTGCAGATGTCCGTATCCGCGATCACGAGGTGCGCCGGCTGGTTCTCCTCGTGTTTCGCGGCCGAGTGATAAACGTCGGTGACCTTGTCGAAGGTGAATTTGTTATCGGGAACGATCTTCACCGGTTTGCGACCGTCGAGCTGCTTGAGCTTTTGCATCCGGCGATGTCCCGCTTCGGCGGGATAGCGCGCCTGCAAGCCGCGTCCGCCGGTAATTTCCTGGAATCCCGCGTGGATCATACCGGCGAGGAAGCCGTGCTCGAATCCCTGGTGGAAATTCCGGACCTTCCAGAGCTCGTCGCGCGCCCAACTCGCCTCAAAGGCGCGCTCATAGGCGGCAAGCGCCGCCTCCGACGTGTCGTTTTTTGCGAGCGCGTCGAAAACGGTCTCGGCCGCGAGCATGCCGCTCTTCATTGAGAGGTGAATGCCCTTGAGGCGCTGTGAATTCAGGAATCCGCCCGATTCGCCGGCGATGACGGCCCCCGCGGTCGAGAGCTTGGGCATGGAGAAGTAGCCGCCCTCGGCAATCGTCTTCGCGCCGTATTTCACCATCTTGCCGCCATCGATGATGCCGCGCACCAAGGGATGCGTCTTCCAACGCTGGAAATCGTTGTGCGGATCGTAGAGCGGATTGCGATAGTCGAGGCCCATCACGAGACCGATCGAGACCAGGCGGTTCTGCAACGAATAGATAAATCCCCCGCCAAAGAGGTCGGCGGTGAGCGGCCATCCCGCTGTGTGCATGACGCGGCCGGCTGCGATGCGTCCTTCGGGCACTTCCCACAATTCTTTTACGCCGATCGCGTAGGTCATGGGATTGCGGCCCTTGTCGAGGCCGCGCTCGGAGATGAGCTGCTTGGCGAGCGACCCGCGCGGTCCTTCGGCAAAAATCGTGACCTTGGCCAGGATGTCGGCCCCGGGCTGAAAATTTTCTTCCGGCTTGCCTTCTCGGTCGACGCCTTTGTCTCCGGTGCGGACGCCGGTCACGCGCCCATTTTCGGAGAGCACTTTCATGCCGGACGTCTCGGTAAAGATCGTGATGCCGGCTTCTTCCACCTTCTTACCTAGCCATTTGACGAAGCGATTGAGCGAGATCACGTAATTGCCGTGATTGTGAAACGGCGGTGGAACGATCGGCGATTTCCACGCCCGGCCTTCGGTGAAGGCGTAGACGGCGTCGCTGCTCACGGGCGTTTGGAAGATGCTCACGCCCTCTTTCTCAAAATCCGGCAGCAACTCTCGAAGAGCCCGCGGATCGAGTACCGCCCCAGAGAGGGAATGCGCGCCGATCTCGCGTCCTTTTTCGAGCACGACGACGTTTTCGAGATTCAGTCCGCCGCGGACGGAGTTGAGCTGGGCGAGGCGCAAGGCGCACGAGAGTCCCGCGGGGCCGGCTCCGACGATGAGGACATCGACTTCGAGAGTTTCCCGTTCCGCCATGGCGTTTTCGATATTATCATGGTGCCCCGGAGGAACTTCTTATGCGCAAATCGCTCGTCTTTCTTGCTCTGTTGTCTCTTGCTGTCATGCCGGCGCTTGCTCAACGCAAGGTCGTCAACTTGCCCAACCATAACGACGCTTCGCCCTTCAGCGACGCGGTGATGGCCGGGAACATGCTCTATCTTTCCGGCAATATCGGCAACGATCCCGCGACCGGCAAGGTCCCCGACGATTTTTCCGAGGAAGCCCGCCAGGCCCTCAAGAATCTCGGCGCCGTGCTCAAGCACGCCGGACTCGATTACACCGACGTGGTCAAGGTGAACGTCTTCCTCACCGACATGGCCCGCTTCGACGATTGGAACAAGGTCTACATCGAGTTCTTCAAGAGCGACCGCCCGGCGCGCAGCACAGTGGGTGTGACCGCCTTGGCTCGCGGCGCGAAGCTCGAACTCGAGATGATCGCGCTCAGGAGCGGCGCGAAGATCGTCCCGGCGTCCAAGAAGTAGTAAGCGGCTTGATTTTCGTCCCCCGTTGTTGTCTCATGGAGCCATGAAGACCAACAATCGCCGCACATTCTTGCGCCAGACGGCGGGTGGGGCCGCCGCGCTGGCCGCATCCTCTTTTTTGCCGGCCAGCTCGATGGCCCGCGTGCTCGGAGCCAACGACCGCATCCGTCTCGGCCTGATCGGAGGCGGGGGCCGCGGCAAAGAGATTTTCAAGGTCGCGCTGGCTCTTCCGAACACCGAAGGCGCCGCGGTAGCCGACGTCTACACACGGCGTTTCGACGAAGTGAAGGCCTTTGCGCCGGGTGCGAAAACCTATAAGGATTTTCGCGCCCTGCTCGACGACAAATCCGTCGACGCCGTGCTCATCGCCCCGCCGCAACCCCTGCCCGCGCCCCATTTCGTGCCCCCCCTGCAGACCGGCAAGGAAGTCTT
>CAZRND010000052.1:0-710 GCA_964601345.1 uncultured Acidobacteriota bacterium | reverse complement strand
CGTCGCCCCGGCCATCGCCTTTTAGAGCTCCCGGCGCGCCGGCTTGGGGCCGATCTGACGTTCGGCGAACGGCCGCAGCGCCTTCGCGATCGCCTCTCCGTCCGTCGTCTGGAGCCGTTCGTTCAGTGCCTTCGGGTCGAGCGTGAGTCGCTGTTCCATCGTTTCCTCCGCCGGAAGTTGGTGGTTGCCCGGCAGGTGATTTGTAGCATGGATGACGGCCGCCGTCAATCCCCCGCCCGCCGACCCTGCACGCGCTCCATTTCGTGCCGGGGGTGCAGGCCGGAAAGGACGTCTACCAGGAAAAGACCATGGCCTTCGATCCCGGCCACGCCAAGCGCATGCGCAAGGCGGTGCAAGCCTCGAAGCAGGTGGTGCAGATCGGCATCCAGTCGACCAGCGGAGCGGACGTCGAGCAAGCCCGGTCGATGGCGCTCCCCGACAAGATGGGCAAGATCACGGCGATCCACTCGCACATGTATCGCAACTCGGCTTACGGCGGATGGCGCACGCCCATTCCCGAGGATGCCGACCTGCAGCACGTCGATTGGAAGCAGTTCGAGGGCGAGGCGGAGTCCAAGCCCTTCACGCCCGAGCGCTTCATCCACTGGCGCTTCTTCTGGGAGTACTCTGGAGGGAATGTGTTCGAGAACATGGTTCACCAGATCGGATTCTGGTACAAGACGCTCGACCTGCAGATCCCGCGCACCGTG
>CAZRND010000051.1:0-20111 GCA_964601345.1 uncultured Acidobacteriota bacterium | reverse complement strand
CGGCGACCGGTGCGGCCAGCGTTTCCGCTTCCGTGGCGGCCGCGGCCATTTCAGTCTCTACTTCCACTCGTCGTGCGGCGCGCGCCGCGAGATCGGCGCGCAGCCGGTCGCCCTGTTCCGCGGAGCGGCTCCGCTCCTGCGCGATCCGCTCGAGCTCGAGCGCCGTCACCGAGAGGCGTTCGCCGGTCCGCTGCAACTGTTGGGCAATCTGCTTCAGCTCCTGACCGCTGCCCGCGGCGAGTTTTTCCTGTTCCACCTGGCGCGTGAGCAGATGATCCATTTCGCGCTTGGCCATGGCCGATCGCTCTTCGAGCCCGCGCAGTCGCGCCGAGCAGTCTTGCATCTCCACCGCCAGTTGATCGGCCCGCGGCGACAACTCGCGCAATTCTCGCTTCAGAGCGAGCGGGCCGGCATTCGTGCGCTTGCCGCCGGTCACGGTGCATCCATGGAAACATTCACCCTCGGGCGCCAGGAAGAAATATTCCGGATGCGCGGTCGCGAGCTGCCGTCCGGTCTCCGCAGAATTCACCAGGTAGCAGTATTTCAGTCGCGGCAGCAACGACGTGGTGTTCGACGCAAAGCCGTTGTTCAAACGGACGTGATCGAGCAGGCGTCCCGCCACCTTGGAGGAATCCATCGGGGGCAGGGAAGCGGGACCGCGAGAAGGCGCTTCGTCCTTGGGCGGATGCACCAGGAACGTGGCCCGGCCGCCGGCGTCCGAGCGAAGCAGGCGCAATCCGTCGTTGGCGGCGTCCCAGTTCTCGACGACCACGTATTCGAGCTCTTCTTTAAGGAAGTCCTCCACCTGGTGCTCGAGCGACGAGTCGACTTCAAGATAATCGGCCAGCAGTCCCAAGGGACGGAACGACAGTTCCGGCGAGAAGAGGTGTTTCACCGCGTCGGCGGTGTAAGCGCGGTGCGAAAGGATCTGCTCGAGCGAATCGCGGCGGGCGCGCGCTTCGGCATACTCGCCGCGCACTCCCTCGAGCCGCGTCTGCGTCTGCGTGGTTTCCAGAGCCAGGTTGGCCGTCAACTGTTCGAGCGCCGCCTTCCGCTGCGCCACGGTCTCGAGCTCCATCTGCTGCCCGGACATCTGCTGCAGCAACTCGCTGCGACGTCCGCGCATTTGTTCTTCTTCGTCCTGGGTTCCCTGCTGCTCGCGTTCGCTGCGCTCCCGCTGCCGGTCGAGTCCGGCGAGGTATTCCTCCACCTGCGCCAGTTGGTTCTTCAGCTCGGAAACTTCGCCCAGCATCAGGATCAGGAACGAGCGCATCGAATCGAGTCCGGACTGCCGCGCGGCCAGCGCCGTTTCCGATTCCGTCAGGTTCGTCTGCAATTCCGTGGCGGCTCGGCGCGCTTCTTCCAGATCGGCCCCCGACGTGGCGGCGGCTGCGAGTCCCGCGGCGCGCTCCTCTTCGAGCGCTTGAATCCGCCCTGCGGCCTGCGCGGCCTGTCCCGCGGATTCTTTCAGGCGGGCCTTGATCTCGACGATCTGCCGCTCCTGATACTCGATGCGATTGCGCGCGCGATCGGTCTCGAGAGCGAGCCCGGCCGCGAGTTCGCGCCACTTCCGCAGCGAGTCCTCTTTCTCATAGCCGGCGCGCGAGACCTCGAATTGCTCCTGCTCGAGCGCTTCGACTCGTGACGAAAACTCGTGGACCTGCGCCGCGGCCGCGCTCAGCTCGCCCGCCGCGTTCGCGGCGTGCTCGGCCATCTCCGCCTGCTTGCTGAAGTAGACGATCCGCCATTGGCCGCGCAATTCCTCGCGCATCTCGCCATAACGCTTGGCCCGGCTCGCCTGGCGCTTCAGCGAGTTGACCTGCCGCCCGATCTCTTCCAGGATGTCGTTCACGCGATTCAGGTTCTGGCGCGATGCTTCGAGCTTCGCTTCCGCCAGACGCCGCTTCGTCTTGAAGCGCGTGACGCCGGCCGCTTCCTCGATCAGGGCGCGGCGATCGTACGGCTTCGAGCTGAGGATTTGTCCAATGCGCCCCTGTTCGATAATTGCGTAGGAATTTGGACCGAGGCCGGTGCCGAGAAAAATATCCTGGATGTCGCGCAAGCGGCAGGTCTGTCCGTTGAGCAAGTACTCGCTCTCGCCCGATCGGAAGAGGCGGCGCGCCACGGCCACTTCGCGGTCCTTGCCCTCGGCGTTGGGGTCGATCATGTGGAGAACCACTTCGGCCAGTCCGGTCGGTTTGCGATCGCGAGTGCCGTTGAAGATCACGTCGACCATACGGCCGCCGCGCAACGATTTCGCGGACTGCTCGCCGAGCACCCAGTTGATGGCGTCGCTGATGTTGGACTTGCCGCAACCGTTCGGTCCCACGATGGCGGCGATTCCGTCGCCGCTAAAGTGAAGACTGGTGCGGTCGCAAAAGGACTTGAAACCCAACATCTCGACTTTGGTGAGCTTTAGCAAAGCGGTTTTTCTCCCAGGACCCCATGCTAGAGCAGCGGATGGTGTTATTCAAGTGAAAAATACTCTATCTGGGCAGGCACTTCGGGGAGCCCCAACCTATTGTGGGGCATATGACTTTTGGCCCGCATCACCACCGAAGATCTGGACCTCCCCAGCCACCTGTAACTCTATATATCCCAGCAAGATACGGCGGCCCTTGGTTACCTTCAGGTCGTCCAGCCAGGCAGCAGCCATTTTACCAGGAAGAGCGGTGTCAAGGAGCGTTGGCGCGCCCAAATCGCCGGGGACAAAACGCAACCTTTCAGCCCCCGATCCAGCGGAGAAACTGAGGCCGTGCAGGACCTCATCGCTCGATGGCGTGAAGTAGATCGGGACGCGTCTCGATCGAGTTCCGGTCGTAATGTTGTTCGGCGCGCTCGGCCTCGCCACGCTCAACGGCGCGGCGTCCGGACAGGGCAGTCCGCGCGCGGTGCGATGTGGTCGCGTCGTGTCGAGGCTGGTCACGCGCCGCAACGTTTGGATCAGATCGAAATTGTTGAGCGCGCCGTCGCCGCCTCTCGATGCTCCGTCGACGGGGAAGCTGTCCATGGCGTCGAAGCGGTCCGAACAAGTTGCCGGAACCGCGCCCGGGATCAGCGTCACGGCGCGCAAGGCCGCGATCAGGTCGAAGTTGTCGAGCGAGTTGTCGCCGAAGAGCGCGGCCACATCTCCCGTAGAAGGATATCCGTCGCCCACCAGATAGTTGGCGTTCGAGATGCCGAGCAGGATGCTAATGGTTGTCGTGCCGGCGTTGGCAACGGCCAGATCCGAAGTGCCGTCTCCGTTGAAATCGCCCACGGCCACCGCGCCCGCGCCGGTTCCAGCGGCGTAGTTGACCGCGGTTTGGAAAGTGCCGTCGCCGTTGCCGAGCAGCACGCTGACATTGTTGTCGCCGTAGTTGGGGACGGCGAGATCGAGCTTGCCGTCTCCGTTCAGATCTCCCACCGCAAGGAAGTTGGGCGTCACGCCGACCGCATAGTTGACGGCGTTCTGGAAAGTTCCGTTGCCGTTCCCCAGGAGAATGCTGACGTTGTTGCTGCCGCTGTTGGTCACGGCCAGATCGAGTTTGCCATCGCCGTTGAAATCCGCGACGACGCCGGCGACACCGGTCGTTCCGATTTTGTACGGAACGGCCACTTGGAAGGTCCCATCGCCATTGCCCAGCAGGATGCTCACCGTGCCGGAATTGTTGACGACCATGAGATCGGCTTTTCCGTTGGCGTTGAAATCTGCGACGGTCACGCCAGACGGATTGCTTCCCGTCGCGTAGTTCACGGCAGCCTGGAAAGTTCCGTCGCCGTTGCCCAGCAGGATGCTGACCGTGCTGTCGCTCTGGTTGGTCACGGCGAGATCGGCCTTGCCATCGCCGTTGAAATCTCCCACGGCTACTGTGTAGGCGCGATTTCCGGCGGCGTAATTCACGGCGGCCTGGAAAGTCCCGTCGCCGTTGCCGAGCAGCACGCTCACGTTGTTGCTGCCATTGTTGGCCAGGACGAGGTCAGTCTTGCCGTCGGCGTTAAAGTCGCCCACCGCCACGCCCAAAGGCTGCGTTCCCGTGTTGTAGTTGACGGCTGGCTGGAAGGTTCCGCTCCCAGTACCCAAAAACACGCTGACGTTGTTGTCGTTATAGTTCGGCACGGCGAGATCGGCCTTGCCGTCGTTGTTGAAATCGCCTGTCACCACCAGATCGGGGAGGTTTCCGGCGTTGTAGTTGACGGCCGCCTGGAAGCCGCTCTGCGGCGAGCTGAATACACTCAACGCCAGCATCGCCGACGAACTCGGAAAATAGAGGCCTCCGCCCGCGCCGGGGAAATATGCGAGGAGCGAATGGCTCCCGGCCGGTAACAATCGTGTCGTCAGGACCGCGGTTCCGCCGGAGATCGTGCTCGTCCCCAGCACCGTAGTGCCGTCATAGAACGTCACCCTGCCAGGCGTAGTCGACGGCGTGATCGTCGCCGTCAGCGTCACCGGTTGTCCGAAGAGCGCCGGATTGGGCGAACGCGCGAGACCAAGCGTCGTGTTCTGGATGACGGCGGTCGAGTCGGCAGCCGTGTCGTTGGCGGTGACCAGCTCACCGCCGCCGGAGACCGCCGCATTATTGATGATGCTGACCGCGGCATTGGCCGCGACATTCACCGTGACTGTAATTGCGGGATAGCTAGTGGCTGCAGGCAGCACATCGCTCCGCGTGCAAGTCAGGTTTCCGAGCGTGCACGTCCAGCCCGAGCCGGAAATCGCCGTTGCCGTGAGGCCCGGCGGCACTGTGTCGGTCGCGCTGACTACGCCGGCGGTCGGACCCAATCCGATGTTATTCACGGTCATCGTGTAGGTCGCGCCGGTCTGCCCTTGCGTGAAGTTGCCGGCGTGCGACAGCGTGATCGTCAGATCGGACACCGGATTGACCGTCGTGGGATCGCTCGCCGAATCGTTGTTCGTGATTACCTCGCCGCCGCCCGACACCGCGACGTTGTTGGTCAGGAGCGCAGCAGCGGTGGCGCTCACATTCACCGTCAGCGTGATCGCCGGATAGCTCGCGCTCGCGGCCAGAACGCCGCTGCGCGTGCAGGTAAGTGTGCCCAGCGTGCAATTCCAGCCCGTGCCCGAGATTGCGGTAGCGGTCAAGCCGGCGGGTAGCGTATCCACGACCGTCACCGTGCCGGTCGTCGGGCCGGGCCCGATGTTGTTCACCGTGATCGTGTAGGACGCTCCCACCTGTCCCTGAATGAAGCTCCCGGCGTGGGACTTCGAAACGGTGAGGTCGGCGAGCTGCGTGACCGAGGTCGCGTCGTTCGCCGTGTCGTTGGACGTGAACGTTTCGCCGCCGCCCGAAATCGTGGCGATGTTCAAGATGTTGGCGGGCGCATTCGCCGCGACGTTCGACGTCAGCGTGATCGCGGGATAGCTCGCGGCCGGCGCCAGGACGTCGCTACGCGTGCAAGTCAGATTGCCGATCGTGCACGACCACCCGGTCCCGGATAGCGCCGTCGCCGTCAAGCTTGCGGGCAGCGAATCGACGACGGTGACCGTACCCGAAGAGGAGAGTCCGCCGCTGTTCGACACCGTGATGGTATACACGGCGCCGGTCTGCCCCTGCGTGAAGTTGCCGGAGTGTGTCTTGACGATCGTAATGTCAGGCACCAGCGTGACCGATGCGGTATCCGTCGCGGTGTCATTGGTAGTGATCAACTCACCTCCGCCCGAAACCGTCGCCGTATTGGAGACGTTCGCGGGCGAGTTAGGCAAGACGTTGGCCGTTACGCTGATCGCCGGATAGCTCGAACTCGCGGCCAGCGCGTCGCTCCGCGTGCAGGTCAGCGTGCCGAGCGTGCAAGTCCATCCGGCGCCGGAGAGGGCCGTTACGGTGAGGCCCGCGCCCGGTGCGTCAACCAACGTAACGGTTCCTGCGGACGGTCCAGCCCCGATATTGTTCACGGTGACGGTGTAGCTCACCGCCTGGCCTTGCGTGAGCGATCCGGAGTGGGACTTTGTGACGGTCAGGTCCGCGCCCTGGCTGACGGTAGTGGGATCGCTGGCCGTGTTGTTCGTGGCGTTCGAATCGTTGCCGCCGGATATCGATGCATTGTTCGTGATCAGCGCGGCCGCATTCGCCGCGACACTCACCGTCAAAGTAATCGCCGGATAGCTAGCGCCGGACGCAAGCGCGTCACTGCGGGTGCAAGTTCCGGTGCCCACCGTGCAAATCCAGCCGCTTCCGGAGAGCGCTGTCGCTGTCAGACCCGTGGGCACGGTGTCAGTCATGGTGACAAGGCCGGACGTTGCGCCGCCGCCTCTGTTGCTTACCGTAATCGTGTAAGTGGCGCCGGTCTGGCCCTGCGCGAAAACTCCCGTGTGCAATTTAGTAAGGGTCAGGTCGGGGACTCCCTGGCCCAGAAGGATGCTGACATTGTTGCTGCTGTAGTTTGTAACGGCGAGATCGGAGACGCCGTCGCCGTTGAAGTCGCTTACGGCCAGCGCATCGGGGTTGGCCCCGACGGAATAGTTGACGGCCGCCTGGAACGTTCCATTCCCGTTGCCCAAGAGAACGGCTACGTTGTTGCTCGGCGGGTTAATGTTGGCGACGGCGATGTCGGTCTTGCCGTCGCCGTTAAAGTCTCCAACGACGACGTAGAACGGGTTGGTTCCCGCTGCGTAGCTGACGGGGGCCTGAAAAGTCCCGTCGCCGTTGCCCAACAGGACCGAGACATCGTTGCTGGTGTAGTTCGAAACGGCGAGGTCGGCCTTGCCGTCTCCGTTGAAGTCCCCCACAGCCACAGAAGTGGCATTCGTTCCCACGCCATAACCGGCGGCGGCCTGGAAGGTTCCATCGCCGTTTCCGATCAGGACATTGACCAAGCTGCCGTCGTAGTCGGCTACGGCGAGGTCCGCCTTCCCGTCGCCGTTGAAATCGCCGACCGTGATGAAGACGGGGCCCAGCCCGCCGATGTATGTTAAGGGTGTGGCGAACGTCCCGTCGCCGTTGCCGAGGAAAACGTTGACCGTCCCGTCGATGTTGACAAGAGCGAAGTCGGTCTTCCCGTCGCCGTTGAAATCGCCGGTCGCCACAGATTGCGGACCTAGTCCGGCGTTGTAATTCACCGCAGTTTGGAAGGTCCCATCGCCATTCCCCAGCAGCACGCTGGCGTTATTCGAGAGGTAATTGGCCACGACGAGGTCCACCCTGCCATCCCCATTAAAGTCGGCCGCGGCGACCGATCCGGGCTCGACTCCCACGTTGTAGTTGGTTGCGGCCACAAACGTACCGTTGCCGTTGCCGCGCAGGATGCTCACATTGTTGCTGGACAGGTTGGCAACGGCCAGATCGATCTTGCCGTCGTTGTTGAAATCCGCGGCCGCGACGCTATAGGGGATGCCTCCGGTCGCGTAGTTCACCGCGCCGCCAAACCCGCTCTGCGCCAGTGAAGCGACTGTGTGCGGAGCCGGGACCGTCGATGCCGGCGCGTAGGTGGAGTCGCCCAGATACAACGCCTTCAGCGAGTGGGCGCCGGCGCTCAGGGTGCGAGGGGAGAGTGTGGCCTGTCCGCCCGCCAGATTCGCCGAGCCCAGGATCGTTACGCCATCGTAAAACACGACCTTGCCGGTGGCCGCCGTGGGGGTCGTGGAGGCGGTCAGAGTAACCGGCTGTCCCAGCGTGGACGGGTTTGGCGTGTGCGTCAGGGCTAGGACCGTGGACAACTCGACCGTGATGTTGGCGTTCGCGTTGTGAGTGAGCGCTCCGTTGACACCTGTCACCGTAAACTGGGTTGTCCCCGCCGGAGTGCTGCCTGTGGTGTTGACCGTAAACGCGACACTCCCCGGTGTCGAGGGATTTGTCGCGAAGTTGCAAGTGGCATTTGCCGGCAGGTTGCTGCAACTGAGCGTCACGGGCAGGGCAAAGCCGCCGCTCGGCACGATGTTCACTGTGTAGGCCGCGGCGCCGCCTACCGGGACAAGTTGGGAGGAGGGCTGGACGCTGACCGCAAAATCAATGGTGGATGAGGGCGTGGCCACAAAGAGACCGCGCCCGTGCGTCGCGGCAACCAGATTGCTTCCCATCCAGAACAACTGATCGACGGCGACGTTCGCCGGACCGTCTTGAGGAACCGACCAGGTCACGCCCTGGTCCTGACTCGTAAAGACGCCTACCTCCGTGGCCGCGTAGAGCCAGGAAGGATTGGTCGGATAGATCGCCAAGTCGCGCACCGGCGCCGAGGGCAGCGCCGTTCCGCCCGAGCCCGAGGTCGAGGCCCACGTTGTACCGGCGTCGGTCGTCAGCCAAAGGTTGTTGGCTACGTACCCGCCAAAGGTGACATAGACCCGGTTGTTATTGCTCCCATCCACAGTGATCCGCAAAACGACGCGGTTCGGAAGGCCGACGCCGTTGGTATCCACCTGCGTCCATGTGGGAGTAGCGCTCGTGCAATTCGTGGACTTGAAGACGTCGCCGTTGTTGTGGCCCACCCAGCAAAGATTGGAATTCCCCTGAGCCACCGCGATCGCGCTGATGTAGCTGCCGGCGTCCGATGCCTTGATGGAAGCCCAAGAAGGTCCGGTCGTCGATGTGTTGGCGGTGCGCGCGTCGTTGGTCCGCCAGAGTTGGTCGCCGCCCCCGAGCAGCGTCTGCTGATTGTTCGGGTCGAGCACGAAGGGCGCGATGAAATTGGCTTTGTTGTTGTTGCAGCTATCCGTAATCACGTAGGGCGCCGACTTGCACGTGGTCGAAGAGACCGCGCCGTTGATGTAAGCCGAGCTGATAGCGCCGTCCGAGCTGCGGTGGATCTGAAGGTAGACGTACTCGCCGTAGAAATAGGCGGGGTTCGTCTGGTCGGCGCCTGCGAAGCCGCCGTCGCCTCCAAACATGGCGGTGTAGCCCTGCGGTCCGCTGGCCGGCGAGTAACGCAGGGTCCCGTTATCCTGCGTGCCGCCGACAATGACTCCGCTCGCGGGGTTGCCGGCCGCGCCGTAGAACTGCGTGATTCCCAGGTTGTGATTCTGGTAGACCCATCCGGAAGTGTGATTGTTCGCCGCGCCCGCCGTGTAGATGTTCGCGGTGGAGTAGATGCCGCCGTCGTTTCCGAAGAGCACCGTCGTGTTGGTCGTACCGTTGAAGCCCGGCAGGCTGACGATGGCGTGGTGGTCGGCATGCGGCGAGCTGGGCGAGTAGCGCCAGTCGCTGATCTGCGTCCAGGTCGCGCCGCCGTCCGTGCTTCGCCACAGGTCGAGGCCGCCGATCACCAGGGAATTCGCGTTCGTCGGATCGACCCAAAGTGCATTGTCGTATCCGCCCTGGCCGTTCAAGTAGCTCGCAGGTGCGGTCGTGAGCTGAACGTAAGTCGCACCGCCGTCGCTGCTCTTATAGATGGTCCCGTTGTTGAAGTCGACGGAAGCAAAGACGATCACGGGATTACTCGGCGCGTAGGCGATCTCGACGCGCCGGAACGATGCCGCGGGAAGTCCCGTGGCCGCGGTCCAATTCAAGCCGCCGTTCGTCGAATACCAGGCGTCGCCGTCAAAGCCGGACGCGATCGCCTTCGTGCTGTCGGTGGGATGAAACGCTACGTCCGTGATTCCAAGTCCTACGCCCGTGGAGATGACCTGAGTGAACGAACTTCCGCCGTCGACGCTGCGAAAAAGGCCCGAGGCCGTCGCCGCCAGCAATACCGATCCATTCGCCGACATAGCCACACGGTTCACGAAGTAGTAATTGGAACCGGCGGTCGACGCGAGTTGCGACCAGTTCGCGCCGCCGTCGATGCTCTTGAAGATGCCCGCGCCCTGGACGCGGTCGCCGTTGTAAAAGCCCTCGCCCGTTCCGGCGTACATCGTCAGCGGCGTTCCGGGCTGGATCACCATCGTCGAGACGGCGAGGTTGGCCAGGAAATCGTTCACCGGCGCCCACGTGCCCCCGCTGTTCGTCGTTTTCCAGATTCCGCCCGCGACGCCCCCGGCGAGCCAGGTGGACTGATTCGTCGGATCGACCACGATGCTCCGCACGCGTCCGCCGATGTTGCCTGGACCAAGCCAGGTCCAGCTTGTCGTTTGCACGCCCGCGGCTCCCGCTGAGTTCAGCGATGACGCGCGCATCGCGTCCATGTGAGCTTTGGCGCGGATCAGTCCGCTCGGATCGATGTAGCCGTTTTCGTCGCGAAGCTGGAGGTTGCGGAAGGCGATCGCTTCGTCCGGGAAATCGAAGTGCGGAGAGTCTCGCTGCGGAGTGAATTTCTGCGGCCGGTCGAGATGTCCGGTGAAGAGAACGGCGCCGGCGAGCAGCAGAAGGCAAGCCTGCAGCGTCTGGCGCACTCTGTTCTGGATCAACGAAACCCCTCCCCGAAAACGTTCACGCGGCGCTCAATCCTGGGGGGAGGATCTGGCAACCCGCCGTCATTTCCTAATGCTCTCGGAAATTCCAGCGCAGTTGCAACTCGTAGTGACCGGGCTCTCGATTGTGATCTGCCGGCATGGCCTGGCTGCCGCGGTTCTGCTTGTGGTTGAACAATCCAAAGTCCACGCGACCGTCCCAAAAGGACCGCAGATTCACGCCCTTGTAAACGTTGAAGAAGTCCTTCTCGTAGCGCAGCGACTTATAGTGGAAATTCACCGAGCGCTGCAGGCCGCGCATCTCTTGAAGCTTGTCGGTCTCCAGGGACTGGCTCAATTCGCCTACCTTTTGGAAGAAGGACGACGAATCCTCTTTCACGCTGATGGTCTGCGGGCGCCAGAGAATCTGGGCGCCGGATCGGAAAGACGAAACTTGTGCGAAGGCCGGCAGGGCGAAGAGAGTTACCGCTGCGATTTGGAACACCCGTCTCAAATCTGTCGTGATTATATATCAGGGACCAAGGCAAGGCCAACATGAAAGTTCTCTATCTCACGACCACGGGACGGGTTACCGGCCGGCCGCGCCGGATCGAGATTTGGTTCGTCGAGGGCGGCGGCAAGATCTACCTTCTGGCCGAGCATTTTCACAAGACGCAATGGGTCCGGAACATCCTGGCCGATTCGCGCGTCCGCGTTCAGCTCGGCGAAAAGGAGTTCGAGGGAACGGCCCGCGTTCTCGACCAAGACCGGGACCGCGCCGCATGGGACCTGGCGCAACAGCTCGGCCGTGACAAGTACGATTGGGGCGACGGCCTGCCCGTGGAGATCACACTCCGCAGCTAGAAACTGAGATCGGCCTGGCGCTGCCGCACGATGGTCTCGATGGGCGAGGAAAGACTCGCGCCCTTGGACGTCAGCTTCGCGAGGGCATCTGGGCTCAACAAGTGAGTCAGGAGCGAGCCGGCCTCCAATTCAGCGAAGGTTGCGGCATAGGTGGTCAGCGTGCGGTCGTTGACGTTGGCTCCGAAATTCCTTCGGCTGACCACGTAACGGGCGTTTGCCTTCTTGTACACCGGCAGAACGTTGCTCTTGATAAACCCTTCCCACTCCGGGATCTTGTCCGGCGCGATCCGCACTCGTGCGGCGATCGCGATCGGCGGCGATTCGCCCGGCGGAATGTAGCTCAAATCGTCGATCCGATAGGAAACGTAGCTCTGGGAGTTGACCAGGCAACGACGGATCTTTGCGCCGAGCCGCGCCGCCGCCTCTTGTCCGAGCGCGATCACCGTGGGCGTTTCGCTATCGCGCTGGGCGAACTTCTCAAAAGGCGTGGCGATGGCGAACTCGTAGGAGTTTCCCCAAACCGTCCGCCAGACGGTGCGGGTGACGACCCCGCCCTTTTTCAGGGCCGGGATCACTTCGTTCTTCTGGAGCTCGATCCATTCATCGAGCAGCTCCGGCTTGATTTGGACAATGACGACGCTGGACCGCGCGTTCGGAACTGCCGTGGGCGCCTGCGCCAGGCAGAGAGGGACGGACAGCAGCCAGCAGCAGACCACGACCCTTGAGCGGCGCATCATTAGATTCCCCATCCGCCGCTCAAGTGGATGTTCGCGCCATTGACGTAACGCGCCTCCTCCGAGAGCAGGAAAAGAATCACGGCTGTCGTGTCCTCGGTGCTGCCCACGTATCCCGCGGGGATGTTCTTGGTCATGCTCTTCAGCTCCTCGGCCGGCGCGCTACCGGAATCGATGAAGCCCGGCGAGACGGCATTCACCGTCACGCCGTGCGGGGCCAGGAGTCGGGCGAGCGTGCGCGTCAAGACCAGGATGCCGGCCTTGGCGATGTAATGCGCCGTGACGTGGGGCTGGGCCACAAGCTGGTCGGCGTTGGCCATGCTGAAATTGACGATGCGTCCCCATTTGCGTTCCTTCATCCCGGCGGCGACGATGCGGCTGAGATAGAAGACGGGATGCAGGTTGTGGTCGAACATTTCGTTCCAGCCCTCGACCGTCTCTTCGAGCAGCGCGACGCGGTGATAGGGTCCGGCGCAGTTGATCAGCGCGTCGATTCGTCCCCAGCCTTCCTGGACCTTGCGCGCCAGCTTTTCCGCCTGCACGGGATCGGAGACGTCCGCTTGCAAGGCGAGGCCGTCCGATCCAGCCTGGCGCATCGTATTCACGGTGTCGGCGGCGGCGGAGGCGCTGGTGCGGTAGCAGATGGCGACGCGCCATCCCTTTGCGGCCAAAGCCACGGCCAGGGCGCGTCCGATGCCGCGCGCGCCTCCCGTGATCAGAGCAACCCGCTCGTTCGTCTTCTCGTTCGTCTTATCGCTCACTAGGCGCGAAGTATAGCGCATAATACCTGCCGTGCGTCGCGTTCCCTTCGCGCTGCTGTTGCTCGCGCTCTGCTTCCTGTTGCGCGTCTTCTATGCGTCGCTGGTGTGGGCCGATGAAGGACTCTGGTTCACCGCCGGACAGGAAATCCTTCGCGGCAAGATCCTCTATCGCGAGATCTGGTTCGACAAGCCTCCCGCGCTGGCGCTCGTCTATGTGCTGCTCTTCGCTCCTGGTGTCGCGCAGCTCGCTGTGGTCCGGCTGGCCACGATCCTCTACGCCTTTGCCGTGTCTCTCTTCTTATGGAAGATGGGCCGGACCTTCTGGGGCGAGGCGGAAGGACGCACGGCCGCTCTGCTCTACGCTTTCTACAATGCGACCTATTTGCAATCGCAAGTGCAGCCGCTCGCGGCGGACCACTTGATGTTGCTCCCGTACCTCGCGTCGGGATTCCTCTATCTTCGCGGCCGGCCGCTCTGGGGCGGATTACTAGCTTCGCTGGCGTTTCAGTTGAATCCCAAGGCCGCTGCGTTGGGACTGTTTCTCGTACTTTATGAATTGATCGAGCGTCGCGCCCGGCCAATCGCTATCTACGCGGCGGGATTCATTGCTGGATCGCTGCCGTGGCTCGCGTATCTCACGGCTGGCGGGAAGTGGCCGTACTACGTCGACGATTTCTGGGGCTGGGGGACGCGATACGTCAGCGTCTATTCGCCGCTCGAATGGCTGAAGCGCGGCGCGGTGCGCACGTTCAATTACGCCGGCTTCCATTTGCCCCTCGTCGTGGGATCGGCCTTCGCGGGAAAGGACCTGTTGTGGCTCTGGCTGGCGGCGTCGTTTGCCGGCGTGGCGGCGGGCGGACGTTTCTTTCCGCGTTATTACTTCCAGGTGTTGCCGCTGCTCTGTCTGCTCGCGGCGCGCGGCTATCATCGCTACCGCCAGTCGTCCCGCTCGCCGCTCTGGGGCTACTTGATGCTCGCGGGCCTGCTGCTCTCCACCGTGCGATTTCACACGCGCACCGCGGTGCTGGCCTACGAGACGATCACCGGTCGCTCGACATCCTACATGGCCGCCTGGGACGACACCGCGATCGACCGCGATAGCCGCGCCATCGCGCGGCGCATCGGGACGGGCACGTTGTTCGTATGGGGATACCGCCCGGAGATTTATTTTTACTGCAACTGTCCGCCGGCCTCGCCGTTTCTCAGCTCGCAGCCGCTCACCGGTGTTTCGGCCGATGTCCATTTGCGCGAGTCGACGCCCGCCGCCGCCGGGCTCGCCGCTCGCAACCGCGAGCTTCTCGCCGCCGAGCTCGGCGCGCAGCCTCCCGAAGTCATCGTGGACGGTTTGGGTCCATACAATCCCGCGCTAGCGATGGAGGTCTACCCGGAGCTCCGCCGCCTTCTCGAGACACATTACGAGCGCGAGCCGGGAGAAACCGGCCACGGATGGATCTTCCGCAAGAAAAGGAAATAACCCCTTACTCGGCGGGCTTAGAGCTGCCCTTCGCTTCGTTCTCTTTATACAAGTATTTGATGTTGGACTTGTAGATCAGCAGGTTCGGCTCGCTGATGCGATTCACCTTAATGCAATACTTGTCGTACCACTCAATGACGCCGTGAATGTTCTCTCCGTCCTGCAGGACCACGACCACGGGAGTGCGGGCCTGCATCTGCTTCACATAGTAAAAATTCTCGGCGTTGGTCTGCTCGGGCGGCGTCGGCTTCTTGCGCGGCGGACGGCTGGCAATCTGTTCTTTCAGATCGGTCAGCGACGGACGGATGAGCTTGCGGTTGACTTCGGCGGCCGTCTTCTCAGGGCCCATCCGCTGGTTCGGCCCTCTCTGCTGTATGTACATGATAGTTGTTGACTCCGTATTTGTTTCGCTGGCTAACCCGAGTGACGCATGTCTAGGGATAGTGCAGTTAAATCGAAAGATATCATAAACTAGCGCTGGGCGGCGAGAAAAAGAGACTCGAGAGCCATCTGCTTGTTGATATTCCGGCGGAGCAGGCGCCGCACCTCGTCGACGCGCCCCGCGGCGGCCTCGATCCAAACCCAGTCGAGGCGCGAAGCGAGCGCGCGCAAGGACGCCTCCAACTCCACGTTGTGCACGGCCGGACGTCCCTCGCGCAGATGCAGCAGGTCGGCGAGCAGGCTGTACAGAATCCCCACCAGCGTCTCGAGCGTCTCTCCGCCGCGAGCCACCGACTCGATGCCTATCAGCAATTCCTCGAGCCGGTCTTTGTTCCCGGCCGTTTCGAGCAGCGCAAAGACGTCGCGTCGCAAGCGGCGCGTCTCTTCGATGTCCAGGCGCAAGGCATACCCGGGCCGTCCGTCCGCCAGGTGCGCCGCCGCGCGGCGGTCGGCCGGCGAGAGGTCGCTGCGTTTCTCGAGGAAGCGCTCGACGTCTTCTGCCGCCAGCGGCGAGAAGTGCAGGACGATGCCGCGCGAGCGTATCGTCGGCAGCAGCTCGTAATAATTCGACGCCGTCAGGATCAGCACCGCGGAATCGGGCGGTTCCTCCAGAATTTTCAGCATGGAGTTGGCGCCCGCCGCGTCCATGCGGTCCGCTTCGTTTACGATGAAAATGCGCCGCCGCGCCGCGGCCGGCAGGAATTGCGCCTGCTCCTTCAGCAGCCGGATCTGCTCGATGGAGATCTGGCGCAGCGGGCCGTCGGCCAGGAACGCCATCACGTCCGGATGCGAGCAGAAGACGAGCGGGCTCTCGCG
This sequence comes from uncultured Acidobacteriota bacterium, assembly GCA_964601345.1. GTDB lineage: Bacteria > Acidobacteriota > Terriglobia > JAJPHL01 > JAJPHL01 > CAZRND01. The sequence continues at coordinate 4,766 of CAZRND010000051.1, read as the reverse complement.
CCGGTCCTCCGCCTTCATCGTGGGACGCGCGGCGAGAAGCTTGCCGAACTCCTCGTCGGCCTCCGGCGTTTCGGTCGGGGCGATTCGCCGGCCCGGCTCGCACCTTCCCCAAAAGTCGCCCGACGCCTGCGCGTCGGCATCGAGGCAGTTCAAGGCGCGCGCCGTCATAGTGGCGAGCGTGTGCTTTCCGAGTCCCGGAGGGCCGGCGAAGATGAGGCCGTGCGGCAGGCGCCCGGCGGATAGCATCCGCCGGAGCGCCTCTACCGTTTGCCGATTCCCAACGAAGTCGCTAAATCCCATATCTCTTTGTGAATTTCCGCAACGCTTTGATCGCCCTTCACTACACGAACGCGCCGCGGCTCGCGTCGCGCGATTTCAAGGTACGCCCGGCGCGCGCGCCGGAAAAAACGCTCTCCCTCGCCCTCGAGGCGCCCCTCGTCGCGCGCCGCGGAGCGATTGCGGCGTCGCGCCCGGCCCACGCCGGCGCGTTGTTCGATGTCGATCAGGATCGTCAGATCGGGCTCGAGCCCCTGGCAGGCGATGCGATCGAGGTCATTGACTGCCGCGAGGCCGAGGCCGCGCGCGCTGCCCTGATAGGCGCGCGAGGAATCGGTGAAGCGATCGCAGAGCACGATGCGTCCCGCCTTGAGCGCCGGCAGGATCACTTCGGCGACGTTCTGCGCGCGCGACGCGAAGTAGAGCAGCAGCTCGGCGCGCGAATCGAGTCCCACTGTCTTCGAGCTGAGCAGGATGCGTCTAATCGCGTCGCCGGATTTGGTGCCGCCCGGCTCCCGCGCGATGGTGACGGCTGCGCCCGAGCGGCGCAGTCGCCGCGCCAGCATCTCGATTTGCGTCGTCTTGCCGCTGCCGTCCAGTCCTTCGAATGTGATGAAGGCGCCGCGCATGAAGAACAAAAATCATAGCATGATACAATCCGGCCCTTGGCGGCGGGAGACATTGCCGGAAATCTGGCGGCGGTTCGCGCGCGGATCGCGGCGGCGCTCGAGCGCGCCGGCCGGCCGCCGGACGCCGCGCGCCTCGTGGCGGTGAGCAAGACCTTTCCACCGGACGCGATCCTCGAGGCGTACCGGGCAGGGCAGCGCGACTTCGGCGAGAATCGCGTGCAGGAATTCGAAGGCAAGCGTCCCGCGCTCGAGCTCGAAGGCGCGGTCTGGCGCCTGATCGGCCATCTGCAATCGAACAAAACGGCGCGCGCCGCGCAGCTCTTCCACGCGATCGACAGCGTCGACAGCGTCGCGCTGGCCGAGCGCCTCGATCGCGCCGCGACACGGCGCATCGAAGTGCTCATCGAGGTAAAGCTCAGCGAGGAAGCCACGAAATCCGGCGCGGCCGAAGGCGACGTGCAGGCAATCGCCGATGCGATTCGTAGGATGAAAAACCTCGACCTGCGCGGACTGATGACGATCCCGCCGTGGTCGACCGATGCGGAGGTCGCGCGTCCTTATTTTCGCCGTCTGCGCGAGATCGGCCGTCGCTTGGGGACGCCGGAACTCTCCATGGGCATGACCAACGACTTCGAAGCCGCCATCGAGGAAGGTGCTACGATGGTGCGCGTCGGCACGGCGATCTTCGGCAAGCGGACGCCTCCGCCGCCGGAATGAAGATCAGCGTGAAGGTGCATCCGCGAGCGCGGCGCAACCGGCTCACCGCAGCGGCCGGCGGGTATAAGCTGGAGGTGACCGCGCCGCCCGCCGACGGACGGGCCAACGAGGCGGTGGTCGAGTTCTTCGCGCGCGGCCTGCAGCTGCCGCGCTCGGCCGTTCGGATCGTCACCGGAGAACACGCCCGGCGAAAAGTCATCGAGATTGAAGGAGCCACGGAAGAGAGCCTCTCCATCCTGCTATGAGCACATCTGACAGCTCGTTCTTCGGACATCCCCGCGGCCTCGCCACGCTCTTCTTCACCGAGATGTGGGAGCGCTTCAGCTACTACGGCACGCGCGCCCTGCTGATTCTCTTCATGACCGCGGACGTCTCGAAGGGCGGACTCGGCTTCGACGTTCCCAAGGCCGCCGCCATCTACGGCCTCTACACCGCGCTCGTCTACATGCTCGGACTGCCCGGCGGATGGATCGCCGACCGCTTCATGGGCCAGCGCGGCGCGGTGCTCTGGGGCGGCATCCTCATCGCGCTCGGAAACGCCAGCCTCGCCGTTCCTTCCGTATCCTTCTTTTATCTGGGCCTCGCGCTCGTCGTGTTCGGCACCGGCTTACTCAAGCCCAACGTGAGCACAATCGTGGGACAGATCTACGCGCCCGAAGACAAGCGCCGCGATGCGGGATTCTCCATCTTTTATATGGGCATCAACCTGGGCGCCTTCCTTTCGCCGCTCATCTGCGGATACCTCGCAGAAAAAATCAACTGGCGGATGGGTTTTGGAGTGGCATCGATCGGCATGGTCGCCGGCCTGATCCAGTATTCGATGGGCGGACGGCATCTGGGCGAGGCCGGCATGAATCCCGTGAAGCCGGAGAGCGAAGCCGCGGCCGCCGAGCAGCGGCGCCAATTGCAGATCGGGCTGGGGACGCTCGCGGGGGCGGTCGTCGTGGTTGTGGCGCTTGGCTTCGCCGGCGTCATTACGGCGGCTCTCTTGTCGCGCGCGTTCGGAGTGGTGCTCACCCTCACCGTGATCGCAAGCTTCCTGTGGCTCGTGGTATTCACCGAATGGACCGCGGCAGAGCGCAAGCGCCTGATCGCCATCTTTTCCCTCAGCCTGGCCTCGGCGGTTTTCTGGTCGGTCTTCGAGCAGGCGGGCTCCACGCTGAACCTGTTCGCCGACCGCAACACCGAGAACGTCTTCCTCGGGTTCGGGTTTCCGGCCAGTTGGTTTCAGTCTCTCAACTCCGTCTTTCTGATCGCGCTCGCTCCGGTCTTCGCCTGGTTCTGGATCAAGCTCGGCAAAAACGACTGGTCCAGCCCGACGAAGTTCTCGGTGGGACTGCTCTTTGTCGGTCTCGGTTTCGCGGTTCTCGTCCCGGCCGCCAGTCTCAGCAGCGCCGGAAAAGTCAGTCCGGGATGGCTGACGCTCACTTACTTTCTGCACACCATCGGCGAGCTCTGCCTGAGTCCTGTGGGCTTGAGTGCGATGACCAAGCTAGCTCCCGCGCGGATCGCCGGACTGACGATGGGCATCTGGTTCCTCTCGATCGCGGTCGGGAATTACCTCGGCGGCGTGATGTCGGGGATGTACGAATCGCTCGCGCTGCCGACGCTCTTCGGCGCGGTCGGCGCTTACGCCGTGGTCGCCGCGGTGATCGTGGCGCTCTTCATCCCGTCTATCAAGAGGATGATCGGGGAAGTGGGGTAGACTGAGTTAGAATACGGATATGGACTTCGAGAAGACCGTGGAATTCCTCCTGAATCAACAAGCGCAACAGGCCGCTCAATTTGCCGCTTGGAAGCAGGAGATAGAAGCTAGACATGTCAAGCTGACTGAGGCCATCGTTGCCGTTGTCGGCACGGTCGGAAAACTCGCCGCACACGTCGACCAAATTGATGAACGCCTGGAACGCTTGTCCGAGAAGGTTGAGCATTTGTCCGACAAAGTGGATACGGTCACCGACAACATGAATGCACTGATCAAAGTGGTGGATGGCCTCGTCCGGCGACGCAACGGCAAGCCTAAGAAATGAACTTATCTTCGATTCAAAGCGCCCTGAAAGAATACGGACTGGACGCGTGGCTCTTCTGCGATTTTCGTCATCGCGATCCGATTGCCTTTTCCGTCCTGGGCCTCGAGGGCAGCGGACTCGCCACGCGGCGCTGGTTCTACATCATCCCTGCGAAGGGCGAACCCACCAAGCTCGTGCATCGCATCGAGCCCGGCAAGCTCGATTCGCTCCCGGGTCCGAAGAACGTCTACGGCGCCTGGGAAGAATTGCACCGTCATCTGAAGTCGATGGTCGCGCCGCACGCCAAGGTGGCCATGCAGTATTCGCCGATGAACAACATCCCTTACGTGGCGATCGTGGACGCGGGTACGGTCGAGCTCGTCCGTAGTTTCGGCCCGCAGGTGGTGACTTCTGCGGATCTCGTCCAGCGCTTTCAAGCCGCGTGGCCCGATGGCGCGCTCGAGATGCATCTTTCTGCGGGCAAGATCGTCGACAAGATCCGCGAGGAAGCATTCGCCGAGATCGGCAAAGCGATTCGCGCCAAGGGCGGGACCGACGAATACACGATTGCGAAATTCATCCTGCAGCGCTACCAGGATCACAATCTGGCCACGCACGATACGCCGATCGTCGGCGTCAACGCCAACAGCGGCGATCCGCACTATGAGCCGAAGCAAGGCGTGAGCGCGCCGATCCGCGCGGGGGACTGGGTGCTGCTCGACATGTGGGCGAAGGAGAACAAGCCCGGCGGCGTGTATTATGATATTACTTGGACCGGTTTCGCCGGCGATAAGCCGCCCGAAAAGATCGTGAAGGTTTTCGGGATTGTGCGCGAGGCGCGCGATCGCGCTGTGCGTTTTGTGCAGGAAGCTGTGAAAGCCGGACGCGCGATTCAGGGCTGGCAAGTGGACGATGCTGCCCGCGGGCACATCCGGGACTCCGGTTTCGGCGAGTATTTCACGCATCGCACCGGGCATTCCATCGCCGAGGAGATTCACGCCAACGGCGCGAACATGGATAATCTCGAGACCCGGGACGAACGCGGCGTCCTGCCGGGCACCTGTTTTTCCGTGGAGCCGGGGATTTATCGGCCCGAGTTCGGCGTTCGCCCCGCGGTTCACCTCCGTGTTGGCGC
>CAZRND010000050.1:0-20151 GCA_964601345.1 uncultured Acidobacteriota bacterium | reverse complement strand
CGACGATCCGCCACTGGGTACTTTCGAGATTGGCCACCAGCTCGCTGACGTCGGCGTCAATCTGCTCGGGGATGTCCATGGGGAGGCATTCGACCTCCACTTCGCGCGTAACAAATTCGAAGATTCCGCCCTGCACCTTGACGCCCTTGGGCTCGCCCACGGCGTGGACGATCACTTTCACCCGTAGCTTCTCGTCGAGAGAGATGCGCTTGAGATCCACGTGCAGCAGTTTGTCGCTCACCGGATCGAAGAGCCAGTCCTGCAGCACGGCGTTCGATTTTTCGCCTTTGGCGACTTGCAGGTTCAAGATCGTGTTGTGCCCGGAGTGCGAGTGCAGCACGGCCAGGACCGCCTTCGGGTCGAGTGCCAGAGGGAGCGGATCCTTCTTGCCCCCATAGAGCACAGCCGGAATGCGGCCGGCCACCCGCAAACGGCGGGCGACGTTTTTGGTTCCCGCGGCGCGGGTTTCAGCTTCCATTTGAACGGTTGCCATATCTACTCCTAAGCAAAATGCTAAATAAAAAGTCTGCTGACCGAAGTCTCTTCATGAATCGACTGGATCGCGCGAGCCATCAGCTCGGCAATCGACAACACTTTGATGCGATCGCACTTCTGCGCCTCGGGGCTGGCCGGGATGGAGTTGGTCACCACCACCTGCTCGATGCTGGAGTTGCAGATCCGCTCGATCGCCTTTCCCGAAAACACGGCATGCGACGCGGTCGCGAAGACGCGCTTCGCGCCCTGCGCGAGCAGGGCCTCGGCGTTCTTCACCAACGTTCCAGACGTGTCGATAATGTCGTCCACAACTAATACCGTGCGTCCTTGTACGTCTCCGATCACGTGCATCACTTCGGCGACGTTCATTTCCTCGCGGCGCTTGTCCACGATGGCCAGCGGCGCATTCAGCCTCTTGGCGAAGAAGCGCGACCGCTCCACGCCGCCGGCATCGGGCGCGATCACCGTCAAGTCCGGCAGATCGAGGCGCTCGAAGTGTTCCACCAGCACCGGCGTCGCGAACAGGTGATCCACCGGGATATCGAAAAAACCCTGGATCTGCGGCGCGTGCAGATCCATCGTCAGAATCCGGTTGGCCCCGGCGGTGGTGAGAATGTCGGCCACCAGCTTCGAGGAGATCGGTACGCGCGGCTTGTCCTTGCGGTCCTGCCGGGCGTAGCCGAAGTACGGGATCACCGCCGTGATGCGCTGCGCCGACGAGCGCTTGAACGCATCGATCAAAAACAGCAACTCCATCAAGTGGCGGTCGCCGGGATTGCAGGTCGGCTGCACCACGAAGACGTCCGCTCCGCGCACGTTCTCGAGAATCTGCAGATACGACTCGCCGTCGCTGAAGCGGCGCACGTCGCACTGGCCCATGGGCACGTTCAGGTGCGCGCAGATTTCCTCGGCCAACGGACGATTGGCGGTGCCGGAGAAAATTTTTAGCCGATCGGCTTCCATTTGCGCTCGCACATCGCCCGCGACACCGTGTTCACCACCCACACCCGACAACGCGGGTAACGTGTCAGGAGTTCCTTGCCGGCCTGTTCCGCTTTCCGCCGGCTTTCAAAAAACCCATACACCGCCGAACCGCTGCCGCTGAGCAGAGCCGGGAACGCACCGGCCCGAAGGAGAAATCTCTTGAGCCGCGCGATCTGTGGGTAGGTGGAAAACACAACCTGCTCGAAATCGTTCTCGAGCCGGTTCGCACCGCGCACCCCCGGTAACCCATCCAGAGACGCGCAGAAACTAAAGATTTTATCCGGTTCTGGAGCGGCTGTCAACCGATCGAGAGCCAGGTAGGCGGCCCTGGTATTCACCGAAACGGGGGGATAGACGACCAGGAGCGGCCGGGCCGGCCCCTCAGCGAGAGGATACACCTCGGTCCCTCGCCCAATACCCAAAGCCGTTCCACCGGCCAGGAAGAAAGGGACATCCGCGCCGAGTTGCGCGGCCATCTCGAACAGGCGCCGTCGAGGAACCTTGCGACCCGCGAGTTGGGCAACAGCACGCAAAGCCGCGGCGGCATCGCTCGATCCGCCGCCGAGTCCCGCGCCCCACGGGATCCGCTTGCGCAAGCGCAACCGGATCCGCCCGCGCAACTTCAGCTCATCGCACATGAGGGCAGCGGCTCGCGCGGCGAGGTTTTCGGGTCCGCTCAGCTCGGGAACATCGCACTCGAAATCTACGCCGGATGTTCCGCGCTCCCGCGAGACTTCGAGCGTGTCGTGGAGCGAAATCGTCTGAAAGACGGTGCGCAGCTCGTGATAGCCGTCCGCTCTCAGGCCCAGGACATGCAGCCCCAGATTGATCTTCGCGTAGCAGGGCACCGACAACATGGGGAGAAAATCTTAGCATCAACGGCTGGCATCTTTTCGCGTTCTGTGGTGAAATTCCCTCTTGCCCGCAATCACCGTTCAACAGAAACGAGCGCTGATCGCTTCCTGCCTCGGCTGGATGCTCGATGCCATGGATGTGATGCTCTACTCGCTCGTCCTCGCCTCGATCTCGAAGGAGCTGCATCTCTCTGCCGCGAACGGCGGCCTGCTGATGTCGATGACGCTGGTGATGGCCGCGGGCGGCGGCATTCTCTTCGGACGGCTGGCGGATCGATGGGGACGCGCTCGCGCCATGATCGGGAGCATCCTGGTCTACTCGATCTTCACCGGGCTCAGCGGACTCTCGCAGAACGTCTGGCAACTGGCCGTCTGCCGTCTGCTGTTGGGACTGGGGATGGGCGGCGAATGGGCCACCGGAGCGACGCTGGTGGCCGAGACCTGGCCCGCCGAGCACCGCGGCAAGGCCCTCGGCCTGATGCAAAGTTTCTGGGCCATCGGTTATGCGCTCGCGGTGGTCGTCAATTGGGTCATCGCGCCGCGCTTCGGATGGCGCGCCGTCTTCTTCGTCGGCCTGCTGCCGGCGTTCCTGGCCATCTGGATTTTCAAGGGCGTCGAGGAACCGAAGATCTGGAAGGAACGTGGTGAGCCCACCCCGCTCTCGGCGATCTTCAAGGGCGGCCTCGGCCGGAACACTCTTTTCGCCACGGCGATGAACGGCGCATCGCTCTTTGCCTGGTGGGGACTCTTCACGTGGATTCCAAGCTTCCTGGCGCAGAGTCCGGAACGCGGCGGCCGCGGTCTGGACATCGGGCAGAGCTCCACGTGGATGCTGCTGATGCAAGCAGGCGCGTGGTTCGGCTATGTGATCTTCGGCTTTGTCGCCGATCGCCTCGGCCATCGCCGCACTTACATGGCTTTTCTGCTGGTCGCGGCCTGCCTGACGCTAGCGTTCGGAAGCGTGACCGATTCCGCGCTCCTCACGCTGCTCAGCCCGCTGCTCGGATTCTTCTGCACCGGATGCTTCAGCGGATTCGCGATCATCTCGAGCGCGCTCTTCCCCACTGCCGTGCGCGGCACGGCGCTCGGGTTCACTTACAACCTGGGACGCATTGCCAGCGCCGTCGCGCCCTTCACCATCGGCAAGCTCTCCGAGTCCATGGGACTGGGCGTGGCCTTCGTGCTGACGGCCGCCGCCTACGCGAGCGCCGCGCTCATCACGCTGGGCGTCGAGGAGACGCGGGGCAAAGTCTTAGAGTGAAACCACTTCGTTGAGAATCGACTGAACCTGGTCTGGAGAAGGCGCTTCGCAATAGATGCGCAAAAGCGGCTCGGTACCGGAGGCGCGCAGCAGGACCCAGGCTTTGTCTCCCAGGATGAATTTGATTCCGTCTTTGTCTTCGCGCGCCGTCACCGGTAGTCCGGCGATGCGGGAAGGCTGGATTTTGAGGAAGTGTTGCTTCCGCTCCTGCTCCACGTGCAGGTCGCGGCGGTCGTAGGACTGCGAGCCGTATTCCTTGTGCAACTCGGCGACGAGCTCGCCGAGCGTCAGATTGCGTTCCGACATCACTTCGGCCAGCAGCAACGAATTCAGGATGCCGTCGCGCTCCGGCAAGTGCCCCCGCACTCCGATGCCGCCCGATTCCTCGCCGCCCACCAGGATGTCACGCTCAAGCATCAGGTCGCAGATGTACTTGAAGCCGATCGGCGTCTCATGGCACGGCAATCCGTAACGCGCCGCGATGCGATCCACCATCTTGGTGGTGGAAAACGTCTTGGCCACTTCGCCGCGCTCGCCGCGCCGCGCCCGGTGTTCGAGCAGAATTGAGAAGATGCGGTGCGAGTCCACGAAATCGCCGGTGCGATCCATGGCGCCGAGGCGATCGGCGTCGCCGTCGAGAGCGAACCCGGCATCGTAGTTTCCGTCGCGGACGGCTGTCCGCAAATCTGAAACGTGCGGCTCGATCGGCTCGGGATTCAGGTCCGGGAAGAGCGGATTGCGATGGGCGTGAATCTCCGTGGACTTGAGAAGCGCCGGGATGTATCCAACGCCCGCCCCGTACATCGGATCGACGACGAACCTGCGTCCGGAGCGCCCGATGGCCTCGAGGTTGACGAGTTTCGCCAGATGCGCAAGGTAAGGCGCGCGGAAATCCGCCGCGAGGATTTCCGCCGGCGAGGCCGCGGCCGGAGGCCGGCCAAGCAATCCTTCAATCTTCTTGACGATCGCCGGAGATGCCGAGCCTCCATACACCGCCTTGAATTTGACTCCGCTCCACTGCCAGGGATTGTGGCTGGCGGTGATGATCACGGCGCCCGCGGTCTGAAAATGTTTCACCGCGTAAGAAACTGCCGGAGTCGGCGCGGGCGCCGGCGAAAGCAGGGCGGGGATTCCGGCTCGCGCTACCTCTTCCGCAGCGGCGCGGGCAAAATGCTCGCCGCCGAAGCGATTGTCGTATCCGACCGCCAGGCCTTTCGAGGGATCTTCGTGCTGCTGGACATAACAGGCCAGCGCCCGCGCTACCAGCCGAACATTTTCAAAGGTGAAGTTCTCAGCGATGCGGGCACGCCAGCCATCGGTGCCGAACTCGATCAAAGCAAATCCTCGCGCCGCTGGTCCTCGAGCCACTTTACGACTTTCGAGACGTCTTGAGCGCGGTCGCGGCGGGCGATGAGCAGAGCGTCGGACGTATCCACCACGATCAGGTCTTCAATGCCGATGGCGGCGACGAGCTTGCCGGGCGCGTCCACGTAGTTGCCCTTCGAATTCAGCATCCAGGCATGTCCGCGGACGGCGTTGTTGGCGGCGTCGCGCGGGAGCAAATCGTAAACCGCGCTCCAGCTTCCCACGTCGCTCCATCCCATGTCGCAGGGGATTCCCACGACGTTCGGAGCCTTCTCGAGCACCGCGTAATCGATGGAGATGTTCTCGCACTCCGGGTACAGCTTCTCGAGCTGGCCGCCGGCCGCGATGCGTTTCAGCACGCTGTCGGTCATTGGCAGATATCGCTCGATCGCATGGAGGATGGTGCTCGTCCGCCAGATGAACATCCCGCTGTTCCAATAATGCATTCCCGTCTTCAGGAAGCGGGCGGCAGCAGTGCGATCGGGCTTTTCGCAGAACCGGGTGACGGGCAGAAGCACCGTCTTCTTGCTGTCGGCGGGTTTCTTTCCGAATTGCACATAGCCGTATCCCGTCTCCGGCCAGCGCGGTCGGATGCCGAGCACCACGATCGAACCCATCGCCGCCGCTTGCGCCGCGGCGCGCACGGCCTTCTGGAAGGGAACCGCCTTGAGGACGACGTGATCGGCTGGAAAAACGCCCATGATCGCTTCCGGCGTCCGGCGGCGGATGAGATGCGCGGCGAGGCCGATGGCGGCAGCGGTGTTGCGTTGCGCCGGCTCGGCGATCACCTGCGACGGCGGAATCCCCGGCAACTGGTTCAGGATTTCATTCCGCAGGTAGCGGTTCGTGATGACCCAAAGGCGGTCCGGCGGAACCAAGGGGCGCAGGCGCGCCACCGTCTGTTGGATCAGGGTTTCCTCGCCGAGCACGGCCAGCACTTGCTTGGCGCGCTTGCGCCGGCTGCGCGGCCAGAAGCGCGTGCCCCGGCCGCCGGCCAGGATTACGGCGTGAAAATCGGGGATCTCTGTTTCAGCGATCGAGTGATTCACGTTCAACTCTTCCCCTGGTTCACAACGAGACAGTCAAAGGGCTGCCGGCTTTCGAACTGCGCCGGTTCCGAAATTCGCCAAACTTCCCGCGCCGCGCACGGTTGCCCTGCGAGGCGTCCTTCGCCCGAGGCGATGACAAAAAAGCCGGGCGGCACCGGTCCATTCTCGAATCGCGCGACGCGAAAATACTCGCACGCAAACGGCAATTTCACGGGCCCGGCGTTTGCGGCGTTCTTCACGACGTCGAGCGCTTTCTCGAGATGTAATTCCCGCGGGCGTCCATAGTCGAAGAGGCGATAAGTGATGTCTGAATTCTGTTGAATTTCACAGAGCGTGAGCCCTGGTCCAATGGCATGTATCGTGCCCGCCGGGACGAACACCGTATCGCCCCGATGTACTTCACGCCAGCATAAATTGCTCTCGAGCGTCCCGTTCAGGGCTGCCCTTCGCAACTCTTCTTTGGACATTTCCCCTTTCAACCCGATGGCCAACCGTGCCCCCGGCTGGGCCGCCACAACATACCACATCTCGGTCTTTCCGCGCCCTCCCCGGGCGGCCTCGTGATGGGCCGCGTACTCGTCCGGCGGGTGAACCTGCACCGAAAGGCGCTCCGACGTGAAGATGAATTTCAGCAGCAACGGCTCTGCGTCGAACCAGATTTCGCCCAATTTCATGCCTGCCTGGGGGCCGCTCGAGACCGGCACGCCCCATACCTTTTCGTGAAAGGAGGCTTCCAAACGAACAGGCATGCTCATTTCAGCTTGGCGAAAAACTCCCTCATGCTCTCGACGCCGCCCTTCAGATCGTCGATGGACGCGGCGTAGGAGAGGCGCAAATGCTCGGATGTACCGAAGGCGTCCCCTGGAACGACCACGACGCGAGCTTCGCGCAGAAGTTTCGTCGCCAGATCGCCGATTGTTGTTGAGCCGTTGCGGCGCAGGAAGGTCCCAACGTTCGGATAGGCATAAAACGCGCCGTGCGGCATCGGGCAGGTGACGCCGGGGATGCTGCGCAGGGCCGGCACCACGTAGTCGCGGCGGCGGCGGTATTCGGCCAGCATCACGCCGACCGAATCCATGGGTCCGTTCAGCGCCTCGACCGCGGCCTTCTGCGTGATCGACGTGGGGTTCGACGTCGAGTGGCTCTGCAACTTCAGCATTTCCGAAGCCAGCTCCTTCGGACCCAGCGCGTACCCCGCGCGCCATCCGGTCATGGCAAACGTCTTCGAGAGCGATCCAGCGATGACCAGGCGGCGTCGCACGCGCTCGTCGGAGGCGGCCAGCTTTCCGAGCGAGTAAGGCTTGCTCTCGTAGACGAAGTGCGAATAGCACTCGTCGGAGAGCAGCCAGACGTCGCGGGAGGTCACGGTGCGGGCGATCTCTTCGAGTGTTTCGGGACGGATGACGGCTCCGCTCGGATTGTTCGGCGAGTTGAGGATCACCATGCGCGTTCGCGGCGTGAGCGCCGCTTCGAGCGCTTTCGGGGAGAGCTCGTAGCCGTCTTCCTCGCGCGTCGGGACAAAAATGCAGGTCCCGCCGGCGTACTGCACGATGTCGCGGAAGCTGACCCAGTAGGGCGCCGGGATCACCACTTCATCGCCCTTGCCCACCAGCGCGCAGACGGCGTTGAAGATGGCGTGTTTGCCGCCGACGGTGGCGATCACATCGGCGGGCTCGAAGGCGCTGCCGAATTCGCGCTTATGCCAGGCGCAGATCGATTTCTTCAGCTCGGCCGTGCCTCCGGCCGCCGTATAGCGCGTGAAGTTTTCTCCAATCGCGCGGACCGCGGCTTGCTTGATATTTTCAGGCGTCGAAAAATCAGGTTCGCCGGCGCCGAAGTCGAAGAGTTGCACGCCCTGCGCGCGGATCTTCTCCGCCTCGATCACGACGGCCAGCGTCGACGAAATGTGAATGCGCGAAATGCTTTCCGAAAAAGTCATAAGGAAACGGGCGCCTTCAGTCGCAGGCGTTCGAGAACCACCGGAGGCACGAGGCCCTCGATGCTCCCTCCCAGCAGGAAAACCTCCTTGACGAGTCGCGAGCTGAGGAACGTGTACTCCTGGGCCGGCAACATGAAGACGATCTCCACGCCCGGCGCCAGCCGCCGGTTCATCAACGCCATCTGCAGCTCATATTCGTAGTCGGAGATGGCGCGGATGCCGCGCAGGATCGCTCCTGCACCGACTTCGCGGGCGTGATCCACGAGCAGTCCGTCGAAGGTCTTCACCGAGACGTTGCCGAAGCGCTGCGTGACTTCCCGCAACATCTCCACGCGCTCCGACAATGTGAACAGGGGATTCTTGTCGGGATTGCGAAGGACGGAGACGACCATCTCGCTGAAAATCCGCGAGCCGCGTTCGATCAGATCGAGGTGCCCGTTGGTAATGGGATCGAACGTGCCCGGAAAGATGGTCTTGGTAGAATGTGCCGGCATACGGGAGCCCAGGAGCGTATTCTAACCTCAAACGGCTGCCCGACAAAGCCTGGAAGAGTGGAATGCGCGTAAATCGTAGGTATAATATTCGCTATTTATTCGTCTTGTCAAGGTGAGAATCTATGTATACCTGGGAAACCGTCAAACCCTGCGTCGAAGCTCATGATGCGGTGCACATGATGTTGCTCCATCACCGCGATATGAACCGCATCTCTCGCAGATAGTCTTGGGGTTCCCAGGACGATTGTCTTCGCCCGCTCCACTGAGTCGGCATCCACGGGAAATACTTCATCCACAATCTTCAGTAGGGCATCAAAAGCGGTTTGGATCGCGTCTCGCCTGCCGATCGCTGCATAGCGATGCAGGATTTCCTGAAGCACCTCCGCGTCGGTAACGAGGCGTTGCCTTTCGAGGAGGCACTGCTCGAGCCATCTCTGAGCGTCCGCCTTGTGGGGATGGGGAGCTCCGACCAGGTACATGGGAATGTTGGAATCGACAAAGATCAACGGGAGGGTTCGCCCATGTATCCGCTCTCGATTTCCGAGAGCATTTGCGCGATGTCGCTGGTGGGATAGGAGTGTTGCGCCGCCGCGCGAACCGCGGCCAGTTTCTTCTCGACATTGCCGAGAGGTTCGCGGCGCAGGGCAGCGCGCAAGTTTTGGCGGACCCAATCGGCCACAGTCACGCCATTGGACCGCGCTGCGTCCCGAAGCTGCTTCCACTCGGGCTCCTTCAAAAGCACTTGAAGCCTCTTACTCATATTGATAGTATACTTGACTCATATCGATGAGTCAACAGCCTAATGTCCGGCAGGCCGTTCCGTTCTTTGGCATACGGGACATGGAGCGGTCTCTGCGCTTCTACCGCGAAGGCCTGGGCTTCGGGATGAAATATCAGTGGATCGACGAGGGGAAGCTCAGATGGTGCTGGCTCGAGCTTGGCGGAGCGGCGATCATGCTCCAAGAGTTTGGGAAGGAATTCTCCGCGCCGAAGGGCGAGCTCGGCCTTGGTGTGTCGGTTGGCTTCATCTGCGCCGACGCGCTCACGCTATACCGCGAATTCCGCTCCCGAGGGATCGAGGCCAAGCGGCCGTTCGTCGGCAACAACATGTGGGTGACGGAAGTCGCCGATCCGGACGGCTACAAACTGTTTTTTGAGAGCGCCACGGACGTTCCTGAGGAAACCGAGTACGACGAAAAGCTGCACGGGCGTTCCGTTGTACCATAGCTGCCCATGGCCACCTGGCGATGGCTGTTTGTCTTGAGCGGATTATTCGCGGCCCTTGCGTCCTCACAAACCTCCCATTTTCACGAACGCGAAATCCTCGTGACACCGTCGCCGGCTGAGACGCGTAAAATCACGCTCGCTCCAGGCGAGACCGTCGTGGATTTCGATGTTTGGCCGAACCGTCCCGAGACCGTAAACGTGGTGCGCGACGGCGAAGGAAAGTTCACCATCCGGAGCTGGAAGATCGGGTCCAGCGAAATGCCGTTGATCTTTCGATTCGCCCCGGATTTTGAACCGCGCTCGATCGCCTGCCATCCCGCTGAAGACAAGTTTTTCGTGCTCGGTCGAAGCGGTGCACAGTCATCGATCCTGGCCTTCGAGAGCAAAGGAGATACTTGGCAGCCTCACGCAGTGTTTCAGACCCGAGACGACGTTCGCCGCCTGCTCGTCACGCCGCGACCCTACACGATGGGTTTTGGAGGCGAGCATGCGCGCCGGCTGGTCTTCGCCCGACGGCAGGCGAGCGGTACGTTTTCAATCCGGACGGTCTCAGAGAGCGGCCAACGAGAGTACCAAATCATCGGTCCCGAGAGTTCGTACGTAAAGTTCCCCAAGGGAGAGGCAGGACCCACATTGCTGGCTGCCGCTTCAGCGCTGCCCGTCTCCTTTCATCCGGCAGGGAACATCCTGATTTGGCAAGACAATCGCGGTTGCTTCCAGCAGTTGACCTACGAGGGGGACAACTGGGACAAGATCGCGACAATTCCCGGCAATCCTTGCGGCGGTTCTCTAACGGTAACTCCAAACGGAGCCGCTCTCCTGCATTGGCGGCGAGGCCAGCCGGGCGTAACTCTGATCTCGGAGAGAGGTCAGTCCCGAAACTCCCAGGCCGCCGAATACAATTTCATCTCCACGCCGTCGTCCGTTCCCGATGGCCGCGGGATCGTTGGACTGGTCGAGAGCGGAGGCGTGCAGACTGTGGTCTACACGCCGATTTCAGCGCCGCTCGCCGACGTGATCAATGCATGGATGTTCACCGAGAATTCCGCGGACATCAGATTGCTGTCCGAAAACTCCGGGCTGTTCCGAACGATTGGCGGCGACCAGTTGCACTCCCTATACGACTCGGAGAACTACAATTGCGGCGGCTACAGCAGTAACACTCCCACGCGGCCATATTTCGTAACGACCGATATCCTGTGGGAATTGGTTGCCGCAGCCTATGAGGGCATGTTCATTGTCCAGGAGCGGCGGCAGGCGATTCCAGCGTTCTGGGAGTTTGTGAACGCCGCCCACGCCGCGATGCAATCCAAATCCCTCCGGTCGCCGTGGACCGCGGCCTTTGCTGCCGTGTCCGCCGTGGGATCGGGCAAAACTGCAAGCAACGCGGAAGCCGCGCGGATCGCAGCGGCAACCGGCGCGGGCCCATCCGTGAGTTTCGGGCGCAACTTTAACTTTGGCGAGTTGAGACCCCGCGGTCATTACCTCTCCGGACCGGAGATGGCCGCATACTTCAAGGCTGTCCACTACCTGACAGCGTTAGCCGCGCCTGGAGGCCGTGAAACAACAGAGTTGAGTGGACTGCCTGCGGACGTAAGAGCTAAAGCCCTGGCATGGACCAGCGTTTACCAGAACTACATCGCTCCGAGCCGCGCGCCGCTGATCTGGAATCCGCAGGCCTCCGCCTCTCCGTTCGCCCGGCACCCGCTGGCTGAGCCGCAGATATTTCCTCTCTCGTGGGGTTTCGACAACGAGGCGCTTCTCAGCACGGTCTACCACAAGGACTGGCCGCTTGAGCAGCAGATCCAAGGGCCCAGAGGATTCCGTCTTCTGGCTTCCGGAATCGACCTCGCAGCCGTGCTCGGAAGTGGGCTGGCACGCTCTCTCCTCAAGGATGCGATCGCCGACTACCCAACGCTAGGCCCCGTGCTCGATGCCTTGTCGGCGCGCAAGCCGGGCAGGACTCCCGGCAACCTGCCCTCCGGCAGCTTGTACGATGCATGGATCGGCAGCCTGGCAACCCAATGGGCTGACGAAGTGTCGTTTCCAGGGATTCCGTCCGAGAGCCGTTTGTGGAAAGCAAAGCGATTGCAAACAGGGCTTGCCTCCTGGGCGACGCTGCGGCACGCGACCGTGTTAGTGAATGAACGGACCCAGGCTGAATGCGGCGAGAGCGGGTTCGAAGAAATTGTCCTGCGGCCTCCGCGCGGATACGTCGAGCCCGATCCCAAAACGTTCGGCGCCATTGCGGAGCTCTTTGACCGGATGGCAAAGGCGCTCGATGGCGGCGCATTTCAACAAGGTTTTGTGCCCCCGCAAGGCGAGGATCCCACAAGCGTGCCCCTTCGCGAAGGAATCCGCCGGCGCCTGAACGAATCGGCGGCCAAGGCGCGGCTCTTTGAAACGATCGCCGGCAAAGAGCTTCAAGGACAAGAATTGACGGAACGCGAGTATGAAGAAATCCTCTACGTCGGTCGCGCGGCCGAGCACAATTTCCTAGTGTTCAAAAGTCTTGCGAAGAAGGACCTCGCCCTGTCGAATCCAGACCCGATGATGAAGGTGGTGGATGTGGCCGGCGGAGACACGCTTGGTTTTGTCGAAGCCGCCGTGGGGCGGCCGCTGGAGTGGGATCAGATTGTCCCGTACTATGGCCGCCGAGAGATCGTCAAGGGCAGCGCCTATTCTTATTACGAGTTCATCTCGCAGGCCCCGCTCAACGACAACGACTGGCGGAAGCGTGTCGACAAAGAAGCCCGGCCAAAATGGATTGCACCGTTTATCTCCGGATCGAAACTCTCGTGCCCCGCAAAAGCGCCCTTCTAATCGGATGGATGATTCTGTCGGCCAGCGCCTCGGGCCAGCCAAGAGACGTCCGCCTGCTCTTCACCGGCGACATCCTTCTCTCACGCCAAGTGGCAGTGGAAATGGAAGGCCGCAAGGCATCCCCCTGGGTCAACTTTGCCGAACTGTTTCACAACGCGGATTGGGTCGCCGGCAATTTCGAGGGCTCCGTCGGATCGGGTTGTGAACCAAATGCCAACCCGTGCTTCGCAACTTCCGACTCAGCCGCAGCGCTGATGAAATCGGCCGGCTTTTCCGCCGTGACCGTGGAGAATAACCACTCAGGCGACCTCGGTCAGCCGGGCCGTGATCGGACACGAAGAGTGTTTCGCGATGACGGAATCATGGCTCTGGATTTCAACGGATCGCCGGAGTTCGTGCGGTTCGGCGAGACCACCGTCGGGATCCTCTCCGTAACGCTGATCAAGGCCGCTGACGGCCGCGTCCAACGAATCCCATCTGTTGAACTGGCTCAGAAGTTGCGGCTGGCCTGCTCCATCGAATCTTGTGATCGTCTCGATCCATTGGGGCAACGAACTGCAGGACTGGCCCAGCGACTTGCAGCGCGAGCAGGCGCGCTGGCTGATCGCTCACGGCGCGGGGCTGGTCGTTGGCCATCATCCTCACGTCGTTCAAGCGCCGGAGTGTGTTGACGGCAAGCCGGTGTTCTATTCCTTGGGCAACCACGTCTTCGATCAGAAATACCCGGAAACGAAGCAAGGGTTGATCGCCGATTGTCACATCTCGATGGGGTACCTCCATTGCGGAGGTCTGGCCACGGCCACGCCAACAGGATCATCATTCCCGGGTCTTCGTGGAATCGATGGGCGCGCCAGCGATGCCCTCCGGTCTTGTACACCGCCCGTCACGAGAGATCTCTCCGCCGGCGGGTTCGAGGTGCGTCCGGAACCATGGAGGCCCGGTCAGCCGCCCGATGGCGTCATGCTCACCGGCTGGCGAAACGGCGAGGTGATCTGGCGATCCCGGCGGCAACGAGTCTTGTCCTTGCAAGCGGCACGGCTGGACGCTACGGATCGGAAACCGCTCCTGTTTTCGTTAGAAAGGCACAATTCGCCGATGGACAACGAAGATGGCGTGCGGCCTTATGTCTACGAGATCGGCCCGCGCGGGTTGATCGCGAAATGGCGAGGTACGGCGCTGGCTTGGCCTCTTCTCGACGCTGTGGTGGAGCCGGGCGGAACGGTTTGCGCGCTTCATCGCGGCGATTCGTTCGCGGTCCTTGATCCGAACACGAAGGAAACGCGTGTCGCAGCATATCGCTGGACCGGCTTCGGGTTTCGAGGAATCGATGAACCTTCTGCTGTTGCTCGCTGCCGAAAGAGCCTGGAGTGACCCTAACCCAGAACCCGGATGCGATGGTTCTCGCTGTCACCCACGTACACCAGGCCGCGATGAAGGAAAACACCGTGCGGGCGATTCAGTTTGCACTGGCGCGGCTCGCCGTCGGGACCGTCGCCGCGCTCGCCCGTGCCGATCAACGTCGAGACTTCGCGGGTTTGGGCGCGGAAAACGCGGATGACATGATTCTCCGTGTCGGCGATCCACAGATCCCCCTCCGGCGTGCACGCGATGCCTTTGGGACCGCTGAACGTTGCCTGGCGCGCGTCTCCGTCTCTGAGTCCAGTCTCGCCGGTGCCGGCGATCCGGGTGATGCGCTTCGCCTGCTGGTTGATCTTGAAGACCGCATTGCCGGCGCGCAGCACAACGAAAATGTTGCCTGCCGCATCCGTGTCCATGGATCGCGGCTCGTTCAGTGGCGTGCCCTCGAGCGGAGCATCGTCCGGCGTCCGCTGCCGTTCTCCCGTTCCGGCGAGCGTGCCGATCACGCCGGTCTTTATGTCGACGATGCGAATCCGATTGTTGCCGATGTCGCAGATCAGTAGACTGCCGGCGGAGTCGAAGGCGATGCTGTGCGGCTGGCGAAGCAGCGCTTTTGCCGCAGGTCCGCCATCTCCGGCAAAGCCCGCGGTTCCCGTGCCCGCAATGGTAGAGATCGTGCCGGTGGCGCAGTCAACACGTCGGACAGCATGATTGTCGCGTTCGACGATATAGAAGTTCCCATCACGATCGAAGCGCACTTCGTGGGGCGCCTTCAGCGAAGCCGCCGTGGCCGGTCCGCCGTCGCCTGAATATCCCGGCCTCCCGTTGCCGGCAACGGTCGTGATCCGGCGGCTGCTCATGTCCATCGAGCGGATGCGCGCCGTGTCCAGATCGCAAAAATACAAGGCGCCGGCGGGTCCGGGGCCGATCACTAATCCATAGGGATTGCTGAGCGCGGTGAGCAGAGCCTCGTCGCCATCCGCTCCGGCGCCCGCTACGCCCGTGCCGGCGATGGTCCGCACGCGCGGCGGGGCTTGAGCGAAGGCGAAACCCGCACCGGCGGCAGTCAACGCCTGGAGGAATACACGTCGCGTGGAACGAGAAATCGGCATCCTGAACATTATCGACCTTCGGCACGCATGGCTGAGCATCAAATCGTCAGGCGCTGTTCTCATCAGGAGGATCGTCGACCCATTCCCAATGGTCCATTGTCTCCAAGGCGCCGCCACAGGAGCAGTTCTTTGACATGCCGGCCTCCGTGAGGTTCCGACACTTCGTGCAGATCATGGAACTAGCACTCACGGAAAGCAGTTGACGCCCGGTGCGACGTTGTTTGCGATACGCAAAGCCAAAGAGGCCCCCAAATACCAGGACGAACACGACAGTTTCGACGATGGTCGGCGTGCCTCGGGAGCGGCCTTGCTCGATGAAGTAAAGGCTGCCAGAACCGCTAAAGACTCGAAAGCCGAAGACGTAGCTGGCGATTCCCAATAACGCGATCAGCGCTGTATTGAGAGCCGGCAGCCACACGCTTCGGCGCCGCATGGCCTCGTGCTCATCAAACGTTGCTATCTCGGCATCGGATAGTCTCTTCCACATAACGACCTCTGCATTTGAGATTTCATGCTCTTCCGATGAAGACGTCAGCAGGAAGCTTGAACCGTGCGCTCATCTTGCGGACCTGTTCGCGTGTCAGCTTGCGCTGACCGGACAGGAACATCGAGACCGCGCTTTCCGATCCGAATTGGGGAATGAGATCGCGTTGCGCCAGACCCTGCCGTTCGATCAGAAGCCGAAGCACGGCAACCGGACTGGCTGGGGGGATCGGATAGTGGGTCTGTTCATAGCGTTCGATGAGCATGGTGAGCAGTTCGATCGCCTCCGCCTTGGATCTAGTCGGCTTGTCTAGCGCCGTCAGTTCAAACAGCGCCCTCGTGTACGCTTCCAGCTCTTTATCGTTGTGGATAACGCGTGGGGCGCCTTTGGCAAGAGGAATTTGCATAAGGAGGCTTCTTCTCGGCGTGGAGTTTCAGACCCATGCCACAGACCGCGGCGATGCGCTCCAGCATTGCAAGCGAGTGGCCGCTGTATTCGGCGTCCTCAAGGTTAGTCCGGCTTCCTCGTGCATCTCACGGACCAACATGGCGAGGTCAACTTGCTGCAAGGTGCGCGCGAAGGTCTTTCGGTAGATGGCGCTCTTTTGCGCGCGCTGGTCGACAATCCGCCGATGCTGATCGCGCTTGACAGTTTCTCTCATGACGCTGGCGGAAGAACAGAACGGTTCTCGAGAAGAGCAATTATCGCATGATCCCCTAATCGCGATATACGATCCTGCCGCTTTGGCGAGTTCGCATGCGTCCTCGTATACGCTAAAATCTTCCAATCAGGTGGGTAGCTGAGCCCCCAATGAGCCACGGCAAGCGATGGAACGATATTGAGCACTCGAAGGTGCATGAAGATTTCGGCGGTGAAGCGCCCTTCATTTTCGCCATCAAATCCTGGATAGAGCGAGAGCATGACGCCGGACGCCCCTCGGAACTTAAGGACTTCTACATGGCTCACCGAATCTGCTTCGATTGCCAAGCGCTAGGGGTTCGAATCGTTGAGTGGGAACAAGGACCCGACGGGGACCGACCGCTTTTGGACTCCTGCCAGAAGTGTATGGGAACGGGTCGAACCTAAGGACCCCGTGTGGTAATCTGCAGACTCGCCAAAGACGTTCCAATGCCGCGGTGGCACAGGGAAGCTCTGGCCGAGCGCCTCGCGGCGTGACGCCCACGCACGCCTCTGGCCGAATTCACGCGAGGAGGTCGGCTTGCCAGTGCGTAGGGAGCAGGTCACTTCCTGTCCTTGTCAAAGTCAATCAACAGCTGCGGTCTTGGAGTGTCCATTTCCCTAGCCTTCCTGTGGATGATATTATAGCCGACGGTATAACAATACACGCTCGCCGGTATGAATTGCACAGCGATGTCGCCGGCCTTGCAACTGATTGACATCGTCTTGGACGTAACGATAGGGTCCATCACCTTGTGCGTCTGACAAAAGGTGATCAGGCTGTTCAATTCGCCGACCTTTTCGCAATAACGATCCGTCCACTTCACTTCTACGACCCATCCAGGCTTGCCACGGGTGTCAAGACAGATCATGTCCACCTCTCCATCCTTCCATCTGGCATAGTGGAGCGGGGTCGAGCCGTGAAACCATTGAGAGAAAATCGCAGTTTCCGCCAGGGAAGGCACTGCATCGTCCGACTCACCGGCAGGCGAAAACAACGCCGAACGCATGGATGGATTCGTTAGATAGACTTTGAAGAAGTTGGCTCTCTGAAATCTCTTGGCTTGCTGATCAATTCGGTGCACCACTTTTATCAAGAAGGCAGCCTGAAGGTACTCAATGTAGCGCTTGATTGTATTCTTGGCGACACCCGAATTCTGGGAAAGAGCGCCCAATGAAACTTCGCCTGCCGTATTGAAAGCAAGCGTCGTGAACAAGTGGTTGAGCTCCTGAATGTCTCCGATCCCATAGAGGCTGGGAAGGTCTCTTAGCAGAACTTTGTCGATAATGTCGTTCTTGATGAAACGAGCAGGGTCCGCTTGTATGGATGGGGATAGAATCACCTCCGGGTATCCGCCGAAGTTCAAGTAGTGAAGAAACGCCGTGTTCAATGCTGTGATGTCCCTCGCATGAAAGAATCTCTGCCCAGGTTGCGGAGCTTCGATCAAGTCGGCTCTATCGAGCAAGTCCAAATACTCGTAGAACGTCAATGGCGGTAGCGGGAAATCTGTGAAGCGCCCCGCGCCCGATTCATCGCTTTTGAGCCGGAGAGCGGCGGCAGCCGAACCCGAGACGATAGCCTTCAATCGAGGGAATCGATCCACGAGGGCCTTGAGATGAAGTTCCCACTCGCGCAGGTACTGGATTTCGTCAAAAAACGCATAACACTGCTCGTTGGTGTAATCGGTTGCCGTTGCCTTAGAGAAGTAGCTCAGAAGCTTGTCCATTCCAAGGCCGCTGTAGATGGGATGGTCTACCGAGAAATAACAGATCGACCTGGGCGAGACCCCGCTATCAATAAGCGCTTGGATCGCGTGGAGGATCATCACTGTCTTGCCCACGCGACGAGGTCCCATGAGAACCACTGCGCGCCGAACGGCGACGTTCTTCACAAGAGGAAGGAATAGCGCCAGGTAAGCGCGGGGATTCCAGGAGCGGTAAGTCGCCCCAACCGAAGGCTCACCCGACCACCATGGGTTCTCCTGGTTTACGCGCCCTAGGATGTCTTCCTCAGAGATGGCCTGCACAATCTATAAGGTACCACCTTACGAAGCTAGAGTCAACGCGTTGACTCTAGCTGTAGCATTGGCTGTAAACAACTTATTATAAATAGCTTATTCGAATCTCAATACGGCGGAAACAGCCGCCTCAGGCCGTGAAGAAGGACGATCACTAGAAAGAACAGGTTCCTGGCCAGGATTGATAGCGGAGAGACACCGACGGGCTGGCCGGCACCGAGGGCGCGCATCCAAGCGACGGTGCGGGGCCATTCGGCGAGGGTCGAGAGCCACTCGGCGGGAATCGCGGATTCGCCAAGGCGCGCGCCTAGGATCGCGCCGGTGATCGCGGCTACCGTATCCGTGTCGCCTCCACAGCGGATCACCGCCAGCACAGCCGCGCGAAAGTCGTTCGGATAACGCAGGCAGGCGTGCAACGCCACGGGCACGGTGTGATTGACGTAGCCCGTTACGCCGCGCTCGAGTCCCAGCGACGCCGCGAAGGCCTCGGTCGTTTCCCCGGCGGCGACGCTCTTTCTTACCTCTGGAAATTCCTCAGGGTCCACGCCGGATGCCGCGATCGCCACGGCGAGCGCGCCAACCTCGGCCTTCGGATCGGTGTGCGTCAACCGTGTGGATGCGCGCACCAGCGCCCGCATCTTCTCAGGTTGGTCTGCGTACCACACGCCGATAATCGCCGAGCGCATGGCCGGTCCGTTGCCCGCGGAAAAGACTCCGCTGCGGCTCGGCGGGAAGCCGATCCACAGCTTGATGAGCGCGCGCAGCGTCGCGACGCCGATTCCGGCGGGCAATCCGAGCATCCAGAAACGCAGCCGCCACGCCAGGCTGCGTGTGAACGCATCCACGTCTCCGCCGGAAGCAATCAGCGCCTGCGCCACCAGGCAAGTGTGTTCGGTGTCGTCCGAGGTCATGCCGCGGCCGAGGAAAAATCGATGTCCAGTGATTTCCGGGAACATGCGATGTTGCCGTCTTTTGGATAGAGCTTCGTAAGGCAGGCCGAGCGCGTCCCCCACCGCGCACCCGAGGATGCAGCCGATTACCGCATTCGTTTTCTGTGTTCCTTCAGGATGCAAAGGTCCATCACCACTTTCAATCCCGCCTGGCGGGCGCGGGCGGCGGCCGCTTCGTCCACAACGTCTTCCTGCATCCACACGACGCGCGCTCCCACGCGAATCGCCGCGTCGACAATCGGCCCAACAAACTCAGAGCGCCGGAAAATATCGACCAGGTCGATTTTTTCCGGAACCGAATCGAGATCGGGGTAACTGGTCTCGCCGAAGACTTCCGTTTCCGCCGGATTCACCGGAATGATGCGGTAGCCCGCGCGTTTCATGTACTCCGAGACGCCGTAGCTGGCGCGATACGGCTTCGACGAAAGGCCGACCACGGCAATCGTGCGGCAGTTCGTGAGAATGTCCTGAATGTCGTCCATTAACGAGTTCCCGCGCGACGGAATCGCTCGATTTCCCTCGGCGTCAGCGAGCGGGCGGCTCCTGGCGGCATATTTCCGAGTTCGAGCGAGCCGATCCGCACGCGCTTCAGTTTCTCGACGCGATGCCCGATCTTTTCGAACATCCGGCGGATTTGATTCTGCCGCCCTTCGATCAGGATCACCTCGTACCACGGATTCGGAGCGTCGCGCAATAAACGAATTTCGGCGGGCGCCGTGTCGCGTCCGTCGAGCCGGATGCCGCGGCGCAATTTTTCAAGTCCCGCTTCCTCCGCGCGCCCGCTCGTCTTCACCCAATAGGTTTTGGGAATCGCTTCGCCGGCCGTCATCAGCAACTCCTCAATGCGTGCAGGCGCTACTCGCGTGCGCGCTTTCATTCCTCCGCAGCGATTTGCAATTCAACTCCGTCAAGAACACCGCTGAATACCAGCTGACACGAGAGTCTGGACTGTTCCGGACGAAATCCCGGCAGTTCCTCCAGCAAAATCGCTTCGTTGCTCTCCGGTGGCGGGAGGCGACCCCTCCAAGCGGCACCGACATAGACTTGGCATGTCGCACC
>CAZRND010000049.1:0-20217 GCA_964601345.1 uncultured Acidobacteriota bacterium | reverse complement strand
TGAAGAGCTCGAGCCTCCAGCATCGTGAAGAGCGCGGGCTCGACGTAATAGCCCTTGGCGAAAGCCGCGGGGCGTCCACCGCCCGCAACCAAGCGCGCGCCTTCCTGCTTGCCTTTCGCGATGTAGCCTTCCACGCGCTCGCGCTGCGTCGCCGAGATCAGCGGGCCGAGCCGCGTCCCGGCATCGAGCGGATCGCCGAGTCTCAGACTCGCCATGGCATGCTGCGCGAGCTGCACGGCTTCGTCCTGGCGGGCGCGCGGCACAACCATGCGCGTCCAGGCGGAACAGGTCTGCCCGGAATTGAGCATGGCGTTCTTCGCGCCGGCCGGGATGGCTTTATCGAAGGGCGCGTCGTCGAGGACCACGAAGGCCGACTTGCCGCCAAGCTCGAGCGTGACTTTCTTGATCGACTCCGCAGCGAGCGCGGAGACGCGCTTGCCGGCGCGCACCGATCCGGTGAAGCTGACCATGTCGATGCCAGCGTGCGACGCGATCGCCTCGCCTGCGGCGGGTCCATATCCCGTGACGATGTTCACGACGCCCGCGGGCAATCCGATGGCCATGCAGGCATCCGCGAGGAGGAACGCGTTGAGCGGAGCGATCTCGCTTGGCTTGAGCACCACGGTACATCCCGCGGCGAGTGCCGGTGCGACTTTGGCCATGATCTGGTGCAGCGGATAATTCCATGGCGTGATCGCGCCGACCACGCCCATCGGCTCACGTACGATAAGCGAGTTGCCGATCTCGCGCTCGAGCACCGTTTCCTTGGCGAGTTGGGCGTACTGAGTGGTGACGAGAACAGGCAGTCCGGCTTGAATCTGCGTGGACATCGTGATCGGCGAGCCGACTTCTTTGCTGATGACGGTGGCGATGTCGGTGGCGCGCTGCTTCAGCGCGCCGGCCAGTTTCGTCAGCCAGTCGCCGCGGGCTTCGGCCGTCGTCTCGCCCCAGCTTCCTTCGAAGGCGCGGCGCGCCGCTTCGACCGCGCGGTTGACGTCGGCCGCGGTCCCTTCAGGGACGGATCCGATGACTTCTTCGGTGGACGCGGAGAGAACCGGGATCGATCCCGTGCCCGCCGGCGCCTGCCAGCGGCCGTCAATGTAGAAATTCTGATGAGTCATGATTTCCTTTGTCAGAGCCTGTTATATCAGGCGATTTACAGGGCAGTGCTCTCTACATAGCCTCTCAGATAACAGGCCGTTCCTCGCAGAACAGGCTGGCTTCATTGTTTCTCAAGCGCTATCTACTCTCAGATTATCACAGCGGACCGGGAGGCAAAGGGGGGCAGGACTGCAGGGTGTTTCAAGCAAAGGAGTTCCACTTATATGACAAAAAGCGTCATTCCGCGAAAAATCTCTAAGTCGCCGAACGAAAGCACTTCGACTTGCACTTCCTGAAAATGGAAGAAATGAATTTGGCTATAGACTGAGCGTGTGAGCCCGAAGAGCGCCCTCATTGCGATCAAGCTCCTGCACACAACGGCGTGGGTCTTCTTCGTCGGATGCATTGTCGCGATCCCCGTCTGCGGCTACGAGCGTCAGTTTCAAGCCGCCGTGTGGCTGAGCGCGCTAGTCTGGGCGGAGTGCGCCGTGCTCGTGCTCAACGGCTGGCGGTGTCCGCTCACCGATCTTGCCGCCCGCTACACGGACGCGCGCGAGGACAACTTCGACATCTACCTGCCGCTCTGGCTCGCGCGGCACAACAAGACGATCTTTGGAACGGTGTTCGTCGTTGGAGAATTGTTTCTGGCCTGGCTATGGACCAACGGTCGCTGGCTTCATATATATTGAGTGCCTTGGAGGAAATAGGATGGACGACATTCGATCTCGAAATCTGCATACCCGTCGCCAGGCTCTGATGTTTGCCGCCGCGGCGGCCACACCACTGATCGCTCAAGGAGAACGCATGCCCAACCCCGTGGTCCATTTCGAGATCGGATGCCGCGACCGCGCCAAGTCGGAAGAGTATTTCAAGGAACTGTTCGGCTGGCAGATTCAGCAAGGCGGCCCGGCGTCTATGATCGAAGCGGCGGGACCGAAGGGCATCCCAGGACATATCACCGCGCTCGGCCACGAGCCGCTCCACTACACGACCTTCTACGTACAGGTAGACGACGTGAAGGCGTATCTCGACAAAGCCGTCGCGCTGGGCGGGAAGGTCGTGGTGCCGCCGATCAAAACTCCCGCGTTCACGTTCGCCTGGTTCAACGATATCGACGGCAACATGATCGGGCTGTTGAAACCGGCTTAGGGCTTCGTCAGGTTCTTGGAGAGATAATCCACCACGATTTTGATGTCCTCAGCCGTTCCGGTGGCGCCTCCACGAGCCATCATGTTGGCAACTACCTGACGCCACTCTTCGCGGTTCATGCGGCTGCGCGCAAACGTTGCGACGCCGTGACAGGCCGTCCCGCAGAGGCGCTGGACGACGGCTTTGCCGTCGCCCTCCGGCAGCTCGGCGCTGACCGCCGCTCTGCGCGTCGGGAGCGTCGCAGCTTCCGGCTCGCGCCCCGCGAGCGAAAACGCGATCACCGAGTCGGCCATGTTGGCGGAGTTTTCTCCTACAGTCCTCAAATGTCCGGGACCGCCCGCGGCGACGGCCACATACTGGTGGCCGTCGCGCCCAAGATAAGTGATCGGCGTCGCGTTGCCGGCGGCATCGAGACGCCCGGCCCACAACTCGCGGCCGGTGCGCGAATCGAATGCCCGCAGGCGCGCGTCCACCGTCGCGGCGACAAACACTACGCCTCCCGATGTCGCGATCGTCCCGCCGACATTCGGCGTCCCGGTATTCTTGAGTCCGAGCTCGTCGAAATTCCCGAGCACGCTTCTCCAGGCGATCTCGCCCGTCGCCGTGTTGACGGCGGTCAGCTCTCCCCACGGCGGCTGCTGGCAGGGATAATTCTCCGCGTCCACGAAGCGCGTGTACGCGCCTTCGTTGCGATAAGCGACGGGCGAGCCGGGCGCGGTCGCCGTCAGGCGTCCCGACGTGGCAAGGTTACTGGTGTTGACAAAAACGTAGCCGAGCGACGGATCGTACGAGACGCCGCCCCAGTTGCCGCCGCCCATCGACCCCGGAACGGCCAGCGTCATCTTCGTGCCGTACGGCGCAAACAGAGAGCCTCCGCCCATGGTCCGGAACAGTTCCCGGCAATGACGTTCCACCTCCGGCGTGCGCCGGCTGAGGTCCTCTTCACGAATCGAGATCCGCGCCAGCGGCGGCGGCTTCAAGGGAAAAGGCTGCGTCGGCCAGGCCGCTTCTCCAGGAACGTCACTTGGCGGCACGGGACGCTCCTCGACGCCAAAGACCGGCTTCCCGGTGAGGCGGTCGAGAATGAAGAGCAATCCCATCTTGGTGATTTGCGCGATGGCCGGGATGCGCCGCCCGTCGAGCGTCGCCTCCACCAGAGTCGGATTGCCGGTCACGTCGTAATCGAAGATGTCGTGATGCACCATCTGGAAGTGCCAGCGCAGTTTTCCGGTGGCGGCGTCGAGCGCGAGGACGCAGTTCGCGTAGAGGTTCGTCCCCTTGCGGTCGGCGCCGTAGAAGCTGTCCGCGGGATTGCCGGTCGCAAGAAAAACCAGACCGCGCTCGGTGTCCACGTTAATCAAGCCCCACAAGCCCGGTCCGGCGCGGTCCTTCCATCCGTCGGGGCCCCAGGTTTCGTTGCCCGGCTCGCCCGGCTGCGGCACGGTGTGGAAACGCCAGACGAGTTTGCCGCTGCGCGCATCGAAGGCGCGCGGATCGCCGCTCGGTCCGAGCGACGGACCTTCCTGGATGCGCGGCCCGACGATGACCAGATCGCGATAGATGGCGGGCGGCGACGACATTCCGTACGCGGCGTTGGGGAAACGATCGGCAACGCCGGTGCGCAGATTCACGATGCCGTTGTCGCCGAATTCGAGCGCGGGGCGGCCGGTCGCGGCGTCGAGCGCGATGAGCCTTCCGTCGAGCGTGCCGAAGAGGATGCGCGGCAGCGTGCGCGCATCGCCCGGCCAATAAGCCACGCCGCGATGTTCGCCGGAGCGCGCGACCTTAGGGTCGTAACTCCAGATTTCTTTTCCCGTCTCCGGCTCGAGAGCGATGACGCGCGTGCGCGGCGTCGTGAGATACATGCGTCCGCCGGCGACGATGGGGGTGGTTTGAAAATACGGCGCGTTCTCGGCCGTGTGATAGGTCCACGCGCGGTGAAGTTTCACGACGTTCGAGGCAGTGATCTGTTTCAGCGGCGAGTACCGCGCGCCGCCGGGATCATGTCCATAGGCGGGCCAGTCGTTCTGCGCCGCGGCGGTGAGAGCTGCTCCGAGGAGAACAACCGCGCCAGAAACACGCATAATTGGGGATTATACTTTTGCTGGGACGAAGTATGCGAAAGAAACAGAAACGCGCCAGCGTCGATGACTTCCTGAAGAAGGAAGGCATCTTCGACAAGACCCAACCGCAAGCCATCCGGGATCTCGAGGCCTGGCACCTCGCGCACGATAAGCCATTCTGGCGGACGTATGAGCGGAGTCTGGCAAACCAGTGGCACAGGTCCGCGAGAGTCAAAGAGATCTGATGCGAAAGGGGCGCCGAAGTTTACGTCTTAGAGCGGGGCCTAGCCGCGAAATCCGATCTGCTTCTCTCTCGTCGACGGCGCCATCAGCTCGCGGATGCATCGAATACGACTCAACTTGCTTGTGGTATGGCTCGAGTTCCGCTAGCTCGCGGACCAAATCTCGGTGGCTGGAGAGTATTTCGGGAACGAATAAAGGCCCGAACGACCTGGATGCTGGCTTGCACCGCGACCGCTCAGAACGGCGGCCAGCATGACATCCCCGTGTTCAGTGAAGGCGTACGGCATTGTGGATGAGTACTTCAGCTTGTGGAGGTGGTCACAGAACCTGAACACCTTGTCCCTCTCTCGTCGGCTCAGGGCAATTTGTGAACTCCACAGGTCGGCCCCGCCGGCGCCGGATTAACCGCAAGAGATTCTGCACCAGGGCACGCTTGACGGCCAAGAGTACTAGAAAGTTGCCACATGAAGAACGGATCGAGCTTTTGCGGACCATCGGAGATCGGATTCTTTGACTCGCGTCCGCCGCGCCTTTACGCGAAAGGCCACCATTGAGTATTACCTCGAGGTCACGTTGGATACACCTTTGCCAGCCAGGTAACCAGCTTGGCTGACTCCAGTCAGAATGGCTATGCTCGGATCTACCACGGGGAGCGTCTGAATCTGATTCGTCAGATTGGTAAGGAAAAGATAGACGTAGATACAGATTGCGATGGCCGTCCAGCCGAACATTTGAAACTTCATCAGACTGAGGGTATCGGGGTCCTTGTCGTCGCGGAAGAGGTCGGCAAGCTCATAATGGGTAATCTTGAAACCAAGTTCCCGGCCTTTGTAATCTACTTTGTACGTGAGCTTGCCCTTTGCCGTCTCCACGGTCATTTTGGAATAGGATGCGTCCGCAGGCGTTTCTACAACTATCTTGTCGTCCTCCCAAGACACAACGCGGGCCAGGGCCTTCGTTACTTTGCCGTGGAAGCGAACTTCGCCTGTAGTTGCTCCGAGATTCGATCCAGTAATGAGCAAGCTATTCGGCTTCGCCTTGTCAGTATTCTCTGCGATACCTGAGATCGACGCTGTTTGTTCCTCGCCACCAACTGCAGCGATGAGGCTCGAAAAGACGCCCGAACCGATCGCGATACCGGCCAAGGCCAGTAAAGCGACGGGAATTTGGACCCAGGCGTAGCTTTGGGCGTCTTGTTCCGCTATCTTGGCGGCGGCATCGGCCACTTTCCAGGACTCCGCTGCATCTCTCACGGCTTCTTGCTTTCCGGGTAGGAGCGCGGCCTTTGTCTTTTCATCCGCCCGTGCTTCAGAAGCCTTCTCCTGGGCGGCCTGAGCCGCTTGAGCCAGCTTGTTGTTCTTCTGTGCCTCATCGCCGAGCGCCGCAGCCGCAGCCTCAGCTATGACACTTGCGTCTCCGGCTGCTTTACTCGCTCCCTTGGCTTTTACCTCTTCTGCCCGCGCAGCCTGGTAGGCTGCCTTCGCATTGGTGGCTTCTTCTGCGGCGTCTTTAGCTTTCTTTGTTGCCGCCTCAACCTCAGCTTGAGTCCCGGACTTAATGTGAGTATGTATGGCCATTGAGGCTGCAAACGAGCCAAAAATGACGAGCGTCCACAGAAACGCCTGAAGGCGCGATAGGCTGAGCCGGTTGTCAGTTCCGACCATAAACCCTAGAACGCGAGGAACGAAGCCCCGGCCCCGATTCGCCGAAGCTCCTAGGGCCCAGAGTGAACCGGGAACCAAGATGAAAACGATCCAGCCAACAGAAGTCGGCCAACTCATGGATACCTCCTACGTTCGCTTCACTGCTCCCAAGCGAGAAATCGAAACCTGCTATGCCGGTCACGGCCGCACCCTACGTCTCAGCGAATTTGCGCTTGGGGACTGCCGAACGCTGGGTCATTGAGAGGACCGCGCAATCGGTCGCGATTCAGAGCAAGCCACTGGATCAAGTAACTGTTTGGGTCACGGTTGCTGATAACCTCAATGTATTTGTTAAAGCGCAGGATCGCGAGCCGCTGTGCTTCGCCAGCGGAAGCACCGTCGACTAGCGCACGGTCTATCTCTGCATCGCAATCGAAAAAGATCTCTGCAAGTTCCGGTGGAAAGGCAATTTCCTCGATGTAGCCAAAGAAAGCTGCTGCACCCTTGCGAACCATGTCGGGACCGAGAGTTTGCGCTGTGTCGCACGCGGTCCAGTGAATAGCCCGTCCAGACACTTCAGCGCTGTCATATTGACCGGCCTGAAAGATCGGTTGCCGTCCTTGGCCCGTATAGACATCTCCTTCACCGTGGCCGACGCCCATGAGCATTGAAACCTCCGGGCGAGAAGCGACATCGGCAACAAAGGGACGCGTAGCGTTCTGATTTTGACATCGCACCAAGTTCGCACGAGGCGGGCTCAGATCTTGGTAAACGAAACGCTCACGGAGGACGTACCCCGACTGCGTGACCGTGTCATCTGAAGAGTCAATCGTAACTATCGTTGGAATTGGCATAAGCCTACTTGTATTCTTGATGGTTCGAGACATTGCGGCGGACATGAGCCGTCTCGACAGCTACGAGCGATTTCCCGAGGCGCGTTCCTCTCTGAATCTCAGCAATCGCTTGTGACTTCGAAATGGCTCCCCGGCCGGGTACGAGCAGCGAGAATGTGGGTTGCGCTCGAATGCGACGGAGCGCCATCCGTTGCCAATGCCTATCTGAAAGTTCATCCAGCGAGAGCGTGAGAACCGTAGGATCCAGATGCTCAGCGAGAATTGCATAACGACGGCCATCAGCACGGAAAGAAACGGGGAGCTTCTTCCGACGGTTCTCTCGTTGAACGGCAGTCGAAGACTGCTTGGGCAGTGGCAAGAGTTTGCGTTGGCGTCGCTTGATCATTTCTTCTTCAGATAAGTGGATATGAACTGGCTAACAGGCAGGTTAAGCCCGACAGTAAGCTTGCGGACCCATCTCACATCGGTTCCTGTACCGGAGGCAGCGGCGACCGTGGTACGATTAAAAACACAGCCGGCGTAAACATCAAATTTAATGCCGAATCTCGCAAACCCCAACCCGAGCGCAGCCACCGGCGAATCAAGTGTCCGTCCACTGAGTGGCAGGCCGAGCATCACATGAGGCACGCGCAGAAAGTCTTCAGCCTTGGTGTCGCGCTTCTTCAAGAAGACATTGAGGAACCCATAAGCGTCCGTGCGGGCTGCGTCCTTGCGGCGCAGTACTCCGTCAACCAGCTCAAAATCCGTGACTTTCTTCCGAAGCACGGGTAGGCCAACGCTGAAGTCCGCCCAATACTTGCCTTCATTGTCAAAGGTTTCGGAGAAAGCAAGTTTGCGGGGGTCCGCAGTGCCGGACGTAGGGACGTTCACCAGCGGACTGCCAGCCAGACCGCCGCCTGTTCCAGTTCCGGTACCCGCCGTAGCGCCACCGGTGCCTGCTCCCGTCGGGCCGCTGCTCGGCGCAGGTGCTGCGGCCGGAAGAGACCAGGAACCTTTGACCGTAATGTCGGAGGGAGTAGGTACGTTGGTCATCTTGACGTATCCGTAGCGGCATCGAACGGGCCTTAACGTCAAAAGCGACGCGGCGTTTTGGATCCACGAAGGGAGCTTCTTCTTGACCTCGATCTGGTACGCGATATCCGCTCCGGGATCAACGCCCTTGTGCATCGCAAGAACGATGATTTCGTGACGACCAAACAATCGTTTGGATTCGTTTTGGCTACTGTCCGGATCGACCGTTAGCCATTTCTCCGAATACTCATCGCCTTTCTTCCATTCGACAAAATGAATAATTGCCGGGCCGGTGAGCGGAAGGTTCACAGCTCTGAGGATAACACCTGGGTCGGCCCCCAACCCTGAGCAGTCCGAAAGTTCTTGTGTAACGCGAAAACTCGTTGATCCTTCTTGCATATTGCTTTCATTTTGTCCGTAAGCAGGCAGGAGCCCGAATATGATTGCCACCATGCTGGTGGTGAAACACTTAACTGTCATTCTCTTGACCTCCAAGAAAAACGTACCTTCTTCCTCTAGAAAACAGAAGGCCCAAATTCGAATCCGACAGGGCTAGGACGATCGATGGCGCCACTGGTTGCCCGTATCCGCGTAGTAAATGACCGCCGCGAACTAATGTGAGTATTTGCTGCAGAAAAACCCTTCACCAAGTGAGCGGGCTCGCGAAGGAGAACAAAGTTGGCGGGTTTCGGCATCTATGAGTGCTAGACAGATTCCATATAAAGAAGGAAATTGTGCCCTCTTTACGCGGGGCTGTCAAGCAGATTCCTTGGTTTTTTGGCCTTGGCCTCGTCGGCTGACTAACTGTTTTACGTGCGATCAGCCTCATTCACTGTGGTGTGGCGCCTCCAGTTGATAATTATGTCTTGCTGGGCACTGTGGTGTTTGGTTCTGCCTCTCGAGGTAAACGGCGACGCTCACCTGATCGAGATCAATGTCGGGTAGGCAAATTCCGCGCCTACCGCCTATGGTTTTCGAACGCGCGATTCACGGCGCTGGAGCGCGGCTTCCAGGCTGACCGGCTGAGAAGTATCCACAACGATGCGCGGGCCGACTTCGATGGGCGGGCGCTGGTCGAGCATTTGCAAGCTCTTCAACGTCTCTTCACGTGAGCGAACGCTGTCCAGGTGTCCGGCGTGCCGTTGGCGCTGCAAAAAGCGTTCGGCGGCGACTTGAAGCGAGCAAACGCAATGCAGGTGGACCAGTCGCCCCGGAAGCCTCGCAAGCCACTCGGTTGGAGTTCCCAAATCCGGGTCCATGCCGAGGCGATGCCAGAGAAAAACGAGAATCGCTCCCTGGGAAACTCTTGCGCGCTCTTCGAGGATCGCGTCGCTTTCCCGGCTAAGCGACGGCGCCACATCGCATCGCCCACTCCCTTCACGTCGAACAACTCTTCCAAAATGGAATCCTTGGCGAGCACAGGAAGGCCGAGCGGAGGCGCGAGTTGAAGGGCCAACGTAGTCTCTCCGCTGCCCGGCAAGCCGGAGATCACTACGAATCGGCGACTCACAGCGGGACCTCAATAAGATGCGGACCGGGCTCGGCGAGCGAGCGCTCGAGCTCGCGCGCGAGAGCCTCGGCGGAATCAACGCGTGAGGCTGGGACGCCCATGCTCTCGGACAATCGCACCCAGTCGAGTTTGGGATTCGACAGATCGATCATGCTGAGCGCGTTCGGGCCGGGCTGCTTGACGCCGGCGCGCGCCAACTCGATGCCGAGGACCTTGTAGCTGCGGTTCGAGCAAAGCACGGTCGTGACGTTGAGTTTCTGCTGCGCCTGCGTCCAGAGAGCTTGCACTGTGTACATGGCGCTGCCGTCCGCCTGGATCGCGATCACCGGCCGGTCGGGACACGCGACCGCCGCGCCCGTCGCGGCGGGCAGTCCCAGGCCGATCGCGCCGCCCGTCAGGTTCAGATACGAATGCGGAGGCGCGCCGGCGGAGAGCGCGAAGTAAGGGCCGCTGCTCATGTTCCCCTCGTCCATGACGATCGCGCCCTCCGGCTGGACGGCGGCGATGGCCGCCGCCATCGTCTCGACCGTGATCGCGCCCGACGGGCGCGGCGGAGGCGCGAGCGGCGAGAGCGATCCCGCGCCCGCGGAGGCGCCGAGCGCGTCCGCTAATTCCTCGAGCGCCGCGGCGACGTCTTCGTCCGCGGTCGCGAGCGTCGCGACGGGCATCCCCTCCGGCACGAGGCTCGACGGCAATCCGGGATATCCGAAGAACGCCACTGGCGACTTCGCGCCGGCCAGCACCAGCGACTTGAATTGCGCGAGCATCTTCATGCCCTGCTCAGGGAAATACGGGAAGCGCAGGAGCGGCGGCAGTCCCGCGCCTCGCTCGAGGCGCGCGGAGAACGTCTCGCAAATGAGCGTGCAGCCCGCAGCCGCCGTGACGCGCGCGGCGGCGAGCAGCGCGCGGCGCGTGAGCGCCGGCCCGCCGAGCATGAGCGCGGCTCCTTGACGCAGCAGCGCCCGCGCGGGCTCGATATTCGCACGCGGCGCCGCAGGCGGCGTGGGCACGACGCCAACCTCAGCACCGTCGTTAAGCTGGCAATCCTGCGGGACAATCAGAGTTGCGATCCCGCCGGGCGGCGCCGTCGCGGAGGCGATGGCGGCGGCCATGTCCGCGCCGAGTTCCTTCGCGCAACGATTGCGGCGCAGCCACATCGAGACAGGCTTCGCCAGCGTGACAATGTCCGAAGTCAGCGGCGCATCGGCTGCCAGGTGCCAGGTCGCGTGGTCGCCGATCAGGTTGACGATGGGCGTGCGCGCGCGGCGCGCGTTGTGCAGGTTGGCGATGCCGTTCGCAAATCCAGGACCGAGATGCAGCAGCGTCAGGGCGGGGCGTCCGGCCATGCGCCCGTAGCCGTCGGCCGCTCCGGTGCAAACTCCTTCGAAGAGCGACAGGATCGGGCGGATGCCGGACACGCGATCGAGCGCGGTCACGAGCGGCATTTCGGTGGTGCCGGGATTCGCGAAACAAACCTCGATGCCCGCAGCGACGGCAGTGCGCAAGAGAGCTTCGGCCCCGGTCATGGATGATTGACTCTATATCACGGGCCGTTTATTGTCGATGAGCCATGCCCTCGGACCTGAGGACGAAACCTTCGTGGCTGTTGCCGCTCTTCCCCTGGACGCAGCGCTCGCTGGTCGTGAATGGCCGGACCATGGCGTACATCGACCAGGGCCCGCGCGACGGGCGTCCCGTGCTGCTGCTCTCGGGCAATCCTACGTGGGGATTTCTGTACCGTGATTTCATCGCTCCGCTCACGGCCGCGGGATATCGCGCCATCGCGCCGGATTGGATCGGCGCCGGATACTCGGATCATCCGCGCGTCGACGCCGCGCTGACGATGGCGCATCATATTGCCGATCTCGTTTCGTTTCTGGACCAGCTTCGCCTGCGCGGCTTCGTCATCGTCGGCCAGGATTGGGGCGGGCCGCAGGGCGTGGGCGCGGCGCTGCAACGCGTCGAGAAACTCAGCGCGCTGGTGTTGATGAACACCTGGCTCTTCACCGGGAGGCTCAGCAAATTCCATTCTTCGCCGCGGCCCTGGACCACGTGGCACGCGCCGCTCGCTGGACCGTTCTTTATGCGCCGCCACAAAGTCCTCTCGCAGCACGGGCCGGCGGCCACGTCGCAGCGCGGCATGAGCGAAGCGGAGGCGCGCGCCTATCATCACGTCTTCGACGAGCCGGATTCCGATCACGTGGTGCTGACCTGGCCGCGCACCATTCCGATGAAGCCCGGCGATCGCGGCTGGGATGACATGCAGATGATCGAGCGCCGCCTGCCGGAGCTGGCCGAAATCCCGACGTTGCTGCTCTGGGCGCCGGACGACGAAGTTTTCCCGATTGAGTTTGGTCATCGCCTGAAGGAATTGCTGCCGCAGGCCGAGGGACCAATCGCCTTCGATCGCGCGAAACATTTTCTGCAGGATGATCGCGGGCCCGATCTGGCGCGGGCCGTGGTGGAGTTTTTGCAGCGGAGCAAATTGTGAAGTTCATCGCGCCCGAATCCGTAGAGCTCGATCTCCTGCGCGCAGATCCGCTCGTCTGGGATCAAGAGCTGGACGCGCGCCCAGAGTGCGCTGCGGCCATCGAACGTGCGACGGGCAAGCGCGCGGGACGGGCGTATTGGCGCTCGACGCACGATCATCTTTACGCGTTTGAGCTGGCCGATCTCGGGCGCGGGCGGCCGTCGATGGGAATGGTCTACGGGTTTTGGGACCGCTATGAGCCGCGTCCGCCCGAGCACGAGATCGACGCCGACTTGCTGGCCTTCTCGCAGTGGGCCGCGGAAACGATGGGATTGAATCCGGGCGACGTCGCGCGCGTAGCACGGCATGCCGGCGTGCGGACAACATGGCCAGAAGGCTCGGTCCTGCGCACGCCGGAAGCGCGGTTCACCGACTTGCCTGGCTTCTCATACGAGCCACAGTTTGCCGAGGTCGAAGGACTGCGCATCGCCTATGTCGAGCACGGATCGGGCGATCCGATCCTGATGCTGCACGGCGAGCCGACGTGGGGATATCTCTACCGGCACATGATTCCGCCGCTGGCGCAAGCGGGACGCGCCATCGTTCCGGACTTGGTGGGTTTCGGTCGCTCGGACAAGCCGGTAGCCACGAACGCCTATAGCTACAAGGCGCATGTCCGCTGGCTGCGCGGGTTCATTCAGGCGCTCGATTTGAAACGCATCACGCTCGTTTGCCAGGATTGGGGCGGATTGATCGGATTGCGCGTGCTGGCCGACATGCCGGAACGCTTCGCGCGACTCGTCGCGATGAACACGGGAATCTCGCCAGGCAAGGTCCGCGGCGATGCGTTCCACAAGTGGCGGCGATTCTCACAGAACGTCGAGATGCTCGATGTTCCGAAGCTCATGGCGAACACACTGAAGAAGCGCACTCTGACACCGGCCGAGGCTGCCGCGTATCAAGCGCCCTTCCCCTCGGTGGAGTATCAAACGGCAGCGCTCGTCTTTCCGCGCCTCGTTCCGATACGGCCCGATCACCCGGGGGCGTATGATAATCGCGTGGCGATCGCGAAGCTTCAAACGCTAAACCTGCCAGTGCTTCTGCCGTGGGGTCAAGACGACCCGATCACGCTGGCCGCGGAAGCGCACCTGCGCTCGATTTTCAAAAATGTCGCGCCGCCTCTGCTGATTCCAGGAGCGGGCCACTTCATCCAGGAAGATGCCGGAGAAGAAGTGGCGAATCATATCCTGAAGTGGATGAAGGAGACGTCCTCATGAATTTCGATTATTCGCCGAAGGTCAACGAACTGCGGAAGAAGCTCCAGGCGTTTTGCGACGAGCACATTTCTCCGAACGAAGCCACCTATCGGAAGCAGGTGGATACGGGCGAGCGGTGGAAGCCGGTCCAGATCATCGAGGACCTGAAGCCGAAAGCGCGCGCCGCCGGGCTCTGGAACCTTTTCCTGCCGGAGAGCGAACGCGGCGCGGGATTGACGAACCTGGAGTACGCGCCGCTCTGCGAGATCATGGGGCGCGCGCCGTGGTCGGCCGAGGTCTTCAACTGCTCGGCGCCCGACACCGGCAACATGGAAGTGATCGAGCGATACGGCAATGCCGAGCACAAGGAACGCTGGCTGAAGCCGCTGCTGGCCGGCGAAATCCGCTCGTGCTTCGCGATGACCGAACCGGCGGTGGCGTCGTCGGACGCAACGAACATCCAGTCGAGCATCGTGCGCGACGGCGACCACTACGTGATTAACGGGCGCAAGTGGTGGACGTCGGGGGCAGGCGATCCGCGCTGCAAAATCTCCATCTTCATGGGAAAGACAGACCCGTCGGCGCAGAAGCATAAGCAGCAGTCGATGATCCTGGTGCCGATGGATACGCCGGGCGTGAAGATCCTACGGATGCTCTCGGTGTACGGCTATGACGACGCGCCGCACGGACACGGCGAAGTACTGTTCGAAAACGTGCGCGTGCCGGCATCGAACCTGCTGCTCGGCGAAGGGCGCGGCTTCGAGATCGCGCAAGGGCGGCTGGGACCGGGACGCATCCACCACTGCATGCGGCTGATCAGCATGGCCGAGCGCGCGCTTGAATCGATGTGCAAGCGCGTGAAATCGCGCGTGGCGTTCGGCAAGACGATCGGCGAGCAAGGGACGATTCGCGCGGACATCGCCCACTCGCGCATGGAGATTGAGCAGGCTCGTTTGCTGGTACTGAAGGCCGCGCACATGATGGACACGGTGGGTAACAAGGCGGCGCGCGCCGAGATCGCCATGATCAAGGTCATCGCGCCCAACATGGCGCTGCGCGTGATCGACCGCGCCGTGCAGGCGCACGGCGGCGGCGGCGTCTGCCAGGACTTCGCGCTGGCCCACACCTGGGCCAGCGTCCGCACGCTACGCCTCGCCGACGGTCCCGACGAAGTACACACCGAGGCCGTCGCCAAGCTGGAACTCGCGAAGCTGGAACCGGCGAAGTGACTTGCGACAATTCGCATTTGAATATACAATTGTGAATACATGGAGACGGCATTCACCTGGGATTCCGCCAAGGCGCGCCGGAACCTCCGGGAACATGGGATCTCCTTTGAGGCGGCCCAGGAGGTGTTTGCCGACCCCAATTTGATCGTCGTTGAGAACTACTATTTCGACGACGAAGGAGAGCAGCGACATCTAGCGATCGGCATGGCTCTGAATCTGGCGCTCGTGGTGGTCGCGTTCGTGGACCGCAGCGATCCGTCACTGGAAGTCATCCATATCATTTCGGCAAGAAAGGCTGTGGCTTATG
Organism: uncultured Acidobacteriota bacterium; assembly: GCA_964601345.1. GTDB lineage: Bacteria > Acidobacteriota > Terriglobia > JAJPHL01 > JAJPHL01 > CAZRND01. The sequence goes on along the minus strand of CAZRND010000049.1, from coordinate 5,381 downwards.
AGCAGAACATCTATGAAAGCCAGATCCGTTAGGATCACTAGAAGGACGCGACAGCTTTATGCTCGGCGCGACAAGGCCCTGGACCACGCCGAGGTCCCGCAGCTTTCTCCTGCGATTTGGGCCACTGGAGTCGTTGGCAAATACTATCGCCCTCTCAAATCGCAAATCTCCTTCAGGATCGACAACGATGTCCTTGCCTGGATCAAATCGAAAGGCAGCGGCCATCTGACTCGGATCAACGCCATTCTGCGCGAACACATGGAACGCGAGGGCTAGCCCTTCGCGGCTCTTCCTCAGTTTTCGGTCGGTTTTTCGGCGCGGGCGACGACGAACGAGGCGACGGAGGCTTTCTGTGATTCGAGTTTCAGTCCGAGCTGTTCCTGGAGCGCATTGAAGATCGAGGGCGCGGAGCCGTCCGAAGGGATCGCGCCGGCGGCCTCAGCTTTCTCCGGTGGGACCGGGCCGCCTTGCTCCGGAGTCCATTCGAGCTTGAAGGCGTAAGTCCCCTTGAGTCCCGTTCGATCGATCACCAGCCGTCCCACAATTCCAGAGAGCACCCGCGCCAGAATTTCGATCTCCGTCTGCCCGCTTTCCATCCTGCCCGGCCGCATGTTGATTCCTTCCTGCCCTTCCGTCGACGCCTTCACCTTGGGACCGTTCTTTGCCACCACGAGCGCGAACACGAGAGTCTCTTTCGACTCGCGGTGGACTTGCAGTTGAAAACGTTCGGCAAGCAGGGCCTGGAGCCGCTTTCGCACCTCCGCTTGGTCGTTGCCGGCGTTCGCCGGTGCCTTGGCAACGATGTCAAACCGGTCGGAATCGATCCAGCCGGGACCTCCGGAGAGCTGGAACCTCTGCAGATCGTAGGCCATCGTGATCGCCTGACGGAGGTTCACATTCAACATGCGTACACCGCCGCCGGGAGTGAACTGGATGTTGACCCCGCGCGCGCTCGGGTCGGCCCGCTTAATCGAGGCGACTTCGAAGGTCGGGGAATCCGGCGACGGTTGCGCCAACAACGGAAATGTAATGCAGGCTACTAAGAGGATGCGGCGCGTCATCCTCTGATCTTACGCCTTTCGCAGAGCGGCGATGCGGGGCGCGCGGGACTTCGGACTGTCGAGGCTGAACGAGCGGGCATCGCCCAGGTCGGTCGCGATGTATTCGGCGGTGCGCGCGACGGCGGCTTTCAAGTCGGCGTTGGGCTTGATGAACGATGTCCAGGCGATCTCCTGCTTCTCGGGATCGTAGAGCCAGAGGCCGACGACGCGTCCACGGTCCATGATGGCGTGGTGCTCTAATTCTTTCAGGCCCGCTGACAGCTTGTGCTTGCGATCGGCGGCATCAAGATGATCGTCCACGCCGCGCAACAGCACAATGCCATCAATCGAGCCGACCAGAGTGTACTGCGGGTCCTTCGGGACCTTGAACGACTTCAACTCTTCAAGATGCTCCGCCAGGATGAGGCGATCGCCGTCAAAGGGCTGGAGTTTCAGCGGCTCGACGGCAGCCCTGGCGGCCTTGCCGCTTTGAGCCGAGAACGTTTGGTACTCGGCGATTGACGCCGGCCCGGTCCAACTGAAATAGAGGCGCGCCAGATCGGTCTGGACGTCGCCGCCTGCGGTCTTGAAATTCCAAAGCGTGTACTTGTAACGCTGCTGGTCGAGACGTCCGTTCACGGGCACGCGCCGGATCGCGCCTTGCGACTGCAACGCGCCGAGGGCCAGCGGCATCGTGGTGCTGACGCCTTTCTTTTTTCCCGCTTCGCCGAGACTGCGCGAGGCGCTGCCGGTGGCGGCGCGGACTCCCTCGGGATCCATTGCTCCGGCTTTGAGGGCTTCGCACACAGCCTTCGAAAGTTTGGCGATCTCGGCGTCGGTGACGCCGAGCTTGCGCGCCACGTTCATATCGTTGCCGGTGAAGGGCTCGCCGGCCTTGAGTCCCACCGCGAAGTCGCGTTTCGGCAGGACGTAAGTGCATCCGCGCGCCGAGGGCAGCTCGTGAATTTCAAGCTTGGCAACGTCGCGATCCACGGCCTCGCGGCGCGCGCCGCAGCGCGCGAAGAGGCCGAGATACGGCGCGGACCCGCCGACCGATCGCATCCAACCAGTCTCTTCAAGAACCTTCGCGGGCGACTTGCCGGCCAAGCGGCCATCGAGCCCCTGGCGATGCGACCACCATGCGCGCAACTTGACTTGGTCCATCCGTTATCCTTTCGTGGCGACCTTGGCCTGCAAGCGGCGCATGCCGCGCAGCCAGCGGTCGTAGTCGGACGACTTGCGGCGAAAATATTCGGACACTTCAGGGTGCGGCAGGATCAGGAACTCCTCCTTTGCCAAACCCTGCACGACGATGTCGGCCACTTCGGCGGGATCGAGCGCTCCGGCGGCAAGAAAATGCTCAGGGCCGCCCGCCTTGAGCATGTCCGTCCGCACGCCCTGCGGGCAGAGGCACGACACACGAATGCCGCGATCGCCGTAGGTCATCGACAGCCATTCGGCAAAGGCCAGCGCGGCGTGCTTGGTGACGGCGTAAGGCGCGGAGCCGATCTGCGTCAGCAGTCCCGCGGCGGAGACGGTCTGCAGCAGGTAGCCTTCGCCGCGCGCCAGCATCACGGGCAGAGCGGCGCGCGCCGCATAGATGTGAGCCTTGACGTTGATGCCCCAGATGCGCTCCCAGTCGGGATCGGCCGTCTCTTCCCCGCCCTCCACCATGATCCCGGCGTTCGAGCAGAAAAGATCGATCTGACCGAAGGCCTTGATCGCCGCGTCCACCAGCGCGCGAACGTCCGCTTCGTTAGCGACGTTGGTACGCATCGTGAAACCGCCCGTTTCCTTGGCAATGGAAGCGAGTCCCTCGTCGTCGAGGTCGGCGATGAGCAATCCGTGGAGATGTTCGCGAGAGAAGCGATGGCAGAGCGCGCGGCCGATGCCCTTCGCGCCGCCAGTGACGACGACAACCTTGTTGTGAAGATTCATTTCGGGCTGGGGAAATTCGCGGGAACTTTGAGCGTGACTTTCCCAGTGGCCGCCCACTCCGCGCCGCGCGCCAGCGTGGTCTGGAAGCCGACGCAGTTGACGGCTTCGAGATAGTGACCGAGCGTGGTGTGGAAGACACGCCCCTTGCCGTAAGAAATCGTCATGAGCATCGGCTCGTTTTCTCCGGTGCCGCCCTTGGCGGGATCGGAGTAGGCCGTCGCCAGCACGGTGAGATTCACGGCCGGGCCGCGCATGCTGTCGTAAAGCTCGTCCTGAGCATGCAGCCACAGCTCGGGCAGGCCGCGCGTGATGGGATGATCCTTCACGCGCGTGACGACCTGGAAGGCATGCTGCTGGCCATGATGTCCGGCGCGTCCCGGCGCGTCATCACGAACGACTTTGCCGTCTTTGAAACGCAGCAGGACGCCGGCTTGATTCCCCCATCCGCCGACGCCGATCATCTCGTTGTATTCCTTCCACTGCGGGAAGGGATTGTCGGCGGCGTGATACGAAACAAATCCTCCGCCGCCGCGGACGTAGGCTTCGAACGCCTGCTGCGTGGCGGGCGACCACGGCTCGCCGTTGTAATTCGAAATCACTACTTGATAGGCCGAGAAGTTCGGTTGGAACACGTTCATGTCGCTGCCGCGCGGGGGCGATGTGGCCACGTCTACCGTGAACAAGCCCGAGTCTTCGAGGATTTTCTTGAGCAGCGGCGTCGTCTCCACCCACTTGTGGTTGTTCTGGCCGTCGACGATCAGGGCTTTGATGGGAGCCGCGGACGCCGCGCAAGCGACAAGCAAGATTGCCAGAATCGCCTTCCTCATAATTTGTAGGCCTCCCGGGCCGTGCCCCCGAGGATTCGATCCTGCTCGGCACGCGAAAGCGATGCGATCTCCGCCTTCACAATGTCGAGCCACTTCCCGTACGGCGCAGCCACCAGCATCACCGGCCAGTCCGATCCAAACATCACGCGTCGCGGCCCGAATGACCCGAGCACCACGTCGATGTACGGCCTGATCTCCGCCACCGTCCAGGCCTTGTAGTCCGCCTCCGTGACCACGCCCGAAAGCTTGCAGTATACGTTGGGACGGCGGGCCAGCTCGATCATATTTTCGCGCCACGACGAGATCACGCCGTCGCGGATGCGCGGCTTGGCAATGTGGTCGAGGATGAAGACCTGCGAGGGATTGCGATCGACGAATTGAATAGCCTGCGGCAGGTGGCGTTCGTAAATCAGGATGTCGTAGACCAGCCCGAAGCGCTTGAGCGTTGCGATGCCGGCCTGAAAATCGGCGCGCAGCATGTAGTTGTCGTCTGCTTCGCCTTGCAGGATGTGGCGAATCGCCTTGAGCTTCGGGTGCGCGGCGAGCTTCTCGAGCGTCCCCGCCACTTTCGCGTCGATGAGAGGAACCCAGCCGACGACGCCGGCGAGAAAATCATGACGCTCGGCCAGCGAGACGAGCCACTCCGTCTCTTCGAGACTCTGCCGGGCCTGCACCGAGACCGCGCGGTCGACGCCCGACGCAGTCAAAGTCTTGCGCAGGTCTTCGGGCAGAAAGTCGCGGCGGATCACCTTCATGGTTTCGTCGATCCAGCCATACTCCACCGGATCGTATTTCCAGAAGTGATGGTGCGCGTCGATGATCGTCATCCCAGGCTAAATCTACCACACGGTCGGTTTTTGGTTTATGATAAGCCTGATTTGGCGCGACTTCCCTGGGGGGTTATTGCGAGGACCATGCATCATAAGAGCGTCATAGCAGCACTTCTTTTACTATCCACAACCTTGGCGGCGGGACAATCCCGCGGCCCGAACAAAGACGGCGAGTGGTCGACGCATGCCGCGGACCTCGCAGGCACGCGCTACAAGCCGTTCGACCAGATCAACGCATCGAATTTCAGCAAGCTCGAAATCGCGTGGCGTTTCAAGACCGACAACATCGGCAACCGTCCCGAGTACAAGCTCGAGGGGACGCCGCTGATGGTCAACGGCGTGGTTTACGCCACGGCGGGATCGCGTCGCGCGGCCATCGCGCTCGATGCGACCACCGGCGAGCTGCTCTGGGTGCACGGCGAGCATGAGGGCGAGCGCGGCGCGGCGGCTCCGCGTCAGCTTTCGGGGCGCGGCCTCGCCTACTGGACCGACGGCAAGGACCAGCGCATCTTTTACGTGACGCCGGGCTACCGGCTCGTCGCGCTCGACGCCAAGACCGGGTCGCTGATTTCCAACTTCGGCAAGGCCGGCATCGTCGATCTGAAGCTCGAAGACGATCAGGTCATCATGCCCGACCTGACCACGGGTGAGATCGGATTGCAGTCCGCGCCGGTCGTGGCCAAAGACACCATCATCATCGGCGCAGCCTTCCGCGAAGGCATGACTCCGAAGAGCATGCGCAACAA
>CAZRND010000048.1:6835-20240 GCA_964601345.1 uncultured Acidobacteriota bacterium | reverse complement strand
GTTCGGCAGCACCACCGAGCAGCCGACCCTGGACCGTTACATTCGAGGCGAGAACGTATCGACGGCCGAGTTGCAGCAGGTCTGGAGGTCGCCGAACCAAGTCGACAGCCGCCTTTGGGACCAGCCGATCTACGCGGAATTTTTCGCCGCGGTTCGCGACGTCAATTCGAAGCTGCCTGCCAATGCGCGCATTCGCGTTCTCGGCGGCGACCCGGGGCCTGGAGACAGCCGAAGCCGCGAGACCGCAGCCTTCGCCGTCCTGAAGGAGCAGGTGCTCGAGAAGCATGGGAAGGCCCTGGTGATTTATGGGGCCGCGCACTTCTTCCGGACCATGGACGCCGACTATCTTGCGGGCATGGGTACGGATGCCGGGCTCGTGAGGATGGTGGAAAAGGATTATCCCGGCCGGACTCTTGCCGTGATTCCCGTCGGCGGCTTCGTTCGTCCGCCTCCAGTCAAAGAAGCGGACATCGAACCCGATTATCGGAAATTCGACCGCGCGTTGAAGACGCAGGTGCGTCCGATCCTGATCCCCCTCGGGCGATTGCCCTTCCGGGATCTCACCGCGGAGGAATTCCTGGGCCGCACGTTGACGAACTGCCGCCCACCAGGCGGCTGCAGAAGCGTGTTCAAGGGCAGCACCCTGAAGCTCGGCCAAATGGCGGATGCCTGCATATACTTTGGGGACGCGGAAAAGGAGAAATAGAATGCGTTTTCACAGAGGCCAACTGCTGCGAATGTTCTCATTTGCTCTTGGGTCGAGTTTCCTCGTGGGCCAGGACCGGGAAAAAGTGGCGGGAATCGGAGGGCTATTCTTCCGGGCGCGCGATCCGAAGGCGCTGGCGAGCTGGTACCAGCAGCACCTGGGAATCTCGCTCACACCAACGAGCTACGAAGGTTCCCCTTGGGTGCAAGAGGCAGGCCCCACGGTCTTCGCTCCTTTTCCGGAGACGACCAAGTATTTCGGGGATCCCCAAAAGGTCTGGATGGTGAACTTTCGAGTCCGCGATCTCGACAAGATGGCGGCACAGCTACGCGCCGCAGGAATCGAGATCAAGGTCGACGAGAAGACCTATCCCAACGCACGGTTTGCCCGGCTGTATGACCCCGAGGGAAACCCGATCGAATTGTGGCAGCCTGCAAAGTGACCTGTCCTGCCATGAACCGTAACGCGATGGCGCCCCAGGCCGTCAGTAGTACCAGACAAAAAGGGGGCTTCCATGAAAACGCGTTCTCTCTTGCGAATTTGCTTGTTCGCTTTGATGCTGGCAGGGGCCTTCATTGCGGGGCAACACTACTCCTCGCGCCCGGTGGTCGCCCAAAGCCGCCAGAAGTGGGAGTACCAGATTATCGGGTCCGGCTTTAAGAGCTCCAACCAAGTCGATCAGATCAACAAGCTCGGCGAAGATGGCTGGGAGGCGGTCACGCTAAACGCGAGTAACCGCATACTCCTGAGGCGGGCCAAGTAGGGCTGCTCCGCCACCTTAAGGTGGACGGATGCGGCAGAGCTAGAGAGGAGCGGAACGGTCGGTCTGCCCGGCTGAATGCTCCTCAAGGAAATCCAATCGAATTGTGGCAACCCGCAAAACGCTAGCGCTGCTGGGAACATTTCCAAATGTCTTGACGTACCCAGTGTCCAGGAGGAAATCTTTTGCAAAACCGACTCGGAACGTGGTTGCTGATCGTGTGCGTCATCGTATGCTTCGTGGCCCCATCCTTTTGGTGGTCCGCACGGGCCACCACCCCAGCCAAGGAGGCCGCGTCAGACGAGCTCTTTCGAACCATCTCGCGGCTTGACAAGGAATTATTCGATGCCATCGATCGCTGCGACATGAAAGCTGAATCGTCCTTTTGGGCGGATGGCGCGGAGTTCTACCACGACAAAGACGGCTTGACGGTGGGCGGGCCGAGAATCGTGGATGCCATCAAGAACAATCTCTGCGGAAAAGTGAAACGGGAGTTGGTGTCCGGAACGCTCGAAGTCTATCCCTTGGCAGGATATGGCGCCGTTGAGATTGGGGTTCATCGCTTCCTGCACCCTGGGAAGCAGGATCATGGCGTCGTTGGAGAGGCGAAGTTCATTCATGTATGGAGCCACAAGGATGGCACGTGGAAGATCACGAGAGTGATCAGCGTCGACCATCATGAGGCGAAGTAGGAGCTTTAATAGACGAGCCGCTAAGCCGCCGGCTCCCACAACTCGATGGGATTGCCTTCCGGATCGTGCGTGCGCGCGAAGCGTCCGAATTCGGCATACGTCTCTGGATCGGTGACTTCGATTCCCGCCGCTCGTAGCTGCGCGATCATCGCGTCCATATCGCTCACGCGGAAATTGAGCATCCAAGCCTGCTCCGGCCTTCCAAAATGCTTCGTGTCGGCGGGAAACGGCTGGAACGCGGTCGTCCCGGCCTGCTGCTCCCAGGCCGGATTCGTCACACCGAAATGTTTGTCGTACCAAGCGGTAATCGCCTTCGGGTCCCGCGCCCGAAAGAAGAATCCCCCAATGCCGGCGGCTTTTTGCATCCAGACAGTATGCACGAATCCACGCGCCGCCTGAGCTAAAATCGCCTCATGGATGCGGACGTGAGGCGGGTTATCGATCAACAGAAACTCGCCTACGTTGCTACGGTCTCGCCGGATGGAACACCGAACCTTTCGCCCAAGGGGACTATCGCCGTCTGGGACGACGACCACTTGGTCTTCGCCGATATCCGTTCGCCTGTCACGATTGCCAACCTTGTCCGAAACCCGGCCATCGAGCTGAATATCGTTGATCCGTTCTCGAGGAAAGGTTACCGCTTCAAGGGCACGGCGGAAGTCGTCCGGGAAGGCGAGCTCTTCGTCAAGATCGGCGCCTTTTACAAGAGCCGCCAGTCAAAGCGCGCCGCCGCCGCTCAGACTTTCGTGCTCGTGAAAGTGGAACGCATCCGGCCGCTTCTCTCCCCGGCCTACGACGACGGCTCGGACGAGAGGTCCGTCCGCGACCGCTGGATTTCCTACTACGCGTCTTTGCGTTAGCACCCCTTCTACATCTTCGAAACGCCTTTTCATCGCCCGGGGAATTCAGTAGCATCAAGAATGGTGCGAAGACAGAAGGCTCATCGGCCGCTGGTTCTGACGGTCAAGGGCAAGGCAGAAGCCGTCGTAATGGACCCGGTTGCCTATCAAAGGCTCGCCGACCGCCTGGAGGCCATCGAGGGAATTCGCCGCGGCCTTGCCGATGCCGACCGAGGCCTTGGGCAACCCTTTGAGGAAGCTCTCGATGACATTGTGAGGGAAGCCTCGTTGCGCTCGGCATGATTTTCGCTCCGGAGAGTCCCGTTCACATCTGTTGACAAATCTTCCCCTTGTTTACCTACAAGAGTCGCTGTAGATTACCTAGGGGAGGCTCCAAGAAATGAGTAAGCCGTCGACGCTGGTCCAGGGAACGCTCGATCTGCTGATCCTGAAAGTTCTGTCGCTCGGGCCGATGCACGGGTGGGCTGTGGGACAGCGCATCGAGCAGGTTACCGCGGGAGTCCTGCAGGTGCAGCAGGGCTCGCTCTATCCGGCGCTGCACAAGCTCGAGCAGCAGGGATGGATCCGCGCGAAGTGGGGCGATTCGGAGAATCGCCGTCGCGCCAAGTATTACTCCCTTACCGCCGCCGGACGCAAGTGGCTGGCTCAGGAGCAGAAGAGTTGGGAAAGCCTCTCGGGGGCGATCGGGCTGGTCTTGAAGACCGTTTAAAGCAGGAGGCGAACATGCGATGGTTCGATATTTTGCGGCTCCGGCTTCGCTCCATCTTCTTTCGCCGCGACGTCGAGCGAGAGCTCAGCGAAGAGTTGCAGTTTCATGCCGTGCAAGGGCGCCTCGCCGGCGCGGAACAGATCAAGGAAGAGTGCCGCGACGCCCGCGGCATCACACTTCTCGAACACCTGGTTCGCGACCTGCGTTTTTCGCTGCGCCTGTTCCGCCGCAATCCCGGATTCACCACGCTGGCCATCGTTACGCTGGCCCTGGGCATCGGATCGACCACGGCAATCTTCGGCGTGATCGACGGCGTGCTGCTGCGTCCGCTGCCCTTTCCCGAGTCCGATCGCCTGGTGCGGGTCTGGGAGGGAAAAGTCGGCCACGGCCCGATGCGCAACGTCGTCAACGGCTGGAATTTTCTGGAGTGGCAGGCGCGCAGCCGAAGCTTCGAAGCGATGGCCGCGGTCACCGGCGCAACCTATAACATCACCGGCGAGGGCGAGCCCGTTTCCGTGCCCGGCGCGCAGGTCTCCGCGGATTTCTTTCCGATTCTGCGCGTTCAGCCGGCTCTCGGACGATGGTTCCGACCGGAAGAATGCCAGCCGGGCCGGACCGATACGGTCATCCTGAGTTACGGACTCTGGCAAAGCCGTTACGGCAGCGATCCCGCCATCCTTGGCAAAAAGATTCAGCTTGGCGGAACGCCCGCCACAATCGTCGGCGTCATGCCCGACGGTTTCACGTTTGTGACCACGCGACGCGATCTTTGGGCGCCCCTGCCGATTGTCCGCGACAACAACTTCAAGTCCGGCCGCTTCCTCACTACAGTGGCGCGCCTGAAACCGGGTGTGACCGTGAAATCCGCCGCCGCCGAAATGATCGACATCGGCGCGCAGATGGCCAAGGACCGCCCCGACTATGACGCCGGCTGGACAGTGGAAGTGCTGCCGGTGCTCGACGATTTGACGGAGAACGTGCGCCGGCCGCTGTTCATCATGCTCGGCGCCGTGGGCTGCCTGCTGTTGATCGCCTGCGCGAACGTCGCGAATCTGCTCTTGATGCGAGGATCGGAACGAACGCGCGAGATGGCCGTGCGCGCTTCGCTCGGCGCGGGACGCGGCCAGATTCTCCGCCAGCTTCTCACCGAGGGCCTGATGCTTGCGGCCTTCGCCTGCGTCACCGGAATCGCGCTCGCGCGCGGCGGACTGGAGGCTCTTCGCATCCTGCTCTCCATGTCCAGCTTCCTGCCGCGCCTGGAGAGCATTCACCTCGATGCCCGCGTGCTGCTGTTCGCCGTGGGCGTCTCCGCCCTCACTTCCGTGCTGTTCGGGCTCTTTCCGGCGGTCCGCGTGGCGCGGGTCGAGCTGCACGACGCGCTGAAGCAGGGCTCGCGCACCGCGTCCGGCGGGCACCGAAAGTTCCGCTCCGCCTTTGTCACCGCGCAAGTCGCCCTCGCGCTGGTTCTGCTGACCGGCGCGGGATTGCTGGGCCGCAGCTTTGCACGCCTCGTAGACGTGAATCCTGGATTCAACACCTCGCGCCTGCTGACCATGAACTTCCTCACCTCACCGGCGCGGTTCACCGATAACACCAAGCGCGCCGACTACGTGCTCGAAGTCGTGCGCGCAGTTGCCGCCCTGCCGGGAGTCGAAGCCGCCGGTACGGTTCACATGCGTCCCCTTGAAGAGATGGTGTCGGGATCCTGTTACGGACGAGTCGGCCGGCCCGATCCGAACAAGGATATCGCGCATGCCGAGAGCTCCGACATGCTGGTGGTCTCGCCCGGCTATCTGCGCGCCATGGGCATCCCACTGATGGCCGGCCGCGATTTTTCAGCACAGGACCGCAGGAGTTCGCCAAGCGTCGTGATGGTGACGCAATCCTTCGCCTCGAAGGTGTTTCCCGGAGAGAATCCGATCGGCCGGCAGCTCAACATTTGCTGGCCGGTGGCCAATCCCGTGGAAATCGTCGGCGTCACCGGCGACATTCGCCAAAGGAGCCTCGAAAAAGCGCCGCGGCACACCATCCTGATTGCGGCGGCGCAAGCGCCCCCGTTCTTCAATACGCTTCTGGTTCGCACTTCCGGCGATCCAGCGGGGGTCTCGCGCGGCGTGCAGGACGCGGTGCATCGCGTGAATCCCGATCAGGCGCTCTTCAGCGTGCGGACGATGGAAGAGGTCTTCGCCCGCAACGTGGCGCAGCCTCGCTTCCAGTCCATTCTGCTGGCGGTCTTCGCGGGCATCGCCCTGGCGCTGGCCGGCATCGGCGTCTACGGAGTGCTGGCTTATTCCGTCACGCAACGGACGCGCGAGATCGGCATCCGCGTGGTGCTCGGGGCCACCCGCAGCGACGTGCTGCAGTTGGTTCTGCACGAGGGCGCGCTGCTCGCGGGCGCCGGACTCGTCGTTGGACTGGCCGGTTCGATCGCCCTCTCTGGATTGCTCCGGGATCTGCTCTTTGAGATCGCGCCTTCGGACCCTCCGACGTTGATTTCCGTCGCGGCGCTGCTCGGCTTCATCGCCATCGTCGCTTCTGTGATTCCGGCGCGCCGCGCCGCGCAAATCGCCCCAGTCGTAACGCTCCGGGAAGAGTAATGCCCGTGTTCTTACTGCACGGTAACGCCGGGCGGGGTCTAACGCCGGGCGGGGTCAGCCTGACGTGTCCCCGTCTTTCCCGGTTCGCTCCGCGTGGGCGTTGTAATACTGCGCGTAGCGGCCGTGGACACGGCGCATCAGAACGCTGAGTGAATCCGCTCGTTCCGGCACCGCGATCAGGTGGACGTGATTGGTCATTAGGCACCAGCCGAGCAACCGCACGCCGGCGTCGGAGAGATTCAGACGGAGCAGCCCGATGTAAGTATCCCGATCGGTTGTGCGGGAAAACGTTTCGCGTCCATCCACGCCGCGCTGCGTAATATGGTAGGGCATTCCCGGACAAATGCACCGTTTCCTCCGAGCCATATGCTACGATTGTGCCGGAAAATGAATGATAATTCCACGGGGACAAAAACAGGAAGGGGACAGGTCAGGCTGACCCCGACCTTCCCAAGAATCCAGTTCATGCCTCTCCCCAAAAACCAGTTCCTCCTATTGGGAACCGCAACAGTTCACACAACCAAGCCACTTCCGAAATGCGTATATGATGAGGCTCTGAAGACTTGCAAGTGATCGGGAAGGAAGACGTTGAAGATTGCCGAGATCATTCTGTTCCTGATGACGGGTGTCTGCGATTTTCTGGCAGCAGGATATTTCGCGGGGGCATACGCCAATGGCCTCCCGTCAGGATGGTGGTCAGGCCTGCTTCTACTTCTCGTCATCGGGGCCGCTACGGGCATAATTGCAGCGGGAACCATTATTCATTTTTCTATGCGCATGGGCAGAAGTCTCGCTCTTTGGAGCGGCGGGTTAATAGAGCTTTTCCTCTTGATAGGGCTCCTTTTCGGACTTAAGGCCCTTTTCGTACCGAGCGATTTCAAGCTAGACTGGGAAGCATTCACGCTGTTGATCATACTGCCTCTGGGGTTGACCACTTCGTCGCTGGTATCCGCATATAGAATTCGATGACCTGCCTGCCTTCTTTGACGCTCGCAGCCACGGTTCGCAACATCTCAAGTCCAAAAAAAGAAAAGATGGAGTGGGTTCCCAAAAGAGTGAGGAACCAACTAAGACACATTACCATTTGAACAGAAAAATTGACCCTCTGCCATTTTGCCAGGCACCTGAATTCGAAGGCAAACGCAATTGTCATCCAGGAGGCGCTCTAGTACAGGCAAAAGGGGCCAGAAGAGCATAACCGCGCACCAATTTGCTGATCCGCTCCAACTGCGGATTCTTGTGATCTCCCGGAAGTGTTGCGGAATACTTGCCCATCCCGAACGCTAGTTTCCACTGAACCCGAACAACAGTTTCCTTGATCCTAGACACCAGTTTCGGGGATCCCGAACAGGCGTTTCCAGAAGGGCCGCAAAGTGTTGGCCCTAGGGCCAGGAATTCTTATGCCCATATTCTCTTGTTGACAAATACGAACAAATAGCGAACAATGGTACTTGCGATTTGGAGGGGCCGGCCGGCGGCAGGACCGTCGTCCAGTCTTTGACAACTGAATAGCCTTGGAATCAGCAATTTGCTCCTGTTCCCTGATTCCCCAGATGGGCCGCACCACGGAGGGGGCCTGTAAATCGCCTGTAATAACAGGGAACCTTGGAGTCGATTCTGATTCCCCTTTTTACTGCACAGTAATGTTTCCTGCCGGGCTCGAAACGCCGTTCACGGTCAGCACCACCTGCTGTTTCCCCGTGGGTACCGAGGACGGCACGATGAAGTTCACCTGCATCACGCCAATCGTGAGGTTCGGCGAGATTCCATAGAATGTCAGGAATGCCGGGACGCCTCCCACGGTCAACGAGACCGGAAGGAGCGGCCGAGGCATGTTGCCGAGCGACGTGCCTGTCGGCACTTGGTATGCCGACTTGAGCGCGGGTGAGATTTCTCCCATGCCGGTCGCATAGAGCGCGGCCTGCGCTCCTTTTTTCACCGTCGGGCTTCCCGCGAGATCGCCGTTCGCGTCCAGGAAAATCCCGGGACTCGCCGGTAGGAGATCAAACTGAAGACCACCGGCGAAACCATCGCGGGCGATCCCGAGCACCGCAGGGCCGGCGCCGGCGGAATAGGGAATCTGCAGGTTGATCTGGGTCGGGGATACAGAGAGCAGCGCCGCCGGCATGCCGTTGACCGTGGCGGTGACGCCTCCCAACGAATAGGGCAGCGGCGAATCCGTTGTGGTCGCCGCCGCGGCCGCGAGCTGCGTGCCGGAAACCACAGCATAAGAGCCGGGCGCGAGGCCCGGTTTCGACGTCGCGGCGTTCACGACGGACGTGATCGAGGGCGTGCCAAATCCGCCGAACGCGACGAGCATCACCGGAACATTGATGTATTGCGGCACGGCGTTCGGCGACTGGATCACGATCGTCGCTCGATAAGCCCCGCCTTCGAATCCCGCGTGATTGCCCTTCACGGTGATCTGCGCAGGTCCCACACCCGAGTACTGCGAGAGACTCAGCCACGAAGTGGTGCGGTTCGCCGGAAACACCCTTGCCGTCCACGGCTGGGTCTTGTCGGCGATGTCGACCGCTAGAGTCGTCTGCACGGTCGGGGTCAACACGTCCGTATGCATGCTGAGAGTCGCCGGCGTGGCGGTAATCTTCGTCGGATTGGCAGGCGGCCCGAGGAAGGTCACGGCCACCTCCTGCGCTAAGCCGCTTGAAAAATCCACTTCGATCGGGCTGGCGCCCGGAGTCGTCACGTTCGAGAAACACACCACGCCCTGCAGACCTCCCCAGGCGTCGATCCGCGTCGTCCCGAAGACGCTCGCGAGGCTGGACGTTTTGCTGATCTCGCCGACAAAGAGCCCGGTGAGAACGTTGAGATATCCGCCCTGATCGTCCACGTTCACCTGAGTGGACCACTGGCAGGAAGGATCGGCCGAGGTGTTCTGAGTAACCACGAGCGGCGTCGCCGACAGAGTGGAGTACTGGCCCGTGGGCGTTGGAAAGTAGCTGACCGTGACCTGGCGCGACCAGTTCGCGCCGGTCGAATCGACGCCTGTGAATCCGAAGGTGCGAGTCAAAGGCGGCGAAAGATTGCGGAACGTAAGCGTGGCCGTGAGCGTCGAGCTCGGCTGAATCGCCGTAGTTGGAAAGAATTGGGAGAGTGTTTGAGCCGCGCCGTCAATGGTGAATCCGGTCAGAAGGGCGGGCACGCCGGCGACTTCGCGCAGCGTGAAGGTAGTGATCCAGGTCGGGCCCTGGGCGTCGTAAGTGAAGGGCCAGACATTGCTGGGACCGGAGGCGATAATGCCCGCAGCGTCAGTCGGAACTGTCACCTGTATGCGCACAGTAGCTCCGCCGGGCGCAAAAGCAGAGTCGCCGGAATAAGACGCCGTCACCGTGGACGTTCCCGTGGCGAGCAGCAGGTAAAGGGGCAGCGAGAACGTTGCTGTGCTCTGGCCCGTCCCGGCGGCAAGAGTGGCAGACCCGAGGGCGCTGTTATTGGCGCTGAACGCGATGGCGCCGGTTGGCACGCCGGTCGAGCCTGCTACGCCCGCAACGGCCGCGGTCAACTGCACAGTCTCGTTGATCGTCCCTCGGGCCGCACTGGACGTGAGCGTCACCGTCACGCCGTTCGCCGGCGCAGTCCACGACGTGACGAAGGCGTTCGCGTCGATGGACCCGAGTCCGGTGGCCATGTCGTAGCCGAAACCAGCCCGGTATCCGAACGATCCGGTCAGGCAGTCGGGACTTGCTTGCGAGCACTGCACGATGTTGTCGCCGGCAACGGTGTCGTGAAATGGCGAGGGCGCGGTCTGCGCCATCCGATAAAGCTGCGGGTTGATGTTACCGAGTCCCGCCTGTTTCTGGATTCCCTTCGCGACCACGTACTGGTTGAGCAGCGAAACGATCCCGGCCATCGACGGCGCGGAGGCTGATGTGCCCGAGACGGCCACGAGGGAACCTAGGTAAGTGACGAGGTAAGCGTCGTGCCCGGCGGCGCTGAGAGACATGTCGGGGACGTGCCGGGCGTTGTCATTCGGCACGCCGGGACCGGTCTGCCACGCCGGCCTGGAGTAGAAACGGCTCGCGCCGCCGCCGCTCGAGAGCAATCCGCGCGTGCTCGACTCGTTCCACACGGCTTCCGGAATATAAGAGAGAGCCGAACCGCCGTTGGGTGAATTCGAAGCTGCCCAGTAATTGCCGCTACCCTCGGCGAACATCGTTCCTCCAACCGCCGTGACTTCCGGAAGCGCCGCGGGAAAATCCACCGACTGGCCGCGCGTGGCCAGCGGCTCGCTGCCCTGCAGGTCGCATCCCGCCGCGCCGGAATCGCCCGACGCCACCAGGATCGTGATGCCTTGCGCGTTGGCCTGCTGCCCGAGGGAGCGGAAGAAGGGCGGCGAAGCGTTCACTTCGCAAGTTCCGTAGCTAACACTGATGATCGGAGCGAAGTTCGAGCTGACCGCCACGGAGATCGCGGTAAAGGCGTTCGTCCCGTAGACGTAAGTGATCGTCGACAGGGGCGCGATGGCGCCGGCCCATTCGAGATCGAGATTGCCCTCGAGCTGCGCGCCGTTGAATCCCGGATCTGTGCCGCCGTAGAAAATCACGCGCGGATCGTTCGCCGGCAGACCGTAGCGAGTTCGGAAGGTTCGGATATCGCTCAGCAGAATGTTGGACTGACCGACGATCGCGATGCCCTGGCCGGTACCGTCGAATCCCGCCTTGTAGAGCGGACCAATGTTGTAGATGGTGGAGTAGTCCTCCGGCGCGAGGAAGTGTGAAGCGCCGCTGTTGAACTCCGGGCCGGCCACGTGGACGTAGGGCTTCGGAAGAAAATCGTCGAGGCCGAGGAATCCATCGACGACATCCGCGAAAGCCTCGGGAACCGACGCTTCCGACGAATTCGAGAAGTGCATCTCGCCGTCCACCTTGTAACGGCGCAGGCTGGTGTGCAGCGACTTCGCGACATGCGCCGCAGTCCCCTTGAAGGCGATCCAATTCCGTCCGCGGCCCGTCTCGAGAACGCTGAAGCCCTCAGAAGTCAGCCAGGCGACGATCTTCGAATGATCCGAATTGCTCAGGCCGAAGCGATTCCCGAATTCTTCCGGCGTCAGCCACTTGTGGAAGAGCGGCGACGAAGGATTCTGCTGATCCAGGAGCAACTGATCGAGATCGGACTGTTGCGCGGCGGAGGGCCGGAAGTACATCTGGATGTAATCGAGCGGCAGCGCCGGGTCGACGGCGCCCTGGTCGTAGGACGCCAGGTCCTTGCGATGGACGCTGCCCGCGACGGGCCGCGACCGGCGAGCGTCGACTGGACGCGTGACGCGGTCAGGCGGCGCGGCGTGGAGGATGGGCAACAGGATGGCTAAGGCGAGAAGACTCCTGGATGATTGCGACATAACAAGCTCCTTTGGCGGAGATAAATGTATGCCACAACTTCCGAGTTTGCAAAATTAATCTTACTTAGGATCCCGATCGCCGAGCGGGCCCGTGCCGCCGCGATACTTCACGTCCTGCAATTGCACGGAAATGTTATCGGGATCGGTGAAATACAGTTCCTTGGTGTCACCGCGCTGCCGGATTCTCGCTCTGACGCCGCGATCCGTCAGCGTCTTGAGCACGGCGTCGGCGTCGAAGTTCTCCATCGCGAAACAAACGTGGTTGATGGAACCGGCCGCGCCCGCCGGCGCGGGATAGATGCCCAGGAAGCCGGACCCGGCATTCAGATTGACGCCGGGATCCTGTCGCGTGAGCACGGGCATTCCAAAGAGGCCCTGATAAAACTCCACCGACTTTTGCACGTTGGGAACGAAGATGCTGACGTGGTTCAACTGCTTCACCGCGCCGATGGACGGCTCCGCGGCGGCGCCCGCAACGGCCAGCGTGGAGAGCGCACCCAGCAATTCCCGTCGCGAGAGGCGACCGGTTTCATACCTTCGCAACAGACCATCGATCTCGGAATGCATTTAAGCAATCTCCTTCAGAAACAGGCGCGCGGCGGCTTCGATGTCCGGCGCGACCACAAGATCGCGGACCACAGCCACCGAGTCCGCGCCTGCGTCGAGAACGCTGCGGGCGTTCTGACGCGTAATTCCTCCGATAGCCACGAGCGGTTTTTGCGTCGCGCGGCGCGCCTCGGCGACGCCGGCGAGCCCAACCACCGGGTCGGGATTTTCCTTCGTCGTCGTGGCGAAGACCGGTCCGATAGCTACATAGTCCACGGGCAAGCTTTCCGCGGCGCGAGCCTGATCGAGATTGTGTGTCGAGAAGCCGATCAGCCCTTCAGGACCGAGGATGTCCCGCGCCGCATCCGGCGGCAGGTCGTCCTGGCCGAGGTGCACGCCGTGCGCGCCGCAGAGTTGCGCGATGTCGGCGCGGTCGTTGACGATGAACGTTGCCGCGACGCCTTGCGCGAGTTTCGCGATCCGGCGGCATTCCTCAAAGTGCCAACCGTCGAAATGTCCCTTGTAACGGTATTGAATCAGGCGCACTCCGCCCTGCAGCAGAGCTTCGGCCGCCGGCAGCGTATCGACGATCCCGTATAGACGCGGTAGAACCAATTCAGTTCCCTGGAGGCATTACTCTCTTTCAACGAGGCGTATCGGCAATCTTTTTATTTCGATTTTCGCCAGGAAGCGATACGCAAACTCGGACACCAACAGTCCGAATGTCCAGCACGCGACAATTCCCGTGTAGAGGGCGGTGACGCGATCCATCGGCAAGCCGTATACGCGGAACAAGAGCAGGAGAAAATATCCGGCTGCAAAGCCGACGATTCTGGACAGGAGCAGCATTAAATTCCATGCTACTCCTGCCGGCGGGAAATTCTGTTGATGCCTTTGGTACTACTAGAACTTCACCTGCACCGAGAGGCGCAAGATGCGCGGCGCGAGCATCGTCTGTGGCGACCCGCCCGGCCCGCCGTCGCGGAACGTGCCGACAAAGCCCAGCAGGTTCGGTCCGGCTACGCCGTTCGTGGTTTGCGTGGCCAATCCCGATGTTCCGAGGGCCTGTGTTTCGGTCAGCACGGTGTGCCCGTTGGTTACGTTGAACACGTCCATCTGCGGGGCGATGCTCCCGCGTCTGCCGTTCTTGACGACTCGACCAAAACACAAGCCGCG
>CAZRND010000048.1:0-6825 GCA_964601345.1 uncultured Acidobacteriota bacterium | reverse complement strand
GTCTGGGCGGGCGTGGCACCAGGGCTAGCCGCTCTTGAAGGCTGGACAAAAACCGAGTTCGAGTGGTTGCAACCGGTCGAGATATCGCGACCCTGGGGAGACGAGCGGTATCGTCTCCGAGGGATTGCGTAGCGTCACGCCGGTGGGCATCACCAGCGCGCCCTGCTCCACGCCACTCACTGTCACGTGCGCCGGGCAGGTGGTGCAATCGAAGGGATAGCGCGTGGTGTTGGTCAAGGTCCAGTTCACCGCTTTGGTGAGTTCCGGATCGCTCTGCCACGCCATGCTCACCTCGAAGCCCTTCCACACCGGCATATTCCCCACGACCTTGAATTCATGCCGGTAGGGAATTGAGACATTCTTGCCAAGATTCTGATAGAGGCTGCCGGACTGATCGCAGAAGCGGAAATTGTTGGGATCGTTCACGCTGTTCGTGAGCGCGCCCGGTGTCGTGCCCGACAGGACGACGGCTGTGAACGACGCCGTGCCGGCCGGAGTTCCGCCCGCATCGCACGATGTGTCGACCACGCGGTCCATGGTCCATCCGGCGAAGAAGACGGCTTTCTTCAGGCGCCCGTTCACACCGAACTCATACCCGGTGTAAGTGTTGCGATTCAGATCGTGAGTGCCGTTGGTTTGGAAGAAGTCGGGCGTGACACCGACCTTGTTGGCGTTCAGGTTGTAGACCGTGATCGGCTCGCCGGTGAGCGGATTGACGATGCTGAATGGCGTCCAGTCATTCACCGGGTCGACGGAGCGATTGATGGTGTTCGGCCGGTTGTATTCGGTGCGGCGGTGCCAGTCGAAGCTGACCGAAAGCCCGCGCATCACCTGGTGCTGGATGCCCACGTGGTACTGGTAGTTGTAATCGCGCTTGTAGTTCGGATCGAGCGTGCGGCTGGTTATTTTTCCAAAGCTGGTGTTGGTGCTGGGACCGATCTCGCTGTCCTGGGCGATGCCGTCGCCGTTCGTGCCGCCCTTGGTGCAGGTCGTCTGCGGTTGCGGACAATCTCGCCAGGTGCGTGTATCGGTCGAGAGCGCCATCAGGTTAAAGGGATTCAGATATCCGGTGTCGGCAGGCAGATTGTACCGGCCGAAGCTGGCTTTCAAAGCCGTCTTGCCCTTGCCGAACAGATCGTAGCTGACACCGACGCGCGGCGACCAGGTCTTCCAGCATCCGAGACCCTTGATGGTGCTGCAATCGATCAGCGGGAACGAGCGGGCAGGCACGAAGCGGCCGGCCGGCGCGGTCTCCGGCTGGATGGAGGACTTCTGATACTCGAAGCGCAGTCCGCCGGTAATCGCGAGGCGTTTGATGGTCCAGGTGTCCTGCGCCCAGATCCCGAGATCGGCGTTCACGCGCGGCCGAGAGGCGATCGGCGTGTTTTGCACCGAAACGGAGACGGGAGCGCCGTTCGAATACTGCTGGATCAGGTCGGCGTTCACCGAGGATACCTGGTCGTTCTTGCCCCAGCCGTCCTGGAAGCCCGCGCGAATCTGGTGCGATCCGGTCACGTACGACACCGATGCGGAGACGCCGCGACGGTCCGGCAGAAAGAAGCTCTGCACGCCGGGAGCATTCGTGCGCGTGACGGTGACGCTGTCGGTGCGCGATGCGCCGGCCAGCCACGCGGCTGGATAGGAGAAGTTGGGATTCGAGGAGAATGCCAGATCGTTCGTCGAGGCCGGCGGCAACTGCTCTTGCCCCACCTGGTAGACGACGGCGTAGTGAATGATGTTCGTCGAGAAGCCGGCGTCAATCACCAGGCGCGGCGTGGCCGTATAAGTCCACTTGCCCTGGGCCACGTAGTACAGCGTTCCGCCGCGGCGTTGCGCGGCGGTCGAAGGATCCACGGGCCGGAAGGCAACCCCGGTCAGCTCGTGCCCCTTGTGCTTGATGTTGCGCTCGTAGGTTCCCGAAAACTTCATCTTCGAATTCATCTGCCAGGAGAGACGCAGCGTTCCGCTGGCGATCCACTGTTCCTCGATGCCTGGATTCGTCGGGTCGGGGGTGATTCCATCGGCCTTGGGATAGAAGACGCCCGGAGGCGAGTCAAAAGTGGAGTTGTAGCGGCTAGACCCGAGGAACCAGAGCTTGTCCTTCTTGATCGGCCCGCCGAAGGACCCGTCGATGTTCTGGACATGTTCGAGAATCTGCGCGCCGAAGACGGTGCCCGCCGGAACGCGCGCCAGCACGTCGGGCGAGACGTTGGACGCCTGCCACCAGCCGCCTTGGCCGAGCGTGCCGCCTGCGAAGATAGAACCGTGGAACTGGTTGCCGCCATCCTTGGGGATCATGTTCACCAGCGTTCCACCGGCGGAGGTTTCGGCCGAGACGCCGCTGGTCTGATACGTGGTCTCCTGGATCAAGGCGTCGTCGATGTAATTCTGGATGAGGCTGTCGAGGTAATTCGAATTGACGTTCATCCCGTCGAGCGTGACGGTGGTCTGGTAGGCGCTGCTTCCCTTCCCGTAGATGTAGGTCTGCTCCATCTGCTGGGAGCCGCCGACGTCGGGCGTGGTCAGCCGGATGCCCGGAACGAGTCCGGCAAGCTGCTGGAAGGTGTGCGAGCTGGGGACGTTGTCCATGAGTTCGCGCGAGAGTACTTGCGTGCGAGCCGCGTTCTGCACGTCGACCAGCGGCGCTTCGGCCTCGACGGTCACCGCTTGGCCGACCGCGCCCACGCCCATCTCGGCGTTCACCGGCACGGTCACGTTCGACGGCACCTCAATGCCGGTCTTCTCCACCGTCTTGAATCCGTCGAGCGTGAATTTCAGGATATAGGTCCCGGGGCGGATATCGACGACGCTGTACCGTCCGGCGTAATCCGTGGTGACCGTGCGCGACTTCTCGATCAGCGCGGGACTGGTGGCTTCCACCGTTACGCGCGGCAACACCGAGCCGCTCGCGTCCTTCACCACACCGGAAATCGAGCTTTGGGAAGCGGCGGGAGACGGCCGCAGCAGAAGGAACGCAACAGCGAAAAGAAGGTACACCAGACCCTTGGACTTGCCCATGATCCCCTCCTTGGTTTCATGAGGGAAAGGGGGTCTGACTTCTCGCAAGTTAACCCAGATCCCCTTCCACCATGCCTACCGACTATGCGGTAAGTTTACCGACTGACGAGGATTTCAGCATAACGGTCCGGAGATGTCAAGGGCAGAAGTTGACAGGCGTGGTTCCCATGACGTAATCTGTCAAAGCGGCTTTAACCCACAATCTACCGTGCGGTAGGTTTGTCCGCGAATTGAGAACCCCGTGCCTTCCTACATCAAAGCGAAGAAAATCCTGCCCATCTGGCGCCGCGAAAATCGCGCCAAGCACATTTACCGGGTGGCCGCCGAGATCATGTCCCATAAGGGATATGAAGCGACGTCGATGAACGACATCGCCGACGCCGTCGGCCTGACGAAAGCAGGCCTGTATCATTACATCCTCGGCAAGGAGGATCTCCTCTTCCGCATCATGAACTACGCGATGGACGTGACTGAGGAGAACATCATCATCCCGGCCCAAAAGGTGCAGGATGCCGAGGAACGGTTGCGCGCGATTCTCGAACGGCATGCCAAGACGCTTCTGGAAGGTGTCAGCGCCGTGACCAAGCTGCTCGAAGAAACCTGGGCACTGACTCCGCCGCACCGGCGGGCGATCCGGGGCCGGCAGCGAGCCTTTTTCGACCTGATGCGCAACACGCTCGAGCAACTCGCCCGCGAAGGGAAGCTGCGGGACGTCCAACCCGTCGTGGCGGCGTTCAGTCTCTTTGGGATGATGCTGTGGATCGCCCGCTGGTACCGCGCCGACGGAAAGCTCCGGCCCGAGGACGCCAGCCAGGACATCCTGAAGATTGCTCTGAACTCCGTCCTGCGGGAAGAACAGACGTCCGTCCAGCGGCTAAACGCCCGCGCGTAGCCGGCCCGCGATAAAGTCCGTCAAGTTCACGAAACGCACCCGAGCGGTGCACCAAATGCAACCTTAGTTGCATTTAGTAGCGCTAAAAGTAAATGGGCGGTGGAATGACCGACGGACCGGTTTGGCTGTATGATCTGGGCATGTCAGCCACTATCCAAAACCGCAGAACGTTTGCCCGCCGCTTGGGCTTGGCGGGATCGGCCGTCTTATTGCGGCCTTCGTTGTCCGTCGCCGATACGGACAGCCAGTCGTGGGCCGGGGTTCGCCGGCAGTTTCTGATTCCCGCGAACACCGCCTTCATCAACGCCGCCAATCTCTGTCCGGCGCCTTCGCCGGTGCTCGATGCCGTCTTCAACGCGCGCGACCTGGACCACGATCTCTCGCCGCCCAATCGCACCCGGATGCACGACGTCAAGGAAGCCACTCGCGGCCAGCTCGCCGAGTTCCTGCGCGTCTCGCCCGACGAGATCGTGATCACGCGCAATACCAGCGAGTCCAACAACCTGGTCTCGAGCGGACTCGATCTAAAACCCGGCGACGAGGTGCTGCTCTTTTCCGATAACCATCCCAGTAACCATCGCGCCTGGACCGAGAAAGCCAAGCGCTGGGGCTTCACCGTGAAGTTTGTCCCGCAGGTGAACCCGCATCCGGGCGGCGAATACTACGTCGACGCTTTCACGCGGGAGATGACCGCGCGCACCAAGCTGCTAGGCGTCACGCATCTGACCAGCACGGTCGGCGATCTGATGCCGGTCCGCGAGCTGTGCCGCGCAGCGCGCCAGCGAGGAATGCTCACGCTGGTCGACGGGGCGCAGTCCTTCGGTCTGATGGACGTGGACCTGAGCGACCTGCAGCCGGACTTCTACAGTGGCAGCGGGCACAAGTGGCTGTGCGGCCCCAAGGAAACCGGCGTGCTTTACGTGCGCAAAGATGTCCAGTCGCGCCTCTGGCCCAGCATCTTCAGCGCTTATCCTGGAGCGGTGGGGATATCCAGAAACTTTGAAGCCTTCGGGCAGCGCGACGACGCGGCCATCTTAGGACTGGGGGAAGCGCTCAAGTTTCACAATCGGATCGGCAGGCAGCGGATCGAACAGCACTCCCGCGATCTGGCGGGTGTGCTCGTCGCGGGTCTGGCGAAGATGGAGGGCGTCAAGATGTGGACGTCGCGCGACGCCGCGCGACGTCACTCGGTTGTGAGCTTCCAGCCGGGGTCGCTCGATCCGAACAAGGCGGCCACCGCGCTGCACGAGCGCGACGGGATCATTTGCGCCACGCGCGGCGGTACGGACCGTCCGGGATTGCGCCTGTCTCCGCACCTGTACAACAGCGAAGGCGAAGTCGAGCGGGCCCTCGCGGCGATGCAGCGGATTCTGCGAGCCGGCGTGTAGGAGCCTTGTCCGGTCTGCACGCCTTCCTCCTACGGTCCTCCTATTCCCGAATAGGAGGACCACGCCGCTGAAAGGAAGGGGATTATGTCTCTTCCTCCTGCATTCAGCGCAACAATACACTTTCGATATTGCCGGGCAGTGGGCTACTTTGGAAGGAGCCCACTACCAGAGCGTCGGGGTCAGGATCTATCCCGGGCCATGCGCGGGCCATGTAGGCGCCCCTCCTTCAATCCGTGGATTTGGCCTCAAAAGACAACGCCTTGCTGAGTAACGCCCCGGACACAAAAACCACTGGCGCAAATGCCAGCCAATAGAGGAAAGCTGAGATCACGGCCCCAAAGATCCAAATTGCCGGGAAGCCCTGAACTTCAGATCCACAAAGGGCGAAAACTTCGAATACGGCAAGGCTGGCTATGGCAGCCTTCCGGGCCTCCCGGATCCATGGCCATGCGGAGCTGCCCTTGGTCACGCTGGCAAACGCCCAACCAGAACAGATCCCGCCTAGGAACGTGAAAACGGAATAGGTGATTGGATTGCGAAAGAAGGCCGCGTCCGCAGAAGACATCGTTGTCCACGCAACGAACGCGCGGAAAATGAGGAAGTGCAGGAAAGCGCCCCAAAACATCGCCACGGCCAGAGCGCGCCTTGACCTCTTGAACTTTGGCGGTTGCGCGGGCAAATCAATCTCGCTGGCTGGTACGACGCTGGCATTGACAAAGCCCAACGCAAGGAGGCGGACGGAAAGCAAGGCAAGCGCCCCGGCCATGGCCATCAATGGCAGCCCCGACCCAAACGGAATGAGGGCGATCCAAAAGAGCTCCCTTACCGAGGTAATGTATCCCTCCAGCTTTGTGATCCCGTGAAAAAGAGGGTGGCTGGAAATGAACTCACTCCAAAACGAGAAGACCAGGTTGAACGAGAACATCGTTGCAGCGCTGGCGCGTATTCCAACGAGCGCGCCGCGGAGAACGACCCTCGGCCAGGATGGGATGCTCCGTACCTGGCCCTCTTCCATCGAAAGAGCAATCAAGAAGAACAAACCCCCCAGGGCGGAGACCCACAAGAGCTGTCGAAAGGTTAGGACGGTTTTCCCTGACAACGCCGCAAGGTGAATCACCCAACCGAAGACGAAATAGACGGCGCGCAACCAGATAGAGGTTCGCTTCTTAGGGAAGGTCGGGGTCAGCATGACCTGTCACCGTGTTTCCTGTTTTTGTCCTCGTGGAATTGTCATTCATTTTCCGGCACAATCGTAGCATATGGCTCGGAGGAGACGACCGGCCGAGACACCTACATCGGCTTGCTCCGTCCGAATCTCTCCGACGCCGGCGTTCGCCTGCTGGGCGGAACGAGCGGATTCGCTCTGCGTCTTACTACGGCGTGTCCACTGTAGGACCCGCCCTTCTACAACCTTTCAATGAACTTGGTGTCCAGATTTCCGGCGATGAAGTCGGGATGGCGCATGATTTTCTGGTGCAGCGGAATCGACGTCTAGATGCCCTCGACGATGAACGTCACGAGCGCCCG
>CAZRND010000047.1:0-20319 GCA_964601345.1 uncultured Acidobacteriota bacterium | reverse complement strand
GGCGGCGCGAGCACCGCGAAGAGCGGGGCCTGCTCGAGCAGCGCCATCCGATCGGAGAGCAGCTGCTCCTCACGGAGTCGTGCGATGGGTGACGCCGGCTCGGCCTCTCGTTGTGTGCCGGGGTCCATGGAACGCACCTACCCTTGTCGATCCGGCGAGGTCACCATCCTATCGGCACGGGGCTTGCGCTCCGTGAGATAGCGGCGGAGCGCATCCCGCCATGACGGCGCCGGAGGCAGCCCCGCGGCCTCGCTCCGCGTGTCGAGGAGCACCGAGCATCGGGGCCTCGGCACCTCCTCCGGGCGACTCGCGCGCGGTGACAGGTCCGCCTCGACCCCGGCGATGCCGAAGATCGCCCCGGCGAGCTCGAACCACGAACAGGAGCCCGCGTTGACCAGGTGGTAGATCCCGGATCCACGCCCGGACTCGAGGAGCAGCAACAGGCGATGCGCGAGGTCGTGGGAGGAGGTCGGCGAGAAGGTTCGGTCGTCGACGACCGAGATGGCCTCGCCCCGTGACGCCATGGCGAGCATCGACTCGACAAAGTTGCCCCCCTTGCCGGAGCTGCCGGCATGCCCGAAGAGGCCCGACGCCCGCACGACCAGGGCGCCCGGCGCCCCCAGCTCCACCAGGCGCTCGCCGGCTGCCTTGGTGACCCCGTAGACGTTGATCGGCCGTGGCGAGTCCGTCTCGAGATACCCCGCCTCGCCGGCCCCGTCGAACACGTAGTCCGTGCTCACGTACACCGAGCGCGCCCCCCGCTCCGCGGCGGCGCGCGCCACCGTCCACGCGCCGACCGCGTTGACGCCGAACGCGGCCGCCGGATCGGATTCGCAGGCCTCGACCTTGTGGAAGGCCGCGGCGTTGATCACGACCTCCGTACGCACCTCGCCCACCACACGGCGAACGGCACCGGGGTCGGTGACGTCGGTCTCCCGCCAGGGTCATGGGGTCCCGTGCGGTCGAGCCCGGCTGGCGGAAGCGCTGGTCGGCGTCGAGCAGCAGGATGCCGTTCTTGGCGACGATCCCGATCACCATGATCAGGCCCATGAACGATGAGATGTTGAACGTCGTCCCGGTGGCTAACAGCGCGAAGAAGACGCCCGACACCGAAAGCAACGCCGAAGCCAGAATGGCGGAAGGCGCGGCAAAGGTCCGGAACTCGAAGAGCAGCACAATGAAGACCAACACCACGGCCAGCAGCAGGACAACCAGAAGATCCTGGAACGATTTCTGCTGTTCCTGGTAGGTCCCGCCGTAGACGACGCGAATTGCCGGCGGCAGTTGCATGTCACGTACCGCGGCCTGCACCTGCTCCATGCCCTTGCCGAGGCTGACGTCCTCAAAGCGTCCGGTGACGGCGGCATCGCGCTGCAGGTCCTCGCGGCGGATCTCTGTCTGGCCCACTTCATTGGTGATCGTGGCCACCGATCCGAGCGTCGCGGTCTTGCCGGTCGAGGTGCTGGTGATGATCGTGTCGCGCACCTGCTCGAGCGTCAGGCGGCGTCCCTGGGGAAAGCGCACGCGGACAGGGTAAGCGCGGTCGTTCACCACCACCGGCGCGGAAGCCGGCTCGCCTTGCAGCAGCGCGCTGACATCCAGCTCGACTTCCTGTGCCGTGAATCCGGCGCGCGCCGCCAGCCCCGGATCCACGGTCATGACGATGGCCGATCCGCTGGTGGTGTTTTCGATGCCGTCCTTGACGTCGACGACGCCGGGAATCTTTTTGATCTTCGTCGCGACCTTGGGCGCCCATTCCTTGAGCAGCGCGGGATCCTGTGCGAAGAGCTTGATCTCGATCGGCTCGGGCGAACCAGTAAGGTCGTTAATCTGGTCCTGGAGGATCTGGACAAACTCCGGGTCGAGCTGCGGATACGCTCTCAACTTTTCGCGCAATTCTTTGATCA
This sequence comes from uncultured Acidobacteriota bacterium, assembly GCA_964601345.1. Classification (GTDB taxonomy): domain Bacteria; phylum Acidobacteriota; class Terriglobia; order JAJPHL01; family JAJPHL01; genus CAZRND01. Next base: position 18,412 of record CAZRND010000047.1, on the reverse strand, counting down.
CTTCCTGGCCGCTCCGCCGGCGGTCATGCTTCAGGCGAACGAGGAAATCGCCGGTGTTGGCTTCGGTCACCGCGGCGAGCCCCAACTGCAGGCCGGTACGGCGAGAGGTGCTCTCCACTTCCGGTGTGGCTTGCAGGATTTTCTCGACTTTTAAGAGCACCTGGTTCGTATCTCGCAAGGACGATCCCGGCGGCAAGTTGTAGTCGAGGACAAAACTGCCTTCGTCCATCCCCGGCAGCAGATCTGTGCCCAGCACACGGTAAGCACCGAAGGACACTCCGACCAGCGCCAGACACAGGACAGCGAGCGCGAGCGGATAGTCGAGCGCCAGGCGCAGCGCGCGATCGTACACGGCGATGACGCGCGCGAGGCCCCCGCTCTCGCTTTCCGCGCCCTTTTTTCCCTCACGGCGAAGCAGGAAGTGACTGAGCGTGGGCGTCCAGGTTACGGCGAGAGCGAGCGAAGTAAGGAGCGACGCGCCCACCGTCACCGCGAGCGCGCGGAAGAATGTTCCGGTCACGCCGGGGATCGAAATCAGCGGCAGGAAGACGACGATCGGCGTGATCGTCGAGCCCACCAGGGGCACGCGAATCTCGCGCAGCGCGCTGCGGATCGCCTCCGCGCGCGACTGCCCGGAGTCGCGGTGCAGGACGATGTTCTCGACGACGACGATGGCGTCGTCGATCACCAGTCCCACGGCCGCCGCGAGACCGCCCAGAGTCATGATGTTGAGGCTCTCGCCGAGCGCGCGCAGCACGATGAGCGTGATGGCGATGGTCGCCGGAATCACCAGGCCGGCGACGAGCGAGCTGCCCCAATCGCGCAGGAACCACACCAGGATCACCGCCGCGAGCAAAAGACCGACGAGAATGGCGTCGCGCACGCTGGCGATCGAATCGCGCACCAGCATCCCTTGCTCGTAAAAAACCTGGACCTTCACGCCGCCCGGAAGCGTCTTGCGGATCTGCTCCATCTCGGCGATGGCAGAGTCGGAGACGGCCACGGTGTTGCTGTCGGGCTGGCGAAACACGTTGAGAAGTACCGACGGCTTGCCGTTCGCTGTGACAATGGTATAGACCGGCATCACCGCCGGGCGAACGACAGCCACGTCGCGGATGCGCACCGGAACGCCGTTCGGCGTGGTGCGGATGACGATGTCCTCGATCTGCGAGGGATCCTTGGCCTGTCCGCTGACGAGCGTGAGCGAAAGCTCGTGGTTGTTGTCGATGAGTCCGGGCGAATCGATCATGTTGCTCTTCGCCACGGCGTCGAGGATGGCGGGCACGGTCACCTGCGCCTGCAGGAGTTTCGCGGGGTCAGGCTCGATCTGGAACTCAGGCACGCGGCCGCCCTGCAGCACCACCATCGAGACGCCGTTCACGCGATTGAGTCGCGGCTTGATCGTGTAGGTGGCCAGTTCCCACAGATCGGTCTGCGACATGGACGACGAGGTGAGGCTGAAGCCGAGGATCGGGAAGGCCGCAAAGGTCAGCCGGTTCGCCGTGAGCTTCGCGGTGGAAGGCAGCGACGACTGCACGCGCGCCAGCGCCGCGTTGACGTATTGCAGCGTCTGGAACATGTCGACCTTCCAGTTGAAGAACAGATTGATTTCCGCGGAGCCGCGGCTCGTCACCGAACGGACGTGCTCGAGGCCCGGCACGCTGTTCATCGCTTCTTCGATCGGCCGTGTCACGACGACTTGCATCTGGTTGATCGGGGAAACGCCGTTGTCCACGCCGACCACGATGCGCGGAAAGTCGGTCGACGGAAAGACGGACACGGGAATGGCGTAGGCCAGAAAGACGCCGATCGCCACCAGGGTGACGATGACGAAGACGACCGGCTTCGAGTATCGCGCGGTCCAGTGTTCGTTCATTTCTTCTTCCCGTCCTTCGGCGCCGCCGCCGGCTCGGGCTTTTCGTCCTCCGGCGGCTCTTCCTCCTCCACCTTCGGCTGCTCGATCTTGACCTTGGCTTTGTCTTCGAGGCCCAGCCCGCCGGACGTGATGACCTTCTCGCCCTCCTGCAGCCCGCTCAGAATCTGCACGCGCGGACCCTGCCGCACGCCGACCGAGATGCGTCGCTCGCGAGCCACATTGTTCGCGTCAACCACCATGACTTTCAATCCGCCGTCATCGGCGTTGAGCAGCGCTTCGGTGCGCACCACGATGGTGTTCTGAATCGTCTCCGCAATGATGCTCACGCGCGCCGTGCCGCCGGGCTTGAGCTTGTCGCCGGGATTCGCAGCCTTCACCCATACCTGCACCGTGGTGGTGTTGGGATCGGTCGCTGGACTGACCACGGTGACCGTTCCAGGGATATCGCCGTCCGGCCCGGCGATGCGGGCCGGGCGGCCCACCGCGATCGCCAGAGCGTCCTTCACCGGCAGATTTGCCCGGGCCACGATCTCGTGAATATCCACGATCGAGAGGAGCGGCGATCCGCTTGCCGGCATCTCGCCCGGATAGAGCGGACGGTCGGCGACGATTCCACTGATGGGGCTGCGAATCTGCGCGTAAGCCACCTGCGCGGCAGCGGTGTCGTAGTGCGCCTTCGCGGCACGCATCGAAGCTTCGGCGCTGCGAATCGACTCGCGCTGGCTGACGCGCGTGAATCCATCGAGATGCCGCTGCGCCGTATCGAACTGGCTTTGCGCCGCGACCATGGCGACACGCGCGTCGTCCACTAGCTTCGCGGCGAGCGCGCCCTCTTTTTGCAGCGCGGCGCGATTGTCATAGACGCGCTTGGCGGCGTCGAGCGTCTGCTGCGCCGTGCGGAGGTCGGACTCGGCTTTGATCTTGTCCTCTTGCACGGTCGCGCCGGTCATCGTCTGATAGGCCGCCTGGGCCTGCTCGTACTGCTGCTTCCCTTCCTCCGCCGCGGCGACCAGATCGCCCGCTTCGAGCTCGATCAGGACCTTGCCTTCGGCGACGCGATCGCCGCGATTCACGAGCACGCGCTTCACAGGCGCGTTGATCTTCGAAGTAACGTTCGCTTGATTCACCGGAAAGACGACGGCGTCGGCCGTGATCACGCGGTCGATCGCGCCGCGCGACGCGGCTTCGACGAGGACAGGCACTGGCCCCTCTTCGTCGGCCTTCTTCGGCTTCGTACAGCCGGCGACGGCAATCAGGCAGGCAATGGCCAGCGCAATTTTGTAGGTACGCATCAGAGTGTCCCCATGAGAATTTGCAAATTCGCGACGGCAATTCGATGGCGCGCCAGTCCATCATCGTAGGCGTTGCGCGCGCCGGTCAGAGTATTTTGCGAGTCCACTACTTCGAGCGCCGTGGCCTCGCCGGCTTGATACCGCAGCAAGGTCAGACGCAGGCTTTCGGCGGCGAGCGATGCGGTGCTAAGAAGCGATGCAAGCTGAGTCTGCGCCGTCTGCGCTTCCGCGTGTGACGCGGCGATGTTGCTCTGCACGGCGCGCTGGGCGAGCGAAAGGTCCACCTGGGCCTGCTCGCGCCGCAGTTCGGCTTGCTTCACGCGGCTGCGCGTGGAGCCCCAGTTCCACACCGGAATGTTCAGCGTGGCCTGCGCCGAGTAGCCCAGATTCTGGCGATTGAAGGGCGGCTCGCCGGGCGCGGTGATGAGCGTGTGCGCGGCAAGTTGATTCGAGTTGAGGCCATAGAAGAAGTCGAAACCAAGCGAAGGCAGGTATTGGTATTTCGCGACCGTCACTTCGTGTCCAGCTTCCTGCAAGCCGGCCTGGGCTACCTTCAAGTCGGGACTCGTCGCAGCGGCTTGCGCCTGGACTTCGCCGGCCTCGGGGAGCGCCTGCGGTTGCTGCAAATCGTCCACAACGGAGTAGTCGAGGTTGAAGCCGGGAAATATCAGCACGCCGAGGGTCACTTTCGCTTTGAGCACGCCGAGCTGCGCTTCGGAAAGATCGCGCTGGCGTTGCTGCAGGTCGATCTGCGCTTTGATCACGTCGGAGTGCGCCGCCTCTCCGCCCCGCTCCTGCTTGCGCGTGATGTCGAGGAACCGCTCGGCCTCGCCCACGCTTCGCACGAGGTTTGCGGCGCGGCGCTCGGCAACCACGATGGCGTAATAGCCCTGGATCACCGTGGCGGTGAGGCCGCGCGTGGCCACGTCCAGCCGGGCCTTCGCCACGGCCTGCGCGGCCATGGCCCGCTTCACTTCCCCTTGCCGGACGAGCGAAAGAACTTCTTCGTGCACCACGGCCTGCTCGTTGTAGATATGCACGCCATCGTTCGCCACGAAGACTCCGGATGGCGTGGCATTCGGCTCGGTGTAGATGAATTGATTGAAGGCGCTGACCGAGGGCAGCCGCGCGGCGCGGACTTGCGCGCTGTCTTCCTTCGCCTGCAGGAAGACGCTGTTCGCGCTTTGAATCTGTCCGCCATGCGCGCGGGCGCGGGCCAGGGCGTCGGGAAGCGTGATGCTGGTCGGTTGCGCCGCGGCGCCAGCAGCGACGCAAAGCAGCAGGATCGTTCTGACATTCATGGAACTCCATTCAATCATTGGATTCTTAAGAAATGCTGAAACCCTTTCAGCGAATCTTCATCTTAGCCGTATAGTGTTCTGGGTAGGAGCTGAACATGAAAAAATCCGCGATGTTTGCAATGGCTTTCCTGCTGGCGGCTGCGGTGTTTGCCGCGCCCCCCACCTACAAGGTGATCAACAAGATCAAGATCGGCGGCGTCGTCCGCTGGGATTACGCCTATCTCGATAGCGCCAACCACCGTCTCTACGTTTCGCACGGGACGCAGACCGAGGTGATCGACACCGCGACCGACAAGCTCGTCGGCACGATCCCCGATACCAAGGGCGTGCACGGCATCGCCGTGGCGAACGATCTCGGCAAGGGCTTCACCAGCGACGGCACCGACAACGACGTCACGGTCTTCGACCTGAAGACACTGAAAGTGCTGAGCAAGGTCAAGACGGGCCAGAATCCGGATGCGATTATCTACGAGCCGGTGACGCATCGCGTCTTCACGTTCAACGGACGCAGCAACGACTCGACGGCCATCGACGCCAAGACCGGCGACGTGATTACAGCGTCCATCCCGGTGGGCGGCAAGCCGGAGTTCGCGCAGATCGACGGCAAGGGGCACATCTACGTGAATATCGAAACCACGAACGAGATCATCGAAGTGGACGCGAAAAACGCGCTCGTTTCGAAACGCTACTCGATCGCGCCCTGCGACGGCCCGAGCGGCCTGGCCATCGATCCGAAGCTGCGGCTCTACTCCGTCTGCAGCAATAAGATGATGATCGTGAGCGATCCGGCCTCTGGCAAGGTGCTGGCGTCGCCTGCCGCCGGTCCCGGCATGGACGGCGTGGCGTTCGACGACGGCTACGCCTTCAGCGCCAACGGCGGCGACGGGACGATCACGATGGTCGGCGAGACCGCGCCTGGCAAGTTCGAGCCGGTGGCCACGATCCAGACGACGCGCGGCGCGCGCACCATCGCCGCGGACCAAAAGGCCCACAAGCTGTATCTTCCTGCTGCTGAGTATGGGTCCGCTCCAGCGCCCGGTCCCGACGGCAAGACCGGCCGTCCGCAACCGATTCCGGACAGCTTCCAGATTGTGGTCGTGGGCCGCTGACCTTATGATGTAAAGGATGGCGGCGCTCGGCGACAATCCTTTCGCTGTATTGACGGTCGTCGTCGCTCCGGCCATTCTCACCAACGCCTCGACCGTACTTTGCCTCGGCACGAGCAACCGCATCGCCCGCGTGGTCGATCGCACGCGCGTGGTGGCCGCGGAGATCGCGTCATTACATTCGGGTAGCCCGGATTACCAGGTGCTCGTGGCGCAGCTCGAGCGGCTGCGGGTGCGCGCGCAATTGTTGTTTCAGGCGCTGCGGCTGCTCTACGGCTCCCTGGGCGCCTTCGCCGCGTCCGCTCTCACCGCCGTGATCGGCTCGGCGTCGTCCTACTACGGCGAGGACTTCATCTTTCGCGTGTTCGCGGTTCTCGGTTTAGGGATCGGCATCGTCGCCGTCACTGGCCTCGTCGCCGGCAGCATCCTTCTGGTGCGCGAGACGCAACTGGCTTTGAAGAACCTGGCCGAAGAGGCCGAGATGGCTCGCGCCCGCTTCAGCACCAACGCAGAGTAGACAGGATTTTCATGACCAAGAAATTTAATGAACTTTCCGACCGCGAAATCCTCGCCCTGGCCATCTCTCTCGAAGAAGAAGATGCGCGCATCTTCGGCGACTTTGTCGAAGGACTGCGGGAGACCTATCCGAATTCCGCCAAAATGTTCGCGGAGATGCAGGCCGAAGAGTGGGAGCACCGCAACCGCCTCCTGGAGCTCTACCGCCAGCGGTTCGGCGAACATATCTGCATGATCACCCGCCACGACGTGAAGGGCTTCGTCGAGCGGAGACCGATCTGGCTGACGCGCCCGCTGCGCATCTCGGCGGTGCGGAAACAGGCCGAGATCATCGAGCTCGAGACCCGCCGGTTCTACGAGCGCGCCATGCAGCAGGTCACAGACGTTTCGACGCGCAAGCTGCTCGGAGATCTGGCCGAGGAGGAGCGGAAGCATTCGGCGCGCGCCGAGTCGCTCGAGCAGGAGCACATCACCGCCGACGTGCAGGAGGCAGAGGACGCGGCCGGACGACGCTTGTTCGTCCTGCAGATCGTGCAGCCGGGCCTTGCGGGACTGATGGACGGATCGGTCTCGACGCTGGCGCCGCTCTTCGCCGCGGCCCTCGCGACTCACAGCAGTGCGGACGCATTCCTGGTGGGCCTCGCGGCCTCGGTCGGCGCAGGCATCTCCATGGGCTTCGCCGAAGCTCTTTCCGACGACGGCTCGATGACCGGGCGCGGACGCCCCGTGGTGCGCGGCGTCGTCTGCGGGCTGATGACCAGCGCCGGCGGCATTGGGCACACCATCCCCTTCCTGATTTCCAACTTCACGCTGGCGATGTGGCTGGCGATCGGCGTGGTCGCCGTCGAGCTTGGCGCGATCAGCTACATCCGGCACAAATACATGGATACGCCGTTTTTCAGCGCCGCTCTGCAGGTTGGCGTGGGAGGAGTGCTTGTTTTTCTCGCAGGGATCCTGATCGGAAGTTCATGATTCGAGACGAACCAGGTCCCCATACTTTTCCCGACGGCGCATCAGACGGAACCGCCTGCCGGAGACGAGAACTTCGGGCGGCTTGACGCGCGAGTTGTAGTTCGAGCCTTGCACCGATCCGTAAGCGCCGGCCGTGCGGATCGCCAGCAGGTCGCCGGGTTCGACATGGGGCATCGCGCGATCGCGCGCCAGAAAATCTCCCGTCTCGCAGACCGGACCAACCACGTCGGCCACGCAACCCTTCCCGCGGCGCTTCACCACGGCTTCGATTTCGTGATGCGAGCCGTAGAGCGCGGGACGCAGCAGGTCGTTCATCGCGGCGTCCACGACAATGAAATTCTTCGTGCCATTCTGCTTGCAGTAGAGGACGCGAGTCAGCAGGACACCGGCTTCGGCCACAATCGAGCGGCCCGGCTCGAGCAGCACCGTGTAATCGCGACCGCGCAGGAGTGCCTGGATGCGGCGCACGTAATCCGCGGGATCGGGACGCGTCTCGCCCGGCCGGTAAGGGACCCCCAAGCCGCCGCCGAGATCGAGGTAGCGCAGCGGTATCCCGGCGTTGCGCAAGCGCGCCGCCAGGTCGAGCAGACGGTCGAGCGCCTCGAGGAACGGCTCGACCTGCATGATCTGAGACCCGATGTGGCAACTGATGCCCGCCATCTCGATCGTCCGGTGGCGGCGCGCGGCGAGATACATCTCTTCGGCGCGCGCGATATCTACGCCGAACTTATGCCGGCGCAGACCGGTCGAGATGTAGGGATGCGTGTCGGCCGCCACGTCAGGATTTACACGGATCGCCACGCGAGCTTTCTTCCGAAGGCGCGTGGCTCGCGCGGCAATCAAGTCGACTTCGGCCTCGGACTCGGCATTGAAGAGCAGGATGCCGGCGCGCAGAGCCTCGTCGATTTCCTGCTGCGTCTTGCCGACACCCGAAAAAACCACGCCCGACGCGTCGCCGCCAGCCTGAAGCACACGATACAACTCGCCGCCCGATACAATGTCGAATCCCGCGCCGAGTTTGGCAAGCAGACGAAGCAGGCCGATGGTGGAATTCGCTTTGACCGAGTAGCCGAGCAGATGCGGATGCTGTCCGAAGGCGGCGTCGAAGCGCCTGAAGTTGGCTTCGATCAGAGAACGGCTGTAGACAAAAACGGGCGTGCCGGTCTTCCGGGCGATGGCCGGGAGCGGCAGCGATTCGCAGGACATCACGCCGCGCGAATACCGGTAGACGGCTTTCATTGCGCCACCGCCTTCAGCACCACCATCGTCTGATCGTCATACGGCTGCCCGCCGTGTCCCCAGGCGCGGACGTCCTGGAAAATAATTTCCACCAGCCGGCCAGCGCTCTCCCCGCTGTTGGCGCGGATGAGTTCGGTCAGGCGGCTGCGACCGTATTCCATGCGGGCCGGATTCTGATTGTCGGTCATTCCATCGCTGCAGAAGACAGCCACGTCGCCGGGGTGAAGCTGCACGAAGGCGGTTTCGTACTGCATGTCCTCGAGCAGGCCGAGGGGAACGCCTTCGACGCGCTCCGGCAGGATTTCGCCGGCCCGACAGACGATCGGATGCGGCAGTCCGGCGTTGGCCATTTCCAGCGTCTTGGTTTCGATGTCGAGATAAGCGCAGGCCAGGCATATGTAGCGCGTCTCGATGCGCCGCTGCAGAAGCGAGTCATTCAGCGAGTTCAGGATCTCGCCCGGCGAGAGGCCCTGCCCGGCAATGTTCCGCAACATGCCGCTGACCATCGCGGCGTAGAGCGCGGCCGGCGCGCCCTTGCCGCTGACATCGCCGGCGAAGATCACCAGGCCGCCAGCGCTTCCGGCAGAAATCCCGGGCGTGCGGATGAAGTCGTAAAGGTCGCCGCTGATCTCCCGAGCCGCCTCGTGACGCGCGGCGATCTCAAGTCCCGGGATTTCCGGAGGGGCCTGCGGCAGCAGGTGCGTCTGCAATTCGCGTGCGGCATCGAGATCGCGCTCCATGCGGCGCTCTTCCTGCGTCAGGCGTTCATAGAGCCGGGCGTTCTCGAGCGCGATGGCCACCTGCGGCGCGAGCAGCTCCATCATCTGCTGGTGTCGCGGAGAGAAAAAGCCTTTGCGCGTACTTTCGAGATCGAGCACGCCGATGACCTTGTCTTTCACTACGAGCGGAATCGCCAGCTCGGAGCGCGTCGCGGGATTCATGTTGAGGTAGCGGAGGTCCTTGGCAACATCGGGAACCAGCAGCGACTCGCGATGCGAAGCGGCGATACCGCAGATCCCCTTGCCGAGCGGGATCAGGCCGCGCTCCTTCACGCGCTGGTCGAAAGCCATCCCAAAATAGTGGTACAAAGCCTGTTTGTTTTCGTCGAGCCGCATGATGCTGAATCCGTCGTAGCCGATCAGGCGGCGCACAAGCTCGGCGATCTTTGGCAGCAGCTCGTCCACGCGCAGGATGCCGGTGAACTCGCGGCCGATCTCGACCATCGTGGCCAACGTGGTCGCCTGGCGCGACGTGCGACTGTAGAGGCGGGCATTTTCCACCGCCAGCGCCACGCGCGATGCGATCACTTGCAGCAGCTCGAGGTGGCGGTCGGTGAAATAATTCAGGACCTTGCTCTGCACGTCGAGCACGCCGATGACGCGGTCCTTCAGGATCATCGGGACGGCCAGCTCCGAGCGCACCTCCTCGACAACCGGGATGTAGGAGGGGAAAGCCGATACGTCGTTCACCAGCACGGGACGCCGGCCGGCGGCGGCGGTTCCGGTGACTCCCTGGCCGACTTTGATGGTGAGCTTGCCGGCCTCAGGCGGATGCCCCACGTCAAAACGGTATCGCAGCTCCTGGGTGGCATCCTGGAGCAGCAGGATGGCAAAGATTTCGTAGTCGATCGCTTTTTTGACAACCGAGGCGATGCGCGTCAGCAGCCGCCCGAGATCGAGCGGGGCGTTGGCTGCTTCGGCGATTTCCAGAAGGAAATGCGTGTCGGACATGACCTCCATGGGGGCGCTAGCGCTTGAGCTCCTCCATGATCTTGACGCTCGCGCTCGCGCCGACGCGGCTGGCCCCGGCGGCGACCATTTTCTTCACGTCGGCCAGCGTGCGAACGCCGCCGCTGGCCTTCACGCCCAGTTCCTCGCCGACCACGAAACGCATCAACTCGACGTCCCGCGGCGTCGCGCCGCCGGTCGAAAAGCCGGTGGAGGTTTTCACAAAATCCGCGCCGGCCGAGCGCGACATCAGACAAGCAGCGACTTTTTCTTCGTCGTTTAGCAGGCAGGTCTCGATGATCACCTTGGTGAGCGCGCCGGCCTGGTGACAGACGTCCACGACGCCTTGAATGTCGAGGCGCACCAAGTCCCAATCGCCGGAGCGCAACGCGCCGACGTTGATTACCATATCGATCTCCTGCGCCCCCATCCTCACGGCTTCCGCGGCCTCGGCGCGCTTCGCCGCGGGGAATGTGGCTCCTAGAGGAAAGCCGCAGACCGAGCAGACCTTCACGTCCGAGCAATGAAGTTGTTCCGCCACCAGCGGGACCCAGCAGGGATTGACACAGACGCTGGCGAACTGGAATTTCACGGCTTCCTCGCAGACCTTGATGATGTCGGAGCGCGTGGCCTCCGGCTTCAGCACCGTGTGATCGATCAGCGCGGCCGTGGCGGGATCGAGCGAGGGCGACGGTGGATGCACGGCGACCCGGCAAGCGCCGTAGTGCACCAGTTCTTCAATTTGCGCGCCGGAGCAGGAGCAGGCGTGCGAAGGACCAGAGGCCGTACCCAGGCGCTGGTAGATCTCTTCGGTAAGGGAATCAATGAGGCGGTCGAAGTCGAGACCAGTCATGTTAGGCCGTCCTCGGGTCTAGCGGCTGCGGATGTAACGCTTCTCGATCTCGCCGATCTTAGCCACTCGTTTCTCGTGGCGGCCTCCCGCATAGGAGGTCGCCAGCCAGGTGGCGGCCACTTCCAGGGCGAGCTCCGCCGAGAGAAGTTTCCCGCCCAACGTCAGCACGTTGGCATTGTTGTGCTCCCGGCTGTTGCGGGCGGAAGCCTTATCATAGCACAGCGCCGCGCGCACTCCGGGGACCTTGTTCGCGACCATCGCCGAGCCGATGCCCGCGCCGTCGACGATGATGCCGCGCGTCGCGCGTCCGAGCGAGACCGCCTCGGCCGCCTGCACCGCGAAGTCGGGATAATCCACCGGCTTTTCGTCGTGCGCGCCGAAATCGAGCGCGCTCAGGCCCATCTGTTCGAGTAAGGACTTGAGCTGTTCCTTGAGCGGGAATCCTCCGTGGTCCGCGGCCAGCGCGATGGTTTTTTCCGCCGGCGCCGCCGGGCGAACGGCATCCTTCGGCGCGACTTCGCGGACGTTCAGACCGCGGCGCACGGCTTCATCCGCGGCCAGCGGCGTCAGGATGGCATCGTAGGGAATCAGGAAGTCGCCGGAAGCGGGCAGCTCAGCGACGGTGATGATGGTGCGCATCACTGCTCAAGCACGCACACGTCTTTCAGGTTGCGGTAACGTTCGCCGAAATCGAGCCCGTAGCCGACGACGAAGGCGTCGGGAATCGTGAATCCGATGTACTCCGCGTCCACCTGCTGGATGCGGCGCGAGGGTTTGTCCAGCAGCGCCGCGATCTTGAGCGAGCGCGGGCCGCGCGAGGCCAGCAGATGCCGCAGGTAGTTCAGCGTCAAGCCGGTATCGAGAATGTCCTCGACGATGATCACGTCGAGCCCCTCGATGCTGCTGTCGAGGTCCTTGGTAATGCGCACTTCGCCGGTGGACTTGGTTCCCTTCCCGTAGCTCGAGACAGCCATGAAGTCGAATGAGACGGTCAGGTCGATGGCCCGCGACAGATCGGAGAGAAAAATGCACGCGCCCTTGAGAATGCCGATGAGATGCACGGGACGGCCCTGGTAATCCTGCGTGATGCGCGCGCCCATCTCGGCGACGCGCTTGTCGATAGCCTCTCGCTCGAGCAGCTTGGAGAGTCCCATGTTTTATTTGAAGCCCGCGCCCAGGATGATCGCTCCCAGCTCGCGCTGGTCGCCGCCCTGGATCGGTCCCACGACTTTGTCGACCCGCAAGGTCACGCGCGTCGGCTCCTTGGTCAGCAGGCCCGGCGGAATGGACTTGCTCAGCGTATAGGAACCGCTGGCCGCATACTTCTCTTCGGTAAACGGCTTGTCGTTCAGCAAAATCGTCAGAGTGACCGGCCCGGTCGTGGCCAGATGCGGCTTCGACAAAGTCAGGCGAACTTCAAAATGAGCCGGCGGCGGCTCCGGTGTGCGCAGCATGACCTGGGCTTCCTTACTCATCCAGCGCCAGGCGCCTTCTTCCACCGGATACCAGCCGGAGACGAGCTGCGGCGCGACGCGCAAATCGTTGGTCTGCGCGTAGGAATACAGCACTTCCTGGCGCGGCGCTTCGAACGACTGCGAATCCTGCGGCCGCGAGCAGCCGGCCAGCAGCAACAGCGAGGCGAAGAAGATCGTCAGCGATTCTTTGAGAGTCACGGCCAAATTGTATGACGAAAAAGAGCCTATTTCAACGTGTGGAGCTCCGCTACGAGAGCCTTCACGCCCTGCTGCCGGTACGCGGCGAGCAGGCGCTCGGTTTCGGTCGAAAGCGGCAGGAAAGCTGCCAGACGCAAGTGGTCGAGATCGGTGCGAGCGGGGACCCAAATGCGGTCGTCCGCGAATTCGACGGCGCGCACAAAGACCTTGGCGGAAACGATCTCGCGATCGTGACCACGTCCTCCCGTTTCAAAGGCGATGGGTTCGCTGAAGCGGACGCGGGCGCCGGGCTCGAGCACGGCCGACCGCGTCGCGGAAGCCGAGAGACGACCGCGAAACTCCGCGCCCGAGGCGTCGCGGAAAACCCAGATCAACTGATACTGCTTCACGCCATCCGAGCCGGAGTTTCGCACTTCCGCCGTGGGATCCATCAACCGTCCCTGGCCGAAAGAGCCTTCGGCAGAAACGATCTCGACAGGCGCGCCGGGCAACGCCACTACTTCCACCTTGGCGGGCAACGCGTGGCCGCGCAGGACTTCCGCCCGCGGACCGACGAGCGTCTTCGGCAGCGTCTTCGATTGCCGGCCGGCGTCGCTCTCCCACTGTTCCATGGCGGCGGCGATTTGGCTGGTATCGCGCAGCGCGGCCAGATAGCGGCGATCGCGATCGGCTTCCGCGCGGTTGATACGCAGCGGAGTCAGGGCTCCGGATTTGTCCGGCCCGTACGTGGTTCCGTCGAGGAACAGGACGGCATCGACCTCGACATTGCCTTGCGGGCGGGCCGGTAGACTGACCGATTCGCCCGGAGCAAGGTGCACGCCTGTCGATGTGCTTCCTGCCGCTACTCCTGCAACAACTTTGGTGGAGCGATTGCGAACGGTGAGAGTCGTATCCGTCTGTACCAACTCGACCGGGGGCAGATCCACCACGGCTTTCTTTGCGACAGTCGCGATGGGCGCAGGCGGCTGCGAGTTGTTGAGCATGAGGACAATCCCAAGCGCCGCAAGAACGCCCGTCGCCGCCACGGCGCGCGGCCAGAATGCGAAAGAGGGTTGCGGCGCGACGGGAACCCTTGTGAGCAGCCGGGCGTCGAGTTCCACAGGAGGCTCCGGACGCGGCAAACGCGAGTACTCGGCGGAGAGCCCGGCGTAGCCCTGCACCGTCTCCCGGCACTCGGCGCATTGCGAAACGTGCCGCCGCACCAGAAAACCGCGCACCACTCCCAAGTCGCCGGTGGCCTCCAAGGCCAGCCACTCTTCATGCGGATGTTTCACGCCGGCCCTCCTTTCCGCAGATACTTGCGGATCTTGATCCTTGCCGCGGCGATGTGCGTTCGCACAGTAATCATCGAGCAACCGAGCGTCGCGGCCACTTCCCGGTTGGGACACCCCTCAATGTCGCGCAACACAATCGCGGCGCGCTCCTTGGGGGAGAGGATGTTCAGCGCCGCTTCGAGATGCCGGCGCCGCTCGGCGCGCAGCAGCTCCTGCTCGGGAGTCAGCGCGTCGGAGCTCAGGCTTCCGGCCAGGGGCTCGTTCTGCTCATCGTCCAACGAAAAGCCCGCCCGGCTGGCCGGGTGCGCCCGTTGAAAATCGATGGCCCGGTTCGTCGCGATCCGCAGCAGCCACGAAGTCGCCTTGGCCGGATCGCGCAACTGCTCGCGGGACTGATAGGCCCGGAGGAACACCTCTTGGGCCAAGTCCTGGGCATCGCCGGCGTTGCCGACCATGCGGTACAGCAAGCCGAAGATGCGCCGCGAGTGCCCGCGCACCAAGGGCGTGAACCAATCCTGGTCCTCTGGGGAGGGTCCTGCCCCTTGGGCTGCGCTCATCTCCCTAAGCTTATGACGATCCATGGGGCCAAGCGTTGACCACTAAAACAAGTGGTCGTCCTCGATGTAACGGCGGCGGGGCGCCAGTTGATCGATGCCGGCGACGCGGTGCGTCCAGGCGCTGCTCTGCCAGTTATCGATCGTGGGGCCCTCGGGAACAATAGGAGGAATCGAGAAGAAAAGAAATCGCGCCAGGCCCTCGAGGAACGGCTCGTACATCTGGCGCAGCTCCGTCAACTTTGCTTCGATCGCCGAGGCATCGCGCATCGTGACTTCGGCCTCCCGCAATTCCTGCATGAAGGCATGGAGGCGCGCGGACGGCAGGCGATCGCGGTCCGGCTGCTGGGGCGGAGTCGAGAAGACCAGCGACATGTCCACAGCCACATGCCGGGCCATCGCGAAGGTCAGCTCCATCTGGTGCACTGGAATGTCGAAGGCGGCCATTCCCACGGCGCAGGTGTCCAGGATTGTGGCCAGGGCCCCGAGCCACGATTGGTTGTCATGCTGCGAGCGGTAATAGCAGAGCACTGGAAAGGAGATGTTGCTCTCCAGCAACTCGGCTGCCCAGCGTTCCCAATCGACGAGGAAATGGTCCAGAGAGTCGCAATCTCCTCCGCGGGCCAGGCGCAGCAGAAATTGCGCGGCCGTGGGCGGCGAGCCCGCGCGAGCGTCCAGCATGGCGATCTCCGTCTCGCGCCGAGAGAAGGACTGATAGACCACCGGCAGGTATCCGATCACGACGGCCAGGAATCCGAAACCGATCCCGGCTTCGGTGACGGTGATGAAGCGTCCGAACGTGCTCGCGGGGGTCACGTCGCCGTAGCCCAGCGTGAAAAAAGTCACGCCGCTCATGTACAGATAAGTGCTGAAGCCGCTCTGCCCGTCGACGGAATGAAGCGGCGTGCCGAGCGACCAGTGCAACATCGTGAATCCGAGGATCAGACCGAACGCCCAGCAACAGAGCAACCCGAAGAGCGAGAGCGGACCGTAGTAACTCAAGTAGGTCTCGCGGCGTCCTCCCGGCGGGATGTACCAGGCCAGGGTCGACCAGATTTTCCACGACGTGCGGTAGTAGAGGCGCGCCGGACGGAGCCGTCGCTTGATGCGGCGCGGCAGCACCAGCGACTCAAATGCATCGACCAGCAGGAGCAGGATCAGCAGGAAGCTGGCGATGGCAATGATTACGGCCATGCCTTAAGCTTTCCCAGCATCTGGGCCAAAGTCGCCCTTTGACTGGACGGCGAATTCGCTGCGTTTGCGGCTGTAGAAGAAATAGATCACTTGGCCGAGCACGAGCCAGCCGACGAAGCGAATCCAGGTGATCAGCGTGAGGCTGGTCATCAGCACGATGCAGGCCACGATGGCCGCGATCGGCACGTAGGGCGAGAAGGGCACGCGGAAGCCGCGGCGTCGCTGCGGATCGCGCGAGCGCAGCATCAGCACGCCCGCGGCAACCAGGACGAAGGCGAAGAGCGTGCCGATGTTGGTGAGATCGGCGGCATCGGCGATGCCCCAGATCCCCGACGGGATGGCCACCGCGAATCCGGCGATCCAGGTGCTGTTGGCCGGAGTCTTGAAGCGCGGGTGCACCGATCGGAAGAGCCGCGGGAAAAGGCCGTCCCGGGACATCGCAAACCATATGCGAGCCTGCCCGAGCTGGAAAACGAGAATCGACGAGATCATGCCCATCAGGGCCCCGGCGACGATGGCCCGCTGCACCCAGATGTTGGCCTTCACATAGACGAGCGCGTCCGCCACCGGCGCGTCGCCGGTGAGCGTCGCCCACGGCTTCATCCCGGTGAGCACGAGAGCCACGGAAACATAGAACACCGTGCAGATGATGAGCGAGACAATGATCCCGAACGGCAGGTCTTTTTGCGGATTCACGGATTCCTCGGCCGCGGTCGAGACCGAGTCGAAGCCGATGTAGGTGAAAAAGACGATGGCCGCTCCGGTCAGGACGCCCTGCAGTCCGTTCGGCGAAAACGGCTTCCAGTTCTCGGCGTGAATGAAGCCGAGTCCGGCGATGATGAAGATCAGGATGGCCGCGATCTTGATCATCACCATGAGATTGTTCGCGCCCGCGCTCTCACGAATGCCGCGCACGAGCAGCACGGTGAGGAACATGACGATGAGGAATGCCGGAAGGTTGAACCAATTGCCGGTGAATTGTCCCTGCTCCCACACCGGATGCGAGAGCTTCGTAGGCAAATGAATGCCGAACCCCTCGAGGATGCTCGTGAAGTATCCGGAAAAACCGACTGCCACGGCGACATTCGAGACGGCGTACTCGAGGATCAGGTCCCAGCCGATGATCCAGGCGAATATCTCGCCTAGGCAGGCGTAGGAATACGTGTAGGCGCTGCCGGCGATGGGGATCATCGCCGCCAGTTCCGCATAACAGAGTCCGGCCAACCCGCAGGCCAGCGCGCTCAGCAAAAACGAAATCGCGATCGCCGGACCGGACCCGGGCCGTCCCGTCACCGAGAGCGTATCGGTCCCGTGCAGGAGCAGGTCCAGCACCGGGGCGTGCAGGATCGAAGGATACTGAAACTTCTCTCCCGCTGCCGCCGTTCCGGTGAGGACAAAAATACCCGAGCCGATGATCGCGCCGATACCCAGGGCCACCAGACTCCACGGTCCGAGAGTCTTGGCCAGCCGGTGGCCCTCCTGTTCGGAATCGGCGATCAGCTTCTCGATCGACTTTGTCGCGAAGAACTGCGAAGCCACGACTACCTGCGCTTCACAGTGCCCGGGCCTTTCCGCCGAAGCTTGCGCTTCTGCGAGCCACGGTCGGCTGTCGCTTTCGGCAGCGGCGGCCGCTTTTTGCGCGCCGCGCGCTTCAGTTTCTTCCGCTCCGATTTATCCTTAATCCCTTTTGTGTTCAAAACCCCTCCGTTGGTTCAGGCTTTTTCGAGCCTGGCGTATTTTTCCACAACTTTGCGTAAACCGTAATCGGTAAATCGAATCGTCAACTTGGCGTCTTCGCCCGAACCCTCGCGTCGCTGCACGAAACCGATGCCGTACTTGGGATGACGCACGCGCATGCCCAGTTGCAGGCTCGTCGCGACGGCTTCATCCGGAATGTCTGGCGTCGAAACACGCGGCCTGGCCATGACCTCCGCTCGTCTTCCCAGGAAGGCGTTGACTGCCTCCACGGAATTGTACACGGGCCCTTGGTAAGCCCCGCCGCTTTCCCCAGAACGCCGCCGCGAACCGCTGAGATCTTCGATCAGCTCTTCCGGAATCTCCTTGACGAAGCGGGAGAGCGCCGTGCGGTCAGGCATTTCGTTTCCGAAGTGGCGCCGCTCGCGAGCGCGCGTCAGCACCAGCCGGTCCTGCGCGCGCGTCATGCCTACGTAGCAGAGACGGCGCTCCTCTTCGAGCGCCACCACCGAGTTCATCGAGCGGCTGTGAGGGAACGTCCCCTCTTCCATACCGGCGAGCAGGACGAGCGAGAATTCCAGGCCCTTCGAGGAGTGCAGGGTCAGCAGCGAGATGAGGGCGCGCTCGTCCACTTGATCGGCTTCCGAAACCAGGGCGGCGTGGTCCAGAAACTCGTGGAGCGTCTCGCCCCGCTGGACAGCGTCTGTTGCGGCTTTCATCAGCTCATGAATGTTTTCGAGGCGCGACGAGCCTTCCGGCGTGCCCTCGTCCTCGAGCGCAGCCTTATACCGGGTCCGCTCGAGAACGAACTTCAGAAGCTCGTTGATAGGCGCGCCTCCTGCGGCGAGGTCCTTCAAATCCTCGATCAGCCGCCGGAATGCCGCAAGCGCTTCGAGAGCCCGCCGGGGCAAGGCGCCCTGCTCGACGGCAAAAGCGATGGCCGCCCAGACGCTCAGGTTGTTCTCGAGCGCCAGCGCCTCGATCTGGTCGAGCGTGGTCTTGCCGATGCCGCGCGGCGGCGTGTTTACGATCCGCAGCAGCCCGATGGAATCGTCCGGATTGCAGGCGGCTTTCAGGTAAGCGATCAGGTCTTTGATCTCGGCGCGCTCGTAGAAGCTGAACCCGCCCACCACGTGATAC
>CAZRND010000046.1:9237-20439 GCA_964601345.1 uncultured Acidobacteriota bacterium | reverse complement strand
TCTCCGCTGATCATCAAAGGCGTGATGTACCTGACCACGGGCGCAGGACGCGTCGTGGCCCTCGAGCCCGAAACCGCCAAGGAACTCTGGGTCTTCGATGTCAAGGACGGCGCGCCTGCCACGCGCGGGCTCGAGTATTGGGAGGGCGACAAGAATTATCCGCCGACAATCTTCTTCGGAACATCGAGCGGAAAACTCTACGCGCTGAACGCCAAGACCGGAAAGCTCGTCCCTGGATTCGGCGAAGAGGGCATCGTCGACATGAAGCCCGGCGCGCTGAACGGCCTGACGGATTCTTCCTTCGGGCTCTCGTCTCCGCCCATCGTCTACAAGAATGTCCTCATCACCGGCGCGCACGTGCAAGAAGGTCCGAGCATCGGCGCGGCGGGCGATACGCGCGCGTGGGATGTCCACACTGGCAAACTGGTGTGGACGTTTCACTCCGTGCCGCGTCCCGGCGAGGTTGGACATGAAACATGGAGCGGCGACGACTGGAAGAATCGCTCCGGCGCCAACGTGTGGGGTATGTTCACGATTGACGCCGAGCGCGGCATCCTCTACATGCCCTTCGGCGAGCCGACCACCGATTATTGGGGCGGCGACCGGCCGGGCGCAAATCTCTTCGGCACGTCGCTCGTCGCTGTGGACGCGCTCACGGGCAAACTGAAATGGTATTTCCAGGTTGTCCATCACGATACGTGGGATTACGACTTGGCCGCCCCGCCGATCCTGTTCGACGTTGTTCAGAAGGGCAAGAAAATTCCAGCCGTCGGCGAGCCGACCAAGAGTGGTTATGTATACATCCTGAATCGCGTCACGGGAGATCCGATCTTCGGCGTTGAGGAACGAAAAGTTCCCGTGGATGACGCGCTCCCCGGCGACAAGGCCTGGCCCACGCAGCCGATTCCGCTCAAGCCTCCGGCCCTGGCTCGCACCAGTTTCAAGCGCGAAGAACTGGCGACGGTCACGCCCGATCTCAACAAATTCTGCACGGAATTGTTCGACAGCATTCCCGGAGGCCTGCACGCCGGACCGTCCTTCACGCATTACTCGACCACGCCGAGCGTGATCTTCCCGAGTTCCATCGGCGGAGGAAATTGGAATCCGCCGTCGTTCGATCCGAACTTGGGCTATCTCTTCGTCAACACGATGGACTTCGGCAGTCTCAACCAGATGGTGAAGAGCGCCGACGGCTCGCGCTACAGCCGCGGCGGATACAACGGCATCAACCGCTTTTGGGAGCCCGAAAGCCGCATGCCGTGCAACGAGCCGCCGTGGGGCCGGCTCTTCGCCATCAACGTCAACACGGGAGAAATCGCCTGGCAGACGACGCTCGGGATCACCGAGAGTCTTCCGGAAGCGAAGCAAAAGACGGGACGGCCGAATCTCGGCGGATCGCTCGCCACGGCGGGCGGACTGGTCTTCATCGGCGCGACCGATGACAGCCGCTTCCGCGCCTTCGATTCGAAGACCGGCAAGGAACTGTGGGTCGCGAAGATCGACGCCGGCGCGCACTCCGCTCCCGTGACGTTCCAAGGGAAGGACGGCAAGCAGTACGTGGTTGTCACCGCCACGGGCGGCGGATTCCTCGGTGATCCGAGCCGCGCCGATACGGTCATCGCTTATGCGCTTCCGTGAGTTCGCCATCGCCGTCGGGATTTGCGTGATGTCGATTCCGGCCATCGGCGCCGAGTTGCCGGAGGGTCCCGGCAGAGACGCGGTGAAGAAGGTTTGCGCGAAGTGTCACGAGATCGAAACGGTCGTCGCCAGCCGGCGCACCAGGATTGCCTGGCAGCAGATGACCGACGACATGGTTTCGCGCGGCGCGAAGGGATCGGATGAAGAACTGGTCGCCGTTGTGGATTACCTCACCGTCCATTACGGCAAGGTGAATGTCAACACCGCGACCGTCGAGGATCTGACGGACTTGCTCGGCCTTTCCGAAAAAGAGGCCAAAGCGATTCTGGCGTATCGGGAGCAGAACGGCGCGTTCAAAAGCTTTGACGATTTGCAGAAAGCCGGCTTGAGTGCGGACCGCTTGAAGGAAAAGCGGCCCCAGATCGCGCTCAGCCGGTGAGACTGCGATAGAGGATGTGCAATCATGGCTAACGGCAGAACCGCAATCATGCAGGAACCAGTGGAAACTTCCCCGCCGGGGACCGACGCGCGGATCGCTTCTTACCTGCTGGCGGAGTATCTCGAGCGGCTGGGCGTCGAAGTCATCTTCGGACTCTGCGGCCATACCGTCATTGCGTTTCTCGATGCGCTCGGAAAGAGCCGCATCCGTTATATCTCCACGCGCCACGAGCAGGTGGCCGCGCACGCCGTGGATGGATACGCGCGAGCATCCGGCAAGACCGGCGTGCTGCTCACACATCTCGGTCCGGGTCTCACGAACGCGGCGACCGGCGTTGCCAACGCCGCGCTCGATTCCATCCCGATGGTGGTGATCGCGGGCGACGTGCCTTCTCACTATTTCGGGCGGCATCCGCACCAGGAAGTAAACCTGCACATGGACGCCGACCAGTTCGAAGTCTTCCGGCCTTTTTGCAAACGCATCTATCGCGTGGACCGTCCGGCCGATCTTCCGCGCATCATCGAGCGTGCCTTTCATCTTTCGCAGTCGGGGCGTCCCGGCCCGGTGCTGGTGGACGTGCCGATGGACATTTTCTCCGCCGACTTGCCCGTAGACGCGTTCCAGAAACTCCCCGCGCCCGTGGCCCGGCCGGCGATGGACCCCGCGGCCGTGGCGCGCATCGTGGACGCGCTCGCGCAAGCGAGGCGTCCCGTGATCTATGCAGGCGGCGGCGTGTTGTCGTCGGGCGCAACGTCGGAACTTGCCGCTCTTGCGGAAGCGCTCGAAATCCCGGTCGCGCATACCTTGATGGGCAAAGGATGCATGCACGAGGAGCATCCCTTGCTGCTGGGCATGACCGGATTTTGGGGTACGCCGATCGCGAACGAGATGTGCCGCGACGCCGATCTGATTCTGGCCGTGGGAACGCGCCTGGCGGAGGCGTCGTCGAGCTCGTGGGATCCGCGCTTCACGTTTGCGATTCCGCCGGCGCGACTGATGCACATCGATATCGATCCTGCCGAGATCGGCCGCAATTTCCCGACGGAGTTCGGCGTCGTCGCCGACGCCAAACTCGCGCTCGGATCACTCGCCGCGTCCGCCGCAAACCGGGGAAAGACCCGCGGTCGCGACGATGTGCGCGCGCGGATTTCGGTCGGACGCCGCGAGTTTGCGGAGAATTGGGCGCACCAGCGCGAGTCGGATCAATTTCCGATGCGGCCGGAACGCATCCTCGCCGAGCTGCGCAAGGCCGTCCCGGAAGACGGCTTCATCGTGACGGACGTCGGTTGGAACAAAAACGGCGTCGGCCAGCAATTTCCCATCACCGTTCCCGGCACATTCATCACTCCCAGCGGGCTCGCGACCATGGGATTTGGTCCCGGCGCGGCGCTCGGCGTGAAGATGGCGCATCCGAACCGCGTTGCCGTGGCTCTGATCGGCGACGGGGCTTTTAGTAGCAATATGTCGGTGGTTGCAACGGCGATGGAAGCGAATCTCCCGGTGATCTGGGTGGTGATGGACAACTCCGGATTCGGAACGATCGCCGGACTCGAAAAATCCCACTACGGTTGGAGTTTCGGATGTCTCTTTGAGCGCGAGGGCAAGCCCTACACGGTGGACTATGCCGCCGTGGCGCGCGCCTGTGGCGCGCGCGGCATCGCGATCCAAGCGGCGAAGGAACTCGGTCCGGCGCTGCGGGAAGCGCTCGCCTCGAATCTGCCCACGGTGATTCAAGTGCCGATGGAAAACGCGCCCACTCCCACGCCGGGCCACTGGAACATCAACGACATCTACCGAGCTGGTTCGTAGCGTGAAGCCGACCGGCGCTCGTCACCGAGTCGTCCTGTTCGGCATGACGCTTGCGATTCTCGCCTACATCGATCGCGTCTGCATTGCCCAAGCCGCTCCGCTGATCTCGCGCGATCTGGGCTTCAACAAGATCCAGATGGGCACGGTCTTCAGCGCGTTTCTTCTCTCCTACGCACTCTTCGAAATTCCCGGCGGATGGTACGGCGATTGGGTGGGCGCGCGCAAAGGACTGATGCGGATCGTGCTGGCCTGGTCGGCGTTCACCGCGCTCACCGGATGGGTTTGGAGTTTCGCCTCAATGGTGGTCGTGCGGTTTCTGTTCGGCATTGGCGAGGCGGGTTGCTTCCCCATCATCTCCAAGTCTTTTACGACGTGGCTGCCATCGCGGGAACGAACGCAAGCGCAAGGATTTCTGTGGACCGCCGCGCGATGGGGCGGCGCGTTCACGCCGTTGCTCGTCGTGTGGGTTCTCAAGTACGTGAACTGGCGACTGTCGTTCGTTCTCTTCGGGTCATTGGGAGTAGGCTGGGCAGCAGCGTTCTATCGCTGGTATCGCGATAATCCGCGCGATCATCCCAGCGTCAACGCCGCGGAGCTCGAGATACTCGCGGACGTCGAGACGGCGTCGGGCCACGGAAATGTTCCCTGGGGGAAGATGCTCGCGTCACGATCCGTGCTGCTGCTTGCGGCCCAATACTTCTTCCTCTCTTTTGGCTGGTATTTCTCTTTGACCTGGCTGCCGACGTACTTGCAGGAGTACCACAAGCTCAGCAGCGCGGAGAGCGCGAAGTATGCGGTCTTTCCGCTGCTGTTCAACGGAATTGGATCGTTGTTCTGCGGATTAGTCAGTGGCCGCGTCACCGCCTGGACCGGAAGTATCGCTTCCACGCGAAAGATCATGGCCTGCATCGGTTTTGCCGGGGCCGGCGGATTTCTGATGACGGCCGCTCGCATGCCCGATGTGAACACGACCATGGCGTTGATGGCCGCGGCGTCATTCTGCAACGATCTGGTGATGCCGCATGCCTGGGCGTCGTGCATGGATGTCGGCGGGAAGTACGCCGCGTCGGTATCGGGAACGATGAACCTGATGGGCAACCTGGCCGGCGCCAGTTCAACAATGATCGGCGGCTTCTTGCTCCAGCAGACCGGAAACGACTGGCCGCTCTTCATCACGATTCTGGCGGGCGTTTACTTCCTGGGAATTCTATGCTGGCCGTTTATTCGTCCCGACGTTTCGTTTGAAGCTCAAGACCCTGCCGTGGTGCAGGCTTCCACTTCTTCTTCGACGGCCGTGTTGTAGAACTCACCGAAGATTTCCTTCTCCGAGGGCTTGTCTTCGGCGATCGGCCGGCTCACCCAAGTCACATTCATGTAGTGCTTCAGCGAGATGTTTTCGCTGGTGATGTTGCCTCCCCATGTCCCGCAGCCGAGGCTCGATGTCATGGGCATCCCGTTGTTGTACGCGCCGGCGTTGGCCTTCGATTGCGGCTGGCGCACCATGATGCGGCTGACCGGCGCGATGAGCGCGAGGCGGTGAATGTGGTCGTCGTCAAAAGAGTAGATGCCGCAGGAATGTCCCTTGCCGCCGACGTCGTAGATTTGCCGCACCATCTCAAGCGCCGTCTCAAAGCCGCTATAGCGATAGATGGCCAGCACCGGCGAGAGTTTTTCGCTCGAAAACAGATGCTCCTTGCCGATCTTGTCCTGTTTGACGATCAGGAATGTCTTGCCCGCCGGGATCGAAAATCCCGCGCGCTCGGCGATCTTCGCTGCGGGACGCGCGATGGTATCGAGAGTGCGATGCCTTTCCGCATCCCAGAGAGCCTTCTGCAGCAGAGCCTTCTGCTCCTCCGTCGCGAGATAGCCGCCCTCTTCCTGTAAACGATCGAGAAAACGATCGTATATGGTGCTCTCCACCAGCAGGTTTCCGTCTGCGGAGCAGCCCGAGCCGTTGTCCGACGTCTTGCTCAATCGCGTGTTGCGCGCAGCCTCGGCGATGTCGGCTGTCTCGTCGATGACCATCGTGGAGTTCCCGGGTCCGACGCCGAACGCCGGCTTCCCCGAGCTGTAAGCAGCCTGCACCATCGCGGGGCCACCGGTCGCGATGGTGAGATCGCAAATGGACATCAACTCCTGCGCCAGCGGGATGCTTGGCTTCTCGATGCATTGAAAAATATCTTCGGGCGCGCCTTCGCGCTTGAGCACCGCGCGCATCAGGCGAACGGTCTCGTTCGTCGTCTTCTTGCTGGCCGGATGCGGCGAGAAGATGATCGCGTCCTTGCACTTCAGCGCGTTGATACCGTTGCCGGCTTCGGTGAGCGCCGCATTCGTCACCGGGACCAGCGACGCGATCACGCCCGCCGGCTTGGCATACTTCACAATCCCTTTCTCCGGAAGTTCCTCGATGACGCCCACGCTCTTTTGGCGTAACGCATCGCGAAGAATTCCCATGATCTTGAACCGCTTGTTCGGACGGCCGGCGCGGTCGCCCAGTCCGCTCTCGTCCACGCTCATGTTGGCGAGCCGCGTGAAGGTTTTCTCGTTGGCGATTGCCCATCCCACGGCCTGGCACAAGCGATCGACGCGCGCCTGATCGTAGCCTTCGATCGCTGCCATAGCGCGGCGAGCCCGTTGCAGCAGCTCTTGCGCGTAGCGTTTTTCTTCCGTCGTGATGTCCCGTCCCATCTTCCCTCCGCTCTCAGCTCAAATCCCGCGGCGCCGGACCGTCGTAGGTCACCGGAATCCTGATGCGCAGCGCCTTCTCGCGCGCGTATTCTTCCGCCACTTCCGCCGTCAGTCCCGCGACGCGTCCAATGATGAAGACAAGTTTCCCGAACTCGCGTGGGAATTGCAGATCGTAGAGCACCGCGGCGAGCGCGCCATCGATGTTGATCGGCAGCGGCTTGATCTTTTTTCCCGCCGCCTTCTCGAGAGCTTCGAGGAAGGCGATCCCTTCGCCCGCCACGCCGCACTCTCGCGCCATGCCGAACAATGCGCCCGTGCGCGGATCGGTGGTATGCACGCGATGCCCCAATCCCGCCAGGCGATTTTTGGCGGCCACGGCTTTTTCAAGGATCCGGCCGGCTGCTTCCTCGATCGTAATCTTTTCTCGCTTGGCGAGCGCGATGCCGGTTTCGATCGTCTCCATGCACGCCGAACCGGCGCCGCCGTGCTCGTCGCCAATTGCGAGGATCCCCGCCGCGACGGCCGCCGCAGGCGATTGGCGATTCCCGGACGCCGCCATGCGCGCTGCCGCGCAGGACGGCGCGCCCGCGCCATGGTCCGCCACCGCCACAAGGATGGCGTCCAAGAGTCGCCGCTCCGCGGCGTTGGGCAGGCGCCCTCGATGCAGCAGAAAGATCGTCTCGGTAAAGCCCGCTCGTGTCATCAGAGCGGTGACGTCGTATCCGCGAATCCAGATGTGGGTCTCGTCGGAGTGCGCGATCCCGGTTCGCCAAGTATCCATGCAGGTATGAGTATCAGACTCAATTGTCCGCTACAAGGACTTCGGAACGGAATGCTTGTTACCGTGGCCTTACGGTTACCCAGGCTTAGTTTTCGGTTGGAACTCGCTCCATGTGATCTACGACGAGCACGTTCACGGGCACTTTCTGGCCCTGTAGTCTCAATCCGAGCTGTTCCTGCAGAGCTGTGTAGATCGTGGGTGCGGCCGGCGGCGGCGCACCAGGCTCGGGAGGCTGATTCTCTACCGGACTCCATTCGAGCTTGAAGGTGAACACGCCTTTTGTCCCCGTCGCATCGATGGTCGGTCGGCCTACCTGGCGAGAGACCCATTCCGCGAACTTGGACATCGAAATGGTCTTGGCCGAGAGTGTTCCGCGGCTGGAGTTGGAATCCGAGCCGCCGCTCGGCTCCAGCTCCTTGATCTTGAGCCCGCCTTTGGCAACGACCAGCGCATAGCCGGACATTTCCTTTTGCTCCCGATGAACGGTCAGTTTGAAACGGTCCGCGAGGAGCGTTTGCAGCATGATCCGATATTGCTCGGGACTCGCGGCCGCCGGCGGCTTGGCGACGATGTCGAATCGCTCGCTGTCCAGCCAATCCGGTCCTGAGAAGGCATAGTCCTTCACGTCATACGCCAGTTGGATGAGATCCTTCAGCGTGTTGTTATCGATATACGCGCTGCCCTGACGATAGTGGGAACCGCTGTGGCGATCGCCCGACTTGTTGGGCTTGATGGACGCCACTTCGAAGGCCAGCTTTTCCTGCCCACATAGAACGCCGGCGCCGATTAGAATCCAGGCAAAGACGATTCGCATACTTGTTTAGACGACGGCCGCGAAAAAGTGTTAACTTTTTTACATGAGGAGGATGCCATGACACGCCGCTTGTTCATTGTCGCCCTGACTTCCGCTTTGACCCTGCCTCTCACGGTGCAGGCCCAAAGGGGCAAACAGGTCGACGTGAAGGTGCAGAGAACCTCGCTCAGCCGGGAACAGGAGACGCAGCTCGGGAACGAGGCCGCCGCCCAGGTGGAGCGCGAGATGGAAGTGGTGAAGAACCCGGAGATCGAGGCGTGGCTCAACCAGATTGGACAGCGCCTGGCCAAGACTCCGCAAGCCAACGCCTATCCTTACCACTTCAAGCTCGTCAACGAAGATTCCATCAACGCCTTCGCGCTGCCCGGAGGCCCGATGTTCGTCCACACCGGACTCTTGAAGGCCGCCGACAACGAGGGCGAAGTGGCCGGCGTGCTGGCGCACGAGATGTCGCACGTGGCGCTGCGTCACGGTGCGGCGCAGATGAGCAAGCAGCAGACCTGGGGCACGCTCTTCGGCGTGCTCGGCGCGGTGGTCGGCGCGGCCACGAGTTCGGGCGGCCAGTGCGGGATGCTCTGCCAGGCGGGCGAACTCGGCGCGGGGCTCGCGCAGAACGGCGTGCTGATGAAATTCTCTCGCGGGTATGAGAAAGACGCCGATTTGAACGGCGCGCGCATGATGTCTTCGGCCAGCTACGACCCCATGGGGCTTCCGAAATTCTTCGAGAAGCTCGAAGCGACGCAGGGCACGGCCAGCGAGCCGAAGGGCCTGACGCTGTGGATGTCGTCGCATCCCGCTACGGGAAGCCGCATCCAGTACGTTTCGCAGGACATCACCTTCTATCCCAAGCGCACCTACAACGCCGACACCGGACAATTTCCGCGCGTCAAGCGGCTGGTAGCTTCGATCCCGCCGCCGAAGCCGCGTCCCGCCACGCTGATTCTCGCCAAGAAAGGCGCGGGAACGCGGACCAATCTGCCCTCGGGATTCAAGGATTATCAGGCCAACGGATTCGAACTCGGATATCCCGGCGCGTGGCAGGTGGGACAGCCGCAAGCCGGCGGCAGCCTCTACATCATTCCGCAAGGCGGCGTGGTGCAAGGCCAAGGCGGAGGCGTCGAGCTGATCGCCGGAGCGATGATCGATTACTACGTCCCGCAGGGCGGAGCTTCGGGAGTGCGCCTCGATACCAGCACGAAGGAGTTTGTCGACGCGCTGGTGAAAGGCGATCAGAGCTTGCGCGCCAACCGCTCCGAGCGCGCCGATGTCGGCGGAAAACAGGGGCTGATCACCAAGCTCCAGATGCGGACTTCGCAACAGCAGGATCCCGACCAGACCGCGTATCTCTACACCGTCGCGCAGGAAGCGGGATTGTGGTACATGGTGCTGGCCGCGCCGACGTCGCGCATCAGCGAGTTCGATCCGATCTTCCGGCAGATGATTTCGACGCTGGTGTTCCCTTAGGGCTTCGTCTCGAGGTCCTGGATCACGAATCGCACCAGCGCCTCGAGCAGTGCCGCGCGCGGATACGCGGTCTTGTCCATCTCCCCACGGATCATCGAATCGCTGGACTTGTCGAAGGGCAGCGCCACGGCGAAGTGATCGGCAATCGCCGCGCCGAGATACTTCGCGCCGGGCACGATGGCGTCGTCTTTGAGTAGCTGCCCGTCCTGGAGACCGCCATATACCTGAAGCATCCGCCATGTGCCGAGAAGCGACTTCGAGGTGTGCGACTGGTCGGCGCTGGCGATCAGCGAGTAGGTTGGGACCACCGGGTAAGGATGCGCGGCCAGGAATTGCTTGCGCGTCTCGCGCTTCAAACTTTCGAATCCTGTCGAGAGGTCGCCCTGGCAGCTCTTCAGCGGGACCGTATGCATGTACTTCTCGGCCTGCTGCGGTAGGAAGTCGGCAACCGGCGAGCCGCCCGACGCGCCCGCAACACTGATGAATGCGGCGGTTTGCGCGGCCACGTCCGGTTCAAGCGCGAGCGCCGTTTGGATATCAGGCCCGCCCTTGCTGTATCCGATCAGGATGAACTTGCCGCCGTCGGAATGATCGCGAACATATTGCGCGATCACCTTGGCATTCGACTCGCTCGAATCGTTCGGCACTTGCAGTAGCGCGACGTCCATGCCGTATTGGTTCTTGAGCGCTTCCTGTCCTTCCTGGAACGCAGGCGTATCCGAAACGCAGGAACTGAGGATGCCGGGCACGATCAGCACGCGATACTTCGAGCGCAGCGGAGCAAGGGGCGCGTCTTCCTTGCCGGGAGCATCGTAGTAATCGGCGCAACTGCCCCACTGTCCGCCGCCGGGATTGTTCTGCTTGAGCACTGAACAGAACAGATCGCCGAAGTTCGTCGCCGCGGTGCTGGTTTCTCCCGCGAGATAGACCAGGAGCGTGCGTCCGTCGGAGTTGAATTCTGCTCCCGTGGCCGTCTTCGCCTTGGTGACGGGATCTTTCGGCGTGAGGTACGCCGTCTTCAGCACCATTCCGGTTTGCTGCAGATTGTCGCGGATGAAATCGCGTTCCTTGTCGGTGTCGGGATCGATCTTGTGCGTGACGCCGTTGTTGCGCCGGTCGCGGTCGAATCCAACGTCATGCGTGCCCGCGCCGGCCCACACCGTCTGCCCGCCGATCTGGAAGGGCGCTTTCCAGATGCGGAAATGATGGCGCGATGCGATCACGCGAACCGGATCGGCCTGCGCGTAGCCGAAATCCTGCGCGCGCCCGAAGAGCATCAGCTCGCTCATCGGCATGGTGACGTAAGCTTCCTTCGAGAGCGTGGCCAGGATGCCGCGAAGCAGCGCATCTTTCGCCGTGCGGTCCACGGATATGCGGCTCATCAGGAAGATGCGACCTACAGCGAAGAGCTCATCGGCTTGCAGCGATTCTTCGAGCAGCGCGACGTCGACTATCCGTTTCAGAGCGCACCGGACAGCATCAGCGTCGATGCGAACAGCTCGCACGCAGTGCTGAAGGTCTCGTTCAACGCCGCCAAAGATGTCGACTTGCGGCGCTTGGCATTGATTC
>CAZRND010000046.1:0-9227 GCA_964601345.1 uncultured Acidobacteriota bacterium | reverse complement strand
GAGGTGGCGGGCAAGCGGGCAACTTTTCGCGGTGGGGTCCACGGGTACCCATCCGGCGCTTTTCAGCGCTTCCTCGCCCTGGTTTGGCGTTCCGATCAGGATGAAATTGACACGGTCGCCGTCGTTGCCCTGAGCGTCGCTCACGCGGCGCGGGATGGAATCGAGCAGACCCTGCGGAAGATCCGGCAAGGTCACGTTCGTGTTCTTGGCCGGCGCGGTCTTGGGCGCCGCCGTGCGCACGATGGTGACGTGGTAGCTGCCCGAGCCCTGATCGTTCGAGGCCTGATTGATGCCGACAAAAAGCCGCCCGGCCACATGCGCCTTGGCGTCCGCCTGCGGTCCGACGAGGAATGGACGGTTGGCTTCGTTCGATCCGATGCGCCCGATTACCGCGCCGCGCCCCGCGTCATTCAGCGGCAGCACGCGGATCAGGTCCATGAAACTGCGAGGCAACCCTTCGGGGCCGCTGGCGCGCGAATTCGGATATTGGATCTGGCCCGTCGCGGTGATCTTCACCGTGTCGCCCGCTTGCAGGTCCATCGCCGTGTCGGTCCAAGTATTGCCGGGAGAGATATCGAGTTGCTTCGTTTGCGCGCCGAGCGGCGCAAGGAACAGGAAGCAGGCGAGCGCGGCGCGGATCATCAATTGCGTCCTGCGACTGCCGCGTCGATGTAGCGCTCCACTTCGCTCCATACGGTGGGGTCCAGTTCCATTTTAGCGTGACTTCCGCCCATTGTCCGGCGCGCCCAGCTTGCGTTGGGATTCTCTTCCATCGGGAACGGATAGGTGCGCCGAAAGTTCCCGAGAATCTGCGTGCGCTTCGGATCGGCGGCGTGAATCTCGCTGCGTCCCTGGATGGTGAAAAGGTCATGCTGATAGAAATTCACCGCCGCGTGGACGTTCGCGGGAATCGTCGAGTCGTGGCGGCCGACGCTGTCGATCTGCGCGGTGAGAAGGACCGGGATGCCGAGCTTGTTCAGATCGCGAGCCGTGTCGACGACGGCCGCGCCGCCCCAGCTTTGTCCGAACAGGATGATGCGCGTGGCGTGAGTGCGCCGGATGAGTTGCAGCGCCAGCTTGCGGTGATGATTCGAAATCGACTCGGCATAGACTCCCGGCCGGCCGCGCAGTTTGAGGACAAGCTGTCGCACGCTGCGATGCTCGTCGTTCCAGCGGTCGAATCCGCCGAGGAATCCGATCACCAGCGTCGTTCCGCTTGGTAAAGGCGTGGGCGCACTTAGGTCCGAGTAGCCCTGTGGAGCGAGCAGAGCAAGGAGGAGTAAGAACACGATGTCTCCTGAAAGATCAGGCGAATCCGGCCTGTTAGTTGACGTAAGTAGCTTCTTTTCCGTTTCTTGGGAACCGGAATGACGTCTGCAAACAGGCCCCTAACAGGGGCAAGTCTTTGAAAACAGGATATTCACAGGCCGGATCGCCTCAATGAGTAGGACTAATTCAGTTGTCAAAGAACGCGCGGTCAAGCGCCGCGACTTCCAACCGTTCTATCGTATCCCGGGTTTTCCGCAGGGTCGGCCAAGCCCAGGTAAGTGTACGAATAAAAAGGGCAATAACATACTTGACGTACCACAGTCCTAGCCGTTAGAATAGGCCCCAACGTGACAGGCTATGAAGAGGGACCTAATCCACTCGAAGATGGACCGCAGGATACTCCTAGGGGGGCCAATCGTAGCGCAAAGTTGGCAGGCTTGCGCTGACTTGTGCCGTCTGACTAAACGGTATGCTGTTAGCCCGATTGTGACTCTTTTAGGATCAGGCAGGCCACTCCCGCCAATCCCTCCCGTTTCGGTTATGTATTGATGCCCACGAGCGACTTCTACTTCCGCTTTCGGGTCCTCCCAAATCCAGTGTTGTGATCGAATGCAGCGATTGCCTCTATGATCCGTGATCTCGGTCGGTACATCTCTTTCGAGGGTTTGTACTAGTTCGCCAGCTTTAAGTCTCTCCCAGAGCCGTGCGCGATTGAAAATCTCCCTTAGGTGCTTCTCGCATACCCGTATGATATGATCGGGTTGTTGAGCCATGTCTAAGATTGACCAACTGCTTCGAAGGATGAACAGAGATCTCTCGCAAGGCATAGACCTTGAAGAGATCGAGGACTATTTCTCTCTCGAATCCTGGAATGTTCGCAAGTGGGGAAGTCAAGCGGACATTGATCGAGTTTTTGAGATTGAAGCGGTGTATTCAAAAGCCCTCGTTGAAGACCTATCGGATGCTTCATTACGAAAGGAGTTGGCGAATGCCATCCGCCCTTTCTCGATAATCGAGTTCTCGCGCAACGTGGTCGAACTGGCCCCAGCGAAGCCATCATTTCAAAGTTCGTTTTCTAGGACGTGGGCGTTTCAGATGGCCTCTTTCGTATTGTGAGAGGCGTTCTCGCAACTTCCAACCCATCAATCAGAGCAACGATATAGGTTGTTCCGTAGCTTTTCACTGTAATGTGGAACCCCACACCGATCGCCACGCCTCCAGGCGTGTCTTGATCCATAGGCCTAAAATTGACCTTCTGCGATGGGACTAGCACTATCTCTTTGCTAGCATCCGCTTTCTGCATGCGCAACTCGATTTGATGATCCTCCGTATCTATCGCGCGCGTCTTAATGTCGATGAGGCAGTTTATCGTGATGACCGTAGGTAGCTCTTCTATTGCTTTGCGAACGTCTTCCGACAACGCTTCGGCCCCAGGAACCACTCGTGGACTTACATAGTAGATATCTATGATCCGGATAGCGCTGAGAACATGATCCTCATCGACGATGATCTTGTCGCAAAGGAACATGTTGACTTGGGAAAGGTTGCTCTTGTCCATAGCGCCCAGAAGCATAGCACTATTACCTGCACCATGACGGTGCTATAGTGGCTTGATGGAATCGGATAATCCCGAGATGACGGCGTTCACGCGCACCATGCGTGGCTTGCTTGCCGTGACTAAAGAAGAACTGAACGGCAAACTTAAAGCCTATGAGAGAAACAAGAAGCGGCGCAAGGCTAGAGCCGCTTCCCGCGCCGGGAAATCGCGGGCTTCCCGCCCACACTAGTTAACCGGCGTTTGTCCCACCTTGCCGGTGACTTCGGCGAAGGTCAGACGTTTGCCGACAATCTGACTCATGGCGGTCTCAAAGCGGTCACTGTCAGTCAACGGATCGCCGTTGGCGTCCTTGCGGTTGTTATAGCGGAAGGCTTGCTCATCCACATAACGGAAAAGATGGAACGGTTCGACGCTCACATAGGTTCCGTGAAGGCCGCGTTTGAGCAGAGCCCAAAAATTCTCTAGGCCGTTGGTGTGAATCTTGCCGTCTACATACTTTTCGGCATGGTCAACGAACTGATGATCGAATCCGGCGTTTCCCAGGGGCCGGTAGGCAATCGCTGCATCGCTGTACAGGTTACTTCCCTCCGCGACGTGTTCAAGAACTCCGTCGCGTAAATCGTCCTGTTCGATGTTGCCGACAACGCGAACGCGTACTTTGCCATGACGTTCGAGCAATCCTTGGACGGCGATCTTTCCGACTGTGCCAGCGGTATTGCGCCCAAACTTGGCGAGACGTTTCGACTTGTGCATGTTGCGGGACTTCCCGCCGATGAAGGTTTCGTCTACCTCAACTTCGGTTCCGGGTCCGCCGATCTTGATGAACGAGCCGGTCTGCATTGCTAGCCGGATTCTTTGGAGCATAAACCATGCGGATTTCTGAGTCACGCCAAGGCCGCGATGGATTTCATAGCTGCTGATGCCGTTTTTGCAATTAACGAGAAGCCATACCGCAGGTAGCCACTTCTCAAGCGGAATCGGGGAGTCCTCGAAGATGGTTCCGGTCTTGAGAGTGAAGGTAGGACGCTCATGCTTTGCGTAGCACTTCCACACGCGAGCCTTTTCCAGATAGGTGACCTTCTCCGCGCCGCAACGCGGGCAAGTGACCTTGCCGTCCGGCCAGCGTAGCGCTACCATGAAAGCCTTGCAGCTCTCGTAAGAGCCGAAGCGCTTGATGGCTTCCAGTAGGGTCTTGGGAGTGTTCTTGTCTGCCATGCCCTTATACTACAATAAGGGCTTTGGTATGTCAAGTATATTATTACCATAAAAAGCGAATATAATGCTTGACAAGGAAAACGGCCTTGGTTGATGTACAATCGCTCGGTAGTTTCATTCCACTTCAGGAGGCGCCGACGACCTATGCGTGTTTTCGACCAAACCCGTAGTGGGTCTGTCTCGGCAGCCTAGCTCTCCGAATCCGCAGACCCCTGGCCACGTCCCGAAACTAGCAACAGCAGGAGTCTGCCTTGACGCTCGAACAATTGGGTTGGAGTCCGTTTTTTCAGAAGCAATTGGAATTGTGTCCGTCGGTACCCGCACGTGCGCCCGCGCGGGTGATGGAAGAACAACGCGGCGGCTGGCGCGTGCGAGGCGAACACGTCGACACCTGGGCCACCTTGAGCGGCAGTTTCCGCCATCGCGCGGAAACCCGCGGCGAGCTCCCGGCCGCCGGCGACTGGGTGGGAGTGCGCGGAGCCGTGATCGAACACCTCTTCACCCGGAGATCGCACTTTTCCAGGCAG
Organism: uncultured Acidobacteriota bacterium; assembly: GCA_964601345.1. Classification (GTDB taxonomy): domain Bacteria; phylum Acidobacteriota; class Terriglobia; order JAJPHL01; family JAJPHL01; genus CAZRND01. Next base: position 4,658 of record CAZRND010000046.1, on the reverse strand, counting down.
GCCGCCGGCAAGCGTACCGCCGAACAAGTGATCGCCGCCAACGTGGACACGCTTTTCGTGATGACCTCGCTCAATCGCGACCTGAACGTGGCGCGGCTGGAACGCTACCTGACTTCGGTCTGGGAAAGTGGCGCGACGCCAGTGGTGCTGCTTTCGAAGTCCGACCTGGTGGACGATCCTGCGGGCGCCGTCGTCGCCGTCGAGACGGCCGCTCCGGCTGTGACCGTGGTTGCGCTAAGGGCCCTCGATGGGACCGGACTCGAGGCGCTCGAGAAGTTCCTCCAGCCCGGACACACGGTCGCGCTGGTGGGATCGTCGGGAGTGGGAAAGTCCACGCTGGTGAACCGGCTGCTGGGCCGCGCGGAGCAAGCCGTCGTCGCCATTCGCGAGGACGACGATCGCGGCCGCCACGCGACCACGTCACGCCGCCTGATTCCGCTGCCCGGCGGCGCGCTTTTACTCGACACTCCGGGGATGCGCGAGCTTCAACTCTGGGAAACGGGCAGCAGCGACAGTCTGGAGCGCGTCTTTCCGGAGATCGAAGACCTGTCGGCGCAATGCCGCTTCCGCGACTGTAAGCACGAGAGCGAGCCGGGATGCGCGGTTCGGGAGCGCGCCGATCCCAGGCGTCTCGAGAGTTTCCATAAGCTGGGAAGGGAACTCCAATTCGCAGCCAGAAAACAGGACGCCGCGCTCGAAGCGGCATTCAAGAAGAAGTGGAAGCGCACCCACAAGGCGATGCGCGAATTCTATCGGGATCGCGAATGATGTTAGGAGCAGCCTAAAGCGAAGTTCATGGCCGCGCAGATTTCCCTGAGCCTTGCCGGGCTCAACGCGGCGACACGGCGTCCAACTCTGGCCTTGGAGACCGTCAGAACATTGTGGAGATTGACCGCGCAGGGCGCCTTCATGCCGTCCTCCTCAGAGAGAACGACTTCGGAGGCGACTCCGCGGATCGTCGACGTGATCGGCGCAATGGTGATCCAAGTCAAATGATCAATCGCTGCCTCTCGGGTCAGCACGACCACAGGCCGCTCCCTGTCCGAGTGGGGAAAATGGTAAAGACGCACGTCGCCCCGCGAGCGGGTCAGTGCCGCGGCCATGCCATCTCCTTTTCCCAGACGGCAAGCTCGTCTTCCTCTTGTGGATGAAGGCGGTAAGCCCGCCGTTCCTGCAATTCGAGTTCCTGGTTTCGAAGAATCCTCAGATACTCGCGCAGGGCCTCCCGTAGAAGGAGTTCGTTCATTGTCTCCATAGTTGTGGAGTATGCTCCACAGTCCTCGGACGTTTCAACGCGGGCAGGATGTTGTGGCCGAGCCCCTTGACACTTCATGTCTCTCCAGGCAGGCTCGTGGAATGTCGAAGTCAATCAAGGTTGTCATTGCGCTGCTCTGTCTGGCGGTTCCGGCTCAGGCGCAACTCCCGCGCCAACCCGATGTCGCAGCGCAGAAGGCGGCGATGAAGAAACTGAGCTTCCTTGTCGGCAAATGGGCTGGCGAGGCGCGGATGTATCGGGGACCAGAGACCGTGGTCGAGGTGATCCAGACCGAGGAGGCGCAGTACAAGCTCGACGGGCTGGTTCTCACGATTGAGGGGTTCGGGAAATCGAAGGCGGATGGAAAGCCCGCTCTGCAGGCGTTCGGCCTGGTGAGCTACGACGACGAGAAGGGCGTCTACCGGATGCGGGCGTTCAATGACGGGCGCTGGCTCGAATCCGACGTGAAGCTGCTCGAGGAAGGGCAGGGAATCACCTGGGGATTCTCGCTCGGCCCGTTCAAGTCGAGCTCCGTCCTGCGCATCAACGAAAAAGGCCAGTGGACCGAATTGGCGGAGCTCACGATCGGCAATCAGCCGGCACGGAAGCTGATGGAACTAGCCGTCAGCCGCAAGCCTCAGCCGTGAATGCCGCCCAGCATCTTCTTCACCTTGCGCCCGATAGGCCTGGGGCGTCCACCTTACTTCAGCCATTTGGCGATGCGCTGGCGGACTTGTTCTGAGCTGATCGTCTCGCCGCGGTCTGCCTGAAGGAGGCCCTTCTCAACCTTATACATGAGATAGAGACGATCCATCGCGTCCTCAACCTGGCATCTTCGGGAAGGTCTTCGATGGCCTTCAAGATCTCTTGCTTGGCGCCCACAGATCCCTCCATGACTTCATCGTATCCTAACACTGCATCAAGCAGCCCCAACGGGAGTGTCCGCAAGTTCTGCGGCGACTTTCATGATTTCCGGAACGGCTTCGTGAGGCAGCGAGCCGTAGGTTTCTTCGATGTCGGCAATGTTCATTCCTTCGGCAAGGCAGGCGAGGATGAACGATACGGAGAAGCGCGTACCGCGCACGGATAGCTTGCCGCCCAGCATTTCAGGATCGGCGACAATCCAGCGGTAGTTGCCATAGGCTTTCAAGTCGGTCGTCGTCATCGCGCCTCCCCCCGTCACCCTATTAGAGCACGGATTTGCATTAGGGCTTGGCGCGGCCGGCGAGAACTTCGGCGACGGCCTGGTCGATCATCTTCTCGACTTCGTCGAACGGGATGTCGGCGAACGACTCCCGGGATGCCAGGACCTTTTGCCGGAAGATCCGCCAGCAGACCGCCTCCTCGATGAACTTCGAGATGTCACCCTTCTTCATCCCGAGCGCCCCAAGGTGCGTCCGCAGAGCCAAATCCGCCTGCTTCGACCAACTGATTGTTAAACGAGTGGTTTCCGGTTCTGTCGCAACGGTAGTCATATGCTCACATATGAGGATATATGACTATCCGTACAGAATTGTTTACTAGGATGGTTCCCGCAACCGGATCGACGAAATGCCGGTCGGCAGACTGATGAAGCTCTCTCGCACTTACAGTATAATTAGACCGTGGTACACCTCACGATCGAACTCCCCGACGAACTATCGGCCGCTTTAGCGGACAGCGGAGGAGATTTGTCCCGTGCCGCGCTCGAGTCCATTGCGGTGGAAGCCTACCGCGAGCGAAAGCTCTCGGCGGCCCAACTTCAGCAAATCCTGGGCTTTGAGAACCGTCTGGAAGTTGACGGATTCCTGAAGCAGCACGGCGTCGAGCTTGAGTACACGCTCGACGATCTGGAACAGAACCGCGAGGCTCATCGCAAGCTGGGATTGTCGGACAGGGCGTGATCGTTTCTGATTCGACGCCGCTGAACTACCTGATTCTCATTGGCGCCGCCGACGTCCTCCCCAAGCTCTACGCGAGGGTGCTGATTCCTCCGGCTGTCCGTGCGGAGCTTAATCACGGGAAGACGCCTGAACGGGTGCGCGCTTGGGTTGCGGAAGCGCCTGGTTGGATAGAGATCATTACTCCTTCAATATCTCAAACCCAACGTTTGCTACACCTGGGTCGGGGAGAAGCAGAGGCGATCATTCTTGCCCTCGAGCAGAGCGCGGATCTGTTACTGATCGACGAGCGCGACGGGACTGGCGCAGCCCGGTCCCAGGGTTTGCGTGTAACGGGAACTATAGGCGTCTTAGATCAGGCCGCAAAGCTCGGGTTGCTCGACCTGTCCACTATGTTCGCTCGTCTCGATCGGACGACTTTCCGTTCTCCCAAACGGCTGCTGGCGGACCTGATCGCGCAGGACGCTGCTCGGAAAAGAAGATAGTCTTGGCTCACGAATGCAGTTATGACAACTAGTCTGGTCCCCTGCGGATTGCCGAATTAGCGGCCGCGACCATGATTCGTTCCTCGTCCGCGACGGACCGCACTTTGATCCGATCACCGGTTCATGCCACTCCTTTCGGCGTTGTCCCGCCCGAAAGCTTGTGCGCGGATGCCGAAAGGCACACCTTGTGCGACAATGAACCTTCCGAGCCGTAAGACCACGAAGGAGTACATCCCGGAGGCCCAGGAATGAGGAGAGTCGATCCGCGGGATCGGGAAGTTTTGGAATCTGTTGATCGGGGCGAATGGCATTCTGTGCCTAACCGCAAAAAGGAAAAGCATCGGTATCAGGAGTACGCCAGAGCGACCTTTAGAAAAGAACGGCGAGTGAACATCCGCATTTCGACCACGGATCGGTAGATCCATTACGGCTTGCTCCATTGCCCGTCCCAACGTAGAATGATTCCTCCATTGCGATGATCGGGCAGACTCTCTCTCACTATCGAATACTGGAAAAGTTGGGCGGCGGCGGGATGGGTTTCGTCTACAAGGCCGAGGACACCCGGCCCGGCCGCAACGTTGCGCTGAAATTCCTCTCCGAAGAACTATCACGCGATCCGCAGGCGCTCGAGCGCTTCCGGCGCGAGGCGCGCGCCGCCTCGTCGCTGAACCATCCGCACATCTGCACGATTCATGAAATCGACGAGTACGAGGGACGGCAGTTCATCGCCATGGAGCTGCTCGAAGGCCAGACCCTCAAGCAGCGGATCGGCGGCCGTCCGCTGCCGCTCGAAACGCTGCTGGCGCTCGCCGTGCAAGTGGCCGACGCGCTCGAAGCGGCGCACGCCAAGGGCATCGTCCATCGCGATATCAAGCCCGCCAACATCTTCGTCACGGGACGCGACCAGACCAAGGTGCTCGACTTCGGCCTCGCCAAGCTGGCGGGCGCGCGCAACAATTCCGTCTCGGCAACGAGCGATGACCTGCTGACCGATCCCGGCTCGGCCATCGGGACGGGCGCCTACATGTCGCCCGGGCC
>CAZRND010000045.1:5198-20501 GCA_964601345.1 uncultured Acidobacteriota bacterium | reverse complement strand
AATGACCCACGGCTCCGGGCTATCCACATACTTGTTGAAATGCTCGCGAAAGTCCTCTTCGTGGCCGCGCAAATCCCACAAGGCTCGCATCTTGGCGACTATCGTTTCATAGAGTGCATTAGCTTGCAGGCGATCCGGGCTCCCTGCTTGACGGAACGACTTCAGGCGCGCCATCCAGACACCGAGGTCACCGTACCTTTCTGGACACGATGCGGCGTGACGAGCGGCCCGCCGAATCTCATCAAACTCTTGATAATTCCCGCCGGATGGCTCACGGGCCTCCCAACGAACCTTTGAGGCCTTGTACCATTCGTCCTCACCTTTTTCCGAAACCGGATATACCTCGGCAGGAAGGTGCAAATACTCTTGCGCGATCCAGAAGGTGTCGGGTTCCGAAAGCTGGTCAGCGATAGCCTGAGCATCGAACACTTCTAACTCGACACCGTACTGAGAACGGATTTCGTCCTGAACTTGATGCCTCTTTGCAACGGCTAGGTTATGAGCTGAGAAGAAGTAGATGCGTTCGGGACGTTCTCCCCTGGAAAGGATCCTCTCGACGTCTTCCTTGATCTTGCTCCGAGTCGAATCCTCTTGCGTTGAGCAAGCGAAGACTAAGGGCCCTTGCTTGGAGAGTCCGATGAAGACAGAGCTGTCCAGTCCTGCTACATTGAGATAGCTCCTGTAGCTTTCGAAGTCTCGTCCTTGGTCGCCTCCAGCGGAGACTGGGCCGGTCGCTGGCAAAAGATGCAAACAAATCCGGCGGCGCGAGAGCTCCATACAGAGGCGCTCAAAGCTGTGGTGTTCATTGCGAACCGCCAATTCGTTTAGGTAGAAGCGGATCTGGGCGCGAACAGACTCGATTCCCTTCATAGCGTCGACACACCGATGGTCGGAATGACGCGGTGAGCGTCAGTCACGAATCCACGTAGCACTTTCCCAAAAACGATCACCCGATCTAACACAAGTCAGCGCATTGACCTTCGAATCGCGAGGGTAACTCTCCCATTTCCCTTCGATTCGTTCATCTGTCACGGAGCCTAGTTCCACAGGAAAGTCCCACTGACATTTCTTGCTCGAGTAGCCTTCTGGCGACGAGTCCTTGATTCTGAACGTTATCCTTACTCGTTGTGTCCCAACGAACCGATCTCCCTGGCGTTTCACATCAACCGTATCAAAGTCCCCAAGTGCCTTCCTTTCATCCGGCAGGATGCGTTCACCAAAAAGGAATTGATCCCGGACCCTGAACTTCCACTTTGAATTCGGATTCTCGGCTAGTGTCCACAGAGCTTGTCTAGGTGTCGCCGTCGTATCCTCAGTCACGATTCCCAGATCCTTCGGGGATGTCTGCGCTTGCCTTGGGTTAGTGGTGCCCGTCGTGTTCTTCCGCGCCTGAACAATCCGACACTTGTCTGCCTCAGCCTGCAGATACTTGAGCCGCTCAATGCCAGAAGGATGATTCCGCATAAAGCTGCTTGCATTCTGATCCATTGCAGAGAACACTCGCATCAGAATCAACATTCCGTCTGGGTCAAACCCTGATTGGCAAACAACTCGGATGCCGAGGACGTCAGCTTCTACCTCTTGTATGCGATCAAGGGCCGTGACACCACGTAATTCGTCAAAGAGTCCCTTCAAACCAGAACCAGAACCATACCCCGGGTGCCTGTAAAAGATGTGGCTGAGCTCGTGTGACAGCGTCGCTGCCAGTACGTCCGTTCCTCTCTCCCCAGCTCGTTCGGTCAAGTCGAACAGGCCTCGATTTACCTGGATGGAATTCGTGGTCCAATTTGAGACGGCATTGATAGATCTGTTGCCACTTAGCCGAATCACTGGCGCACCAAAGAGCTGTCTCGTTCCCCAGACCGTCTCGTCGGCCTTCAGCGTCAGATACAAGCGTTGAATGGTACTGGTTGCTAGATTAAAGTGCTCGATTGTGGCTCGCTGGTCATCAGCGTTCTTCTCTGTGTCCACGCCCCAATGCACCAAGGAGATTCGTCCTGTAACGGCTTTTGGCGACACAAGCGAGAAACTGTTACTAAAAATGAGCGTGTATTGGCTTGGCTCACTAAAATCGACACTAATTACGATTGACCGTCGCTTGCCTGAGTCGTAAACGACCGTTTGACCTTTGGTAACCAGGACTCGGATATCATTGCCGGCGCCCCCAATCGCCTGAACACTCCCAGCAATACGAGCATTCCGAAAGTTTGACAGGGTCGCGAATGATAGGTTGTACTGTTTGCCCGGTGGAACTTGGACCTGGCCCTCAAAGAGTACCTGCTCGTGGCGTTCCGCAGGAGGAACTTGTCCTGCAGAAACGAGCGAGGCAAAAACCGTTGCCAACACGCAACTGTACCTCGCCTTCCGCAGTCCGACCTTGCTTAACGCCGTTTCCATCAGGGAAGAGGGGACCACCGGGAAACCTCTTTAAAGTCCGCTCTTCTCTCATCTTAGTCTTTCACCGCGCGCGATGCAAGGAGTCGAACCACGCCAGCACCTCGTCGGCAAGCGGGACGTGGGCTCTGCCCGGGATCACGGCCTCGGAAAAGTTGCGGTAGCCGCGCGACTTGGCGACATCAACGGCGCGGGCGGTCTGCGTGACGAGCGGCGAGCCGGACTTCGACGCAGGGTCGTCGGCGCCCCAGAATACACGGATCGGCAGGTCGGGGACGGCGGCATGAAATGCCCCGTCCTCCATGCATCTTCCTAGGTAGTTTGTAGCGACATTGGCGACTCCCCGAAGCGCCTCCGGATGGCGGAACAGCAGCGACCACACGGTGTGGCCGCCCGCCTCAAAGCCCGTCACGTAATACCGATCCTCGCCGCTGTACGTTTTGACGATGTCGGCGGCGACGGCCGCGAGCCCTCGCTCGTCAAAGTGGCAACTGCTCATTCGGTCCGCCAGGGCCCACACAGCTTCACTGTAGCGATCGCTCATGACCGTGCGGTAGCCGGGCCCGCCGTTCGTCACCACCAGCGGCGTCACCAGGATGAATGGCATGTTCCCGCGCGCCTTCTCGAAGACCGCGGCGGCGTTCTCGTAGTTGCGCTCGGCGCTCTCGATCACCATCACGACCGGCCAGCGCTTTGCCGCGGACCATCCTTGCGGCAACGACAGGTAATACTTGATCGGCTGCGCGGACGCAGTCTTAAGCTCCGCCGCAGAGCACGCGACCGTCAGAGCTAAGGCGAGCAACAACCTCATGCCTTCAAGCTCCCGTCGAGGCGAACGGACTTCCCCGCCCCGACCTCGATTCGAACGGTCCGGTCGCGATATCGCACGGCGCAAGGTCCGCCGATCTTCGAGCGGACTTCCGCCGAGACCAGCGCGCCGCCGCTCCACGCCAGGCTCACTTCGAATCCTCCACGCGCGCAGAGCCCGCGGACGCTGCCTGCGGGCCATGCGTCGGGAAGCGCGGGCAGCAGATGGATCTCGCCGGCGTGGCTGTGCAGCAGCATCTCGGCGATGCCCGCCGCGCCGCCGAAGTTGCCGTCAATCTGAAAGGGCGGATGCGAGCAGAGCAGGTTCGGCAGCACGCCGCCGCGCGGACGCGAGTCTCCGACTTTGTCCGGCACCAGTAGCGCGGCGATCATCTTGTGGGCGTGATTGCCGTCCTCCATGCGCGCCCAGAAGTTGATCTTCCATGCGCGCGACCATCCCGTCCCTTCATCGCCGCGGAGCTCAAGGGTGCGTCGCGCGGCGTCGAAGAGCTTCGGCGTGTCGCGGCGCGTGATCTGGTTCGAAGGATGCAGCGCGAACAGGTGTGAAATGTGGCGGTGGTGCACGTCCGTTTCGAGAAAGTCCTGCGGCCACTCCTGCAATTGTCCGCGGCTGCCCACCTGATAGGGGAGCAGCCGGTCGAGCTTCGCTTGCAGCTCGGCGCGAAATTCCGCGTCGCGATTCAGCACTTCACCGGCGCGGATGCAGGCGCCGAATAGATGCCGGATGATGCCTAGGTCCATCGTCGGCCCCATGCAAAGGCCCGCGGTCCTGTTGTTGCCGCTTGCATCGGTGTAGCGGAATCCGATCTCAGGCGAGCAGCCGACGGCAGTAACCAGGTGGCCGTTGCCGTCGTCTACGAGCCAGTCAAGGCAGAACTCGGCCGCACCTTTCATGTATGGATAGCCATCGCGCGCCAGGAAGTCGCAATCCTGCGTGAAGAGATAGTGCTCCCACAAATGTGTAGACAGCCACGCGCCGCCCATCGGCCAGAATGCCGGCAGCGCGTTGTAATCGACGGGCTGCGCATCGCGCCAGATTGTCGTGTTGTGGTGCTCCACCCAGCCGCGGCGCTTGTACATGGTGCGGGCGACTTTGGTTCCGTCCACGGAGAGCTCGCGCACCATGCGCAGCAGCGGCTCGTGACACTCGGAGAGGTTGGCGACCTCGGCGGGCCAGTAATTCATCTCCGTGTTGATGTTCGTGGTGTAGGCGCTGGCCCACGGCGCCATCACGTGAGGATTCCAGATGCCCTGCAGATTCAGCGGCTGGCCGCCGGACCGCGAGCCCGCGATCATCAGATACCGGCCAAACTGCAAGTAGAGCGCGGCGAGACCGGGGTCACGACCCTCGGCAAAAAGCCCGATGCGTTCGTCCGTAGGCAGTGCACTCGATTCTCCGAGATCGATCGAGACGCGGTGGAAAAGACGCCGGTAATCGGCGACATGCGCGTCACGCAACGCCGCCAACGGCTTGCCGACCGATCCGGCCAGCGGTGGATGCCGGCCGCCGAAACTGGTTCCGGCCGTGATCACGAGCGTAGCTTCGTTCGCGCCTTTCACGTGAAGCATGTCGTCCTTCAGAACCACCGAGCCGCCGGTAACGGCGGCGCTAAGGCGGGCTTCGAAGAATGTGCCGATGCCGCCGATCTCGTCGCCATAGAGAACGCGCTTGGCATTGGGGAGTCGCTTTCCTTCCCGGTCCCAGACTTCGGGATACTTCCAGGTCTCCTTGCGCTGCTCCACCCATTCGAATTCGCGACGCAGGCAGAAGCCCGGGGCCTGCCCCTCGAGCAGGATGGCTCGCGCGCCCGCGGGATGCACCTTGGCCGTAGGATGGTCGGACGAGAGCGACGCCCGGAAGCTGATGCTTCCGGGCTTCGCGGCCGTGAGCCGGACGACGATCACCTGGTCCGGATAGCTCGCAAAATATTCGCGCGTGAACTCCGTTCCCTCCTGCGTATAACGAACGCGAGCAACGGCGTTCTCGATGTCGAGCTCGCGCTCGTACGCGGCGGGCGAGTGACCCTCGAAGACCAGCCGTAGATCGCCGAGCGGCTGGTATCCGGATTGTTCCCGTCCACACCACTCGCGATTCATGATGGCGGCGGCCTCGGCGTAATCGCCGCGACGCAGCATGGCCGTCACTTCGTCGAAGTTCTTCGTGATGTCGAGCGGAAGATCGCGCCGTCCGGGTCCTTCGGAGTAGAGCGTGTTTTCGTTGAGCTGCAGGTGATCTTCGGCGACACCGCCGAAGATCATCGCGCCGAGCCGGCCGTTTCCGATCGGCAACGCCTCGGTCCATGCAGCGGCGGGCGCGCGATACCAGAGGCGCAGCGACGACGACGCCCGCGGTTGGGCGCAGGCGAGGGCGGCCAAGCCGCCGGCCGTGGTCTTCAGGAAGGTTCTTCGCCGCATCAGGCGTATTATATGGGTTCCAGGATCGCTGAGGAATGCGACGTAAACTACTCTATCTGCTCTTTGTGGCGCCGGCCATTCTCTATCCGCTGGTCGTGTACCTGGAGTTGATCCCGGGATTGCAGAATGGATTTGATCTCAACAGTCCCTACACTTCCCGCCCCGTGGTCACTCACGTGGATGAGGGGACCCCGGTTGCGAAAGCCGGCCTTCGCGTCGGCGATATCGTTCTTTCGAAGAACGGCATCCCAATCCGATACTCCGGAGCCTCTTTCGTCCAGTACTTCGCTAGTCCGGAAGATACCGTTTTCGTGCTCGAATACGAGCGAGACGGCCAGCGGCACAAACTGAACTTCCAGGCAGCGCGTTTTCGCTCGCGGGGAGAAGTGGCCTTCCGTTTCAGCGCAGTGTTTTTGTCATTCCTGGTCCTCGTCGTGGGCCTTCTTCTCTGGTTTGCCGGCAAGGGTTCGGCTCCCGCGGAGCTGGCCGGAGCGTACTTCATTTTGTTTGGTCTTGGCGGTTTCGATCCTGGAACCATGGCTTCCCTTGGACCCCGGCTCCGCCTTTACCCGCTGGGTGAAGTAGCGTTTGTCGTCGCGTCGCTGGGAGCCGTGGTCCAGATGGCGTGCCTGACGATGCTTGGAAACGTCATCCCGAAGCCTCGACTCACAAGCACGAAGTGGAAGCTCTTCTTAGGCGTATACACCGGCTTCTGGTGCTTAGCGAACGGCGCTTGGGCCATCATGCTTTTGGACGGCACTCTCCCGGACTGGCTTCAGTACCTGACCGATTGGGGCGGCACGGCGGCCGCCATTTCTTATGTGGCCGCCGCACTGGTCCTTCTGTTTCTGAACTATCGTAGCGCCACAGACTTGAATGACCGCAGGCGGATTCGCATCCTCATCGCCGGACTGGCGCCGTGTGTCGTCGGTATGGCCTTTATCCCCGTAGTGCAGTTTCTTCCCCTTCGAACGATCTTCCTCGTCCTGATTCCTATTGTCTCCTCGTTCTTCTTATTCCCCGTTTCTGTCGCCTACGCTTTGCTGAGACACCGGCTCTTCGACATCCGCGTGATTCTCCGACGAGGGCTGCAGTACGCCCTCGCCAGGGGCTCGCTCGTGGTGCTGATCCTGATTCCACTCGCGGGCGTGTTGGTGCATCTTTACCAAAATCGCGGCCGGTCGATTGGAGAAGTGCTCAGCGCCAACGCTGTGCTGTATCTGCTGGCAGGTGCATTGCTGGCCGGGATGCTGGCCAAGCGGCAAAAGATTCTTAAAGAGTTGGATCGCCGGTTCTTCCGCGAGGCTTATGACCCGCGCGAGGTGCATCTGGAAATCGCGCGACTGCTCGCCAAGCGCGACGACGTGGAACGCGACAGCCGGCAGCTTACGGCCGTCCTGGTGAGGGCGTTGCACGCCGGCTACGGGGCGCTTTTGCTGCGCAGCAAGTCGAGCGGTCCGTATCGCGCATCCTTCCTGCTGCCAGGCGAAACGGGCGAGACTCCGTTCCCGGCTGGTGAGACTCCGGCCGTCCCGTCGGGATCGCGCCTGCCCGGGTTGCTGGAGCTGACGGGAAAGCCGCTCGAGACCGATCTGGCCGATCCACGGAGTTTTCTGCGGCAGCTTCCTCAGGCCGATCAGGATCTGGTCGGGTCATGGAAGGCGGGATTGCTTGCTCCGGTGGGAGAGACAACCGTGGAGGCGATGCTCGTTCTCGGTGAGAAGCTCTCCGAGCAGCCCTACAGCGCCGAAGACATCAAGCTGGTGGAGGCCGTGGGTCTCGACCTAACCGCCGCATACTTCAGTACCGCGGCTACGCGGCAGCGCGCCGGCGAGCGCATGCGGGAATGCCCGCGCTGCGGAACCTGCTTCCCCGAGGATGCGGAACGATGCGCAAACGACGGCGCCGCGCTGGTGGACTCGGCACTGTCGAGCGCCATTGCCGGACGGTATCGTTTGATCCGCCGGTTGGGTGCGGGCGGAATGGGCGTCGTTTACCTGGCGACCGATGCCGAACTGGGGAGGCAGGTGGCAGTGAAAGTCATCCGGCCTGACTCGCTCACGCATGAGAACGCGCTTGAGCGCTTCCGGCGCGAGGCGCGTTCCGCCGCGTCGCTTTCACATCCAAATGTCGTGGCCGTGCACGACTTCGGCACGCTCGCGGGAGGCGGAGCTTTTTTGGTGATGGAGTATCTCGAAGGGCAGACTCTGCGGGAGATGCTGCGCAGCGAAGGATCGCTCGCCGGACCCGCCGTGCTCGAAATCCTCGATGGCGTGGTGGCGGCGCTCGACAACGCGCACCGCACCGGCATGGTCCATCGCGATCTGAAGCCGGAGAACGTTATGGTGTCCCGTGACTCATCGGGACGCGGCCGCATCAAGGTGCTCGACTTTGGCCTGGCGAAGAACATCGCTGCCGATCAGGAGACGTTGACAGAGTCCGGGCACTTCGCGGGGACTCTGGCTTACATGGCGCCGGAACAACTGCACGGCGGAACGATCGACGCGCGAACGGACATCTATGCCCTGGCGGTGATGAGCCACGAGATGCTCGTCGGGCGGCGTCCGGAGAACGGCCGGGTGTCGAATGGAGGGTTTCGTGAAGTTTTAGAGCGGGCGCTCGAGCGGCGCGCCGAATCGCGTCAACCGAATGTGGGTGAGTTTTACCAGGCGCTGAAGCGGTCCCTGGGCTCTCAGTAGTGGCTGTCGCCCTCTAGCTTCACTTTGCCGCCAAAGTGGCGGTACGTGAAGACGAAGTAGGCAGTTACGAGGGACATGCCGATGATCCACCAGACCAGTCCCACCCTCAATCCGTAGTCCGGCGCTTTGGCGTTGTGCACCGTCAGCGTATAGGCAAGGTTGGTGCTGGCGGGAAGCACGAACGGATAGAGTCCAAAGACCACGCTCGTCAGCATCCCTGCCAGGTAGGCGCAGGAACCGAGGAAGGCCTTCGCAGCTTCGCGATCAAGAAACCAGCGCGTGATGGCGAGTCCGGCCAGCGCCAGAAGAGGAAATGCGTAGCCCCAGGGGCGAGTGATCAGGCTCGATGGAACCTGCGGCTGGATGCGGAATGTCACGATGGTGATCACTACGGTCAGGACGAGCACCGCCCACCAGATCAATCCGGCCGCGCGGCGCGAACGGTGGTGCACCGGCCCTTCGGTCTTCACCGCTACCCAAAGCGCGCCGTGAATCGCGAGCGCGGCCAGCGCCACGACGCCCACCAGCACGGTGTACCAGTCGAGGACGCCGCTGCCGGGGCCGAGGTCGAAATCCGTCCAGAGCGACTCGAAGAAGCGCCCTTGCGCATCGAGCGGCACGCCGCGCACCACGTTGCCGAGCGCCGCCCCGAAGAAGATGGCCAGCAATCCGCTGGCGAAGGAGAAGACCACGTCCCAGAAGGGCGCCCACACCGGGCCCGAGATGTGATTGCGAAACTCGAGCGAGATCCCGCGCAGGATCAGCAGCCAGAGGACCATCATCAGCGGTAAATAGAATCCGCTGAACGCCGACGCGTAGAGCACCGGGAAGGCGAAGAAGAGGGTGCCGCCCGCTGCGAGGAGCCATACTTCGTTGCCGTCCCACACGGGACCGATCGAGCGCAGCACGAGCCGCCGCTCGTCGTCATTGCGGGCGACAAACAAGTAGACGATGCCCGCGCCGAGATCGAAGCCGTCGAAGATCACGTACATCGTGATCATCACGGCCACCAACCAGAACCAGACCGTCTCGATCATGCGACCCTCGCGATCCGGGCCGGCGCTTTTTGCGGATCCTCGGGACCCCGCTCGAGCTCTCGCCCAATCAGAAAGAGAAACAGGATGGCGAGCACCGTGTACAGACCCATGAATCCGAGGAGGGTGAACCAGGCGTTGCCGGCCGAGACGAGCGGCGACACTCCGTGCTTCGTGCGCAGCAGACCGTAGATCAGCCAGGGCTGGCGGCCGATCTCGGCAGTGATCCATCCAGCCGTGTTGGCGATGTAGGGAAACGGGAAGCTCAGCAGCAGAATCCAGAGCATGGCGCGCGAGTCATAGAGGCGTCCGCGCCAAAGAAGGAAAGCGGCGCCGCCCATGACGGCGATGAAAATGGTGCCGAGACCGACCATCACGTGATAGCTGAAGTACAGCAGCGGGATGTTGTCGGGCCAGGTGTCGCGCGGAAAATGATCGAGGCCTTTCACTTCGGCGCTCCAACTGTTATAGGTGAGGAAGCTGAGCATCTTCGGAACGACCAGCGGATTATCGAGCCGCTGGTTTTCGACGTCCGGCTGACCGAGGAGCGTCAGGCCGGCGCCGGACTCCGTGTGAAACAACCCCTCCATCGCCGCGAGCGTGGCCGGCTGGTGCTGGGCAACCATCTTGCCCTGCCAGTCGCCGCTCGGGACCATTTGAAAGATGCATGCCGCGACGCCGGTCACGACGCCGATCCGCACGAAGGTCCGTCCAAAGGCGACGTGCGCTCCCGAAAGCAGGTAGAACGCGCCAACCGCGGTCATGACGAAGCATCCGGTGATGAGCGCGCCGCTCATGTTGTGCGGATACTGGCGGAGCGCCCAGGGATTCAGCATCAGATCCCAGAAGCTCGCCAGAATGATCTCGCCCTTGGGTCCGAGCGTGTAACCGACAGGATGCTGCATCCAGGCGTCGGTGACGATGATGAAGAAACCCGAGAGCCAGGAGCCGAGAAACACGCAGAGGGATGCAAACCAGTGGCCGCGCGGCCCGAGGCGTTTTTCCCCGTAGAGGAGCAGCCCGAGAAAGGTGGACTCGAGGAAGAAGGAGAAAATGCCTTCCATGGCCAGCGCCTGACCGATGACGCCGCCCGCCGCGCGAGAGAATTCCGACCAGTTCGTTCCGAACTGAAATTCCATCGGGATTCCGGTCACCACGCCCAGCGCGAAGTTGATGCCGAAAATTCGCGCCCAGAAGCGGGCCGCCTGATTGTAATGGTCGTCGCCGGAGCGCAGAGCGATGGTTTTCAGAATCAGAATCAGGAGCGCCAGCCCCATGGTGAGCTGCGGGAACAGGTAATGGAAGGTGATCGTAAAGGCGAAATGCAGGCGATGAACGACTAGGGCGCTTTCCACGAATCAGATTCCAGCGTACCACGCGTACCCGGCCTCAGGCGCGGCCGATCCCAAGCCTTTGCCGAAGCTCTTCAAGTCGTCCGTCACCGTCAACCGAGTGATGTATTTCACGCTCTTGTAGCCAAGCTGGCGCGGCACGCGCATCCGGAGAGGCCCGCCGAAGGGCGCGGGAAGGTCGCCGCCATTCATGCCGTATGTCAGGAGCGTCTGCGGATGCAGCGCATCGGCCATGTCGACGCTGTCCCACCATTCTTTGTCGAACGAGTGGTAGACGACGTAGCGGGCTTCAGACAGTGTGCCAACGGCGTTGAGCACGTGATGGAGCGGCACACCGATCCACTCGGCGATGTAGGACCAGCCTTCTTCGCACGCGATGTGCGTGATTTGGCTACTCACGGGAAGGCTCCGAAGCTGATCGAGCGAGAAGGCCGCAGGATGGGCAACCATGCCGCCAACGTCCAGCCGCCACCCGGCAAACTTCTCCGCTTGAAAGTGTTCGAACGCTGCGCCCTTAGGGATGTCGCCATTGGCGACAGGCTTTGCGGAAATCTGGTTGCGCGAAAACTCGCGGGCCAGCGAATGGCGCGTCACCAACCGGTGCGCGCCGTAGGTCAGCGTCTCGCCGACTCCATAGATCCCGCCGCAATCGGGGGGCACTAATCCATAGCGTTGGGCCAGGCCGGCGGCCACGGTCAGACCTGATGTCCCGGCTGCCGCCGCGATCCATTTACGTCGTGAGGTAACCATTGTCCCTCCTAGCCTGAAATCATGCCGCGCATACGTTCGCGGAATCCGGAAATGCAGACCATCGCTACGTGGACCAAGAGAAATAGTACCAGCAGCACGGAGACGAAGAAATGAATTGTGCGCGCTGATTGCTGTCCGCCGAACGCGGTGACCAGGAAAGGATAAGCGGACACGATCGCCGGCGACATCGCCAAGCCCGTCCAGATCACCAGGGGAAATAGAACGAAAATCACGAGCAGGTAGGCGATCTTTTGCATCACGTTATACGACCGAGTCGCCTCACGCGCCGACCAGGAATCGCCCGCGGCCGGCACGAGGTTCCGTCGGAAGTGCCGTGTCGCGAATCCGTAGAGTCCGTACAGCATTCCAACGAGCACCGCGATCCAGGCGGATTGAAAGTGGAGATACCTGCTCCAGCCGTTCTGGTCCGGAAGGACATAACCGAATCCAGTCTGTACGGCCGCCCGCGAGGCCGGGATCGGCAATTGGAAGAGTGGCGTCGTATAGATATTGCCGGTCTCGCCCCAGTAGAAACGCGGATGGGATATGACGATTTCGATTCCACTGACCAGCAGCGCGAAGAAGGCCAACGTGGTGAGCCAATGTGTAACGCGAACGAAGGCCGTGTGCCGTCCCACTATCTTTCCGCCGAATCGAGGACTTGCTGAGGTTGGGCTGTCTGCTTCTCAGCGGCAACTGCCGGCCGGGTCATCTTGGCGCGCACCAGGATCTCCAGCAGCAACGCCGCGCCGGCCACGAGCCGCGCGGGATAGACCAGCAGATGGAAGAGATGTGCGGGCCATGAACGTCCGTTGCGTTCCGTGATGGCCTGGTAGAACATGCGATGGTACAAGCGCCACTGGATATGCTTGTAGACCATCGGCCACGATCGCAACGCGTAGCCGTCGTGATTCTCGTTGAATATCTCGCGACGGCCCATCGGCAACAGCCATCCAGTCAGCTTGAGCAGATTATAGCCTTCGTTGGTGCACGGGATGATGAAACGCCCGGTCCTTTCTTTGCCGAAGCCGCGGCGAATGAGAGCCGGAATGGAGGAAACCCGAAGGATGGTGACCGAGTCAAAGAGATGCCCGGCTGGTTTCACCAACCGCGGAGGAAGCAGGCCGTGGATCGGCTCACCGGGATGGCGCTGCCGCAGAGTGGCAACAATATCCTTCAGGTAGTATCCGGATGCGGAACCAAGGACCGTGATCCCGTGGGGCAGGCGTTCGACGATATGCCGGAGAACGACGTCCACGCGCCGGACCGAAAACGAATCTCCCTGCTCGTTATAAATCTCGCGGCGGCCGCAAGGCAGCAGCCACGCCGCTGCCTTGAGGAGGTTGTGGCCTTCGTTGGTCCAGGGAATGGAGAGGAATCGATACCGGCGCCAATGCCAAGCGGCCGCGAAGAAATCGCCCGGCGTACGGACCACATGAATCGCGGCTCCGGGCCGGCGCGCTTTCAGATCGTCCTCGAAACGGGCCAGAGTTGCCGGGCCGGCGCATCCGACGAGCACCGCTCCGTTCTGCCGTGTGAACGTGCGGCGCTCAATGTGCTTCAGGACGACGCCGACGCGGCGCACAGAGAAGGAGTCGCCCATCTCGTTGTAGATCTCGCGGCGTCCGCAAGGCAGGAACATTGCCGCGGCCTTCAGCAGGTTATGCCCTTCATTGGTCCAGGGGATCGAGAGGAAGTAGTAGCGGCGCCATTCGCGGATCACGCGAAGGAAATCGGCAAGCGACGGATCGCGCAGGACAGAAACCTGCGAGCCAGGACGGCGATTCCTGATGTCTTCTTCGAGCCGCGTCAAGGTTTCCGGGCTTGCGCAGCCGACGAGGAGCGCTCCCGTATCGCGTGACCACAGGCGGCTGATGTAAATCCAAAGGAAGGCGCGGAAACCAAGGGGCGCGCGACCGTCGGGCCGCACAAAAACAACCCAGCCACGCAAGCCGTGCGCGATGAGTTTCAGAAGGCGGTGCGGACCTCCGCAAGACAGGCAGGAGACTTCCGCCGGCGAGAATCCCAGGAAGAGCCAGAGGCGCATGAGCAGGGCGGGCGTGTTGATCAGGCGCCAAGACTGAACTTCGACCTCCGGATAGTTCTTCAACGCCTCGCGGACTTCCGCAAAGGAACCCACCGGAGCCACGACCTTCAGGGATTTCCGGTCCACTCGGCTGCAGAGGACTTCCGTCTGGCGAACGACGAAATCCGTGGGTCCGGTGGCGAAGAGCACGGCTTTCATGCGGCGCGCTCCGAAAGGTACTGCCGGTAGCGCCGGGAGACGGCGGGGCCGTTGGTCTGCAGGCTGTAGTTCTCTTCCACGAACTGTCGCGCAGCGCGACGGATGCGCCACCACGCGGCGTCGTCGCGGAACAATTGCAGCACGCACGCTGCGTATTCCTTCGGATCGTCGGCGGCGAGCAGGTTCACGCCGTGCGTAGTGCCGATACCGAGCGGCGCGAAAGTAGTGGAGACGACCGGCATGCCGGCGGCCATGGCTTCAACGATCTTCGTGCGGATGCCGCCGCCGGTCAAGATCGGCGCGATGTAGACGCGCGTCTGTCCGTAGACGGCCCGCAGGTCTTCCACAAAGCCGTGGTACTCAACACCCGAATCGTGCATCTGTCCGAGCATGGCGTTCGAGGCGCCCGCGCCCACTACCACCAGGCGTGCCTTCGGCTCTTCCTGTTTCACACGCGGGTAGACGTTCGAAAGGAACCAGCGCAAGCCTTCCTCGTTCGGCGTATGCGGAAGGAAGCCTACGAAAGTCATCGTCGGCTCGGTCGGAATCGTCGGCCACGGCTCGAACTGCTCGCAGTCCATCAGCAGAAACGGAAGCGTCTCGACCACTGCCTTCGGAGTCATCTCCAGGGCGTGGCGGCGCTCTTCGTCGTGCGTCACCAGGATGCGGTCGAACTTCTTCATCGTGTCGTAGTTGTGGCGGATGGTGTCGAAGCATCCCATCAGCTTGGTGAAACGCTCGCGGCGCGAGAGACAGCGTTGCCAGCCAAGATAGAAGTGCCACCACTCCTGCACGTGCGCGCGCAGCAGGCGAACTCCCTTTAAGCCGTCGGCGTACTCCGACATGCTCATGTACTCCACCTGGATCATCTCGGGATGGTGGGCCTCGAACATCCGCACGACGGCCTCGCGCAGGCGAGGATCCTTGAGGTTCGAAAAATAGAAGGGCGTCGAATCGAAGGCGTCGACGTGCCGCCGCTACGGCGGGGCCATCAACGCGACGTCCAAGCAAATTTGCCGCAATCCTTGTTCGGCCTGGACCAGGAGTTTTTCCGGGCAGAAGCCGGCGAAGAGGATATCGAAATCCTGCCGCAGGGCGCGCAGATAGCCGAAGATGGCGCTCCCCGCCCCGTGGAACACGGGGTAGGGCGTCACCGGCGAGATAATCAGAATCCTCGGCTTCATTGATTCCCTGACAATTCTTGCAGGCGCGGCAGGCTTAACGTGCTCCACTTAAACTAAATGCACATAATGCTCATCTAAGCTTAGCAGATTCCTGGCTCCGCACTTCGGACAAGTATAGAAATCGAGCAACAATGACCGCTCCACGCGTCCCGAGGTTACGATCCAATCGGACGGGTAGCCCGCACCGCAGCGCACGCAAACGTTCGACCAGGGCGCCCCGCTGATCTGTTCTTCGATCTTGCCGAAGTAGAACGCCCAGCCGTAGAGCATCGAGCGCGTCGCAAAGAGACGGTCCCAAAGTCGAAAGAGCCAGTTCAGCGCCAGCAACACCGGTTCGGCGCCGCCCAGTAGGAGCAGAGCCCGGCCCGGAGCCCGCCAGGTCCTGTTCGCGGGTTTCAAAAA
>CAZRND010000045.1:0-5188 GCA_964601345.1 uncultured Acidobacteriota bacterium | reverse complement strand
GGGTGGGGGCGGGGGGGGGGGCCGACGGGGTCTGGTGCGGCGGAGCTGGAAGTGAAGGGCAGGGGAAAGGGGGGCGGGGCGGGACATGGTGAAACCCCGTGGGGTCTTCGACGGGGGCAAGGACGTCTGACGGGGATCGGAAATAGTTCACGTGACCGCGGCCGCGCGCCAGCCAGCGATAGAGCATGTCGGTGATCGTTGCTCCGCAGGGTACCGAGATGTAGACCGCGCCCACCTTCTTCAAAACCCGGCCCATCTCGGAAAGACTCTCTCGCAATCGCGGGAAGTGCTCCACGCTATGGTTACAGATCACGGCGTCGAACGAGCGGTCGGCGAACGGCAGGCCGGCAGCGTCCGCCTGCACAAAGTTGGCGGGCGTCGAGCCAGGCTTCTCGAGGTCGCAGCGGATCGTCACAAAGGAGTAGCCCGAGCCGTCGAAACTTCCGCCTCCCGCGCCGAGGTCCAGGACCTTTGCGCCCGGCGGAAGGTTGTGGAAAATCTCGTGCACGCTTCTATCCTAGCCCACGGACTCCCGGTATGCCGCGACTGTCTTCCGCGCCGACTCCCGCCAGCTAAACTGCGCGGCGCGGGCCAGGCCCGCTGCGCGCAGGCGCGGGGCGTCGGCGAGCGCGCTCTCCATGGCCACGCACAGGTCGCGCGGATTGTTCGTATCGGCGAGGACGGCGGCGTCCCCGGCCACCTCCGGCAGCGCCGTCGAGCGCGACGCGACAACGGGCGTCCCGCACGCCATGGCCTCGACCACCGGCAGTCCGAAACCTTCGTAGACGGACGGGTACACACTGAGATCGGCGCCGTTGTAGAGCGCGGGCAACTCCGCGTCATCTACATAGCCGAGGAAGTCGATGCGATTCCCCGCCCCGCTCGCGATTGCGGCGCGCCGAACTTCGTTTCCGTGCCATCCGACGCGTCCGGCGATCAGCAGACGATGCGGATGGCGCTCCGCGAACGATGCAAAGGCCTGGATGAGAGAGATGTGGTTCTTGCGCGGTTGCAAGTCGCCCACGGTGAGCAGGTAGGGCCACGGTTTGCGCGGAAAGTCCTGGAGCGGCCGAAAGGACGGGCCCGCCGCATTCGGAGCGACGACGATCTTTTCAGGCGCGAGGCCGTAAACGGCGCGGAGGCGCTCGCGTGAGAATTCCGAGACAGTAATGACCCGGCGGGCGACCCGAACTGTCCGGCGAACCGCGGCCTTGAGCAGCAGGCGTTCCTTCGTGCTGAAGAACTGCGGCGTGTCTTCAAAGGACAGATCGTGAACCGTGACAACCACCGGCACGGAGGCGAGAACCGGCGCGGCGTATTGGACATGCAGCACGTCAGGACGGTCGGCGCGGAGGCGCGAGGGCAATTCCATCGCGAGCCGCCGCAGGCGCGACCGGGAGAGATCGCGATAGATCAGAAACTCGATGTCCGGCGCGACTTCGGGCAGAACAGCCGTGAGATTCCGCAGATAGCTCTCGTATCCGGCCTGCTTGCGTCCGAGGGCATGGGCATCGATCGCAACCTTCATAAGAGCTGGTCCAATCGACGGTGAACCGCGGGCCAGGAATACTCCGTCTCGAAGCAGGCGCGAGCTTTCTGCGCGAGTGCGCCGCGCAATGTTTCATCACTGAGAAGCTCCAAAACTCGCGCGGCAAAACTCGCCGGCGCGTCGGCGATGGAGAGGGCCCTTTCGCTGTAGCCGCGGGCTCCGATCGTGGTCGCGACCACAGGACAACCCGCCTGCCAGGCCTCGGCGATCTTCACGCTGACGCCGGCGCCCCGGCGCATCGGCGCGATGGCCACGCGCGCGCGGCTGAGCCAGTCGAGTGCGTCCGAAACGGGGCCGGTGATTGTAACGCTTAAGTCCTTGGTCACGGCGCGCGGCACCGCTTCCGGATCCTTGCCGATGATGACCCATCGGGCATCGGGTTTTTTCACGGTGATCCGCGGCCAGATGCGGGAGTGAAACCAGGAGAGCGCGTCGCGATTCGGTGGATAGGCGAGTGTTCCGGAGAAAGCCAGGTCGAAATCGCGAGGCCGCTCGGGAACGGGCCGGGGTTCGAGGCCCGTCGGGACCGACTCCGGGTCCCAGACCTTGTCGAACAACGGAAACATTTCCGCTTCCCAGCGTCGCGCGCAGCGCGTGAACCATCCAGCCAAAGGACCGCCCATGGCACGGTAGAAGTCAGACTCGCGATTGTGCAGGTCGAGAATCGCCGCACGACAGTGCGGGCGCACCTGGCGAATCCAGGGAGCGCTCCAGAAATGCTCGAAGACCGCCAGATCGAAGGGACCATCCTCAAGGAGCGCTGCAAGAGGCCGCGCCGCTTCCGGACATGTGAAGCGGTCGACCAGGGGCGGCGCGCGACGAACGGCGCGGCTCAGATTGCGTCCGACTCGCGCGGCTAGGCTTTTTGAGTGCGTGGGCAGGTTAACCAACTCGACGCGCTTGCAGCGCGAGTGGATCTCGCCCGAGGGCGGCGCAAAGACGAGTGCGTAGACTTCGCTCCGGCGGGCCAGCCATTCGAGCATGCAGGCCGAGCGCATCGGGCCGCCGCCATGCGCCGGATACGGCGATTCAGGAGCGAGAAAGAGCGATTTCATACGCCTGCCAAGTCAGGTCCGCGGTGTGAGCCCAGGAAAATTGTAGCGATCGCGCCATGCTGTTTCGCCGAAGATCGTCATTCTTGAGAGCGGCTTCGATCGCCGAGGCGATCTCTGTTTCGTCCTCGGGATTCACCAGCAACGCGGCGTCGCCGGCCGTTTCAGCGCAGGCTGTATCTCTCGATGTGACCACCTTTGCGCCGCAGGACATCGCTTCAACGACCGGCAGTCCGAATCCTTCGTAAAGGGGCACGTAGACGAAGACGGCACAATGCGAATAGAGCTTCGCCAGTTCGTCGTCTAAAACCGCGCCCGTGAGAGTCACCCGTGCTTCCAGCCGGAGTGACGCGACCGCCGCTTTCACCTCGTCCCTGCCCCAACCGCCTCCTCCCGCGAGCACCAGGCGCTCCGGCCCCCTCAACCGGGCAAAAGCTCGCAGCAGGCGGACGAGATTCTTCCGCGGCTCGATCGGACCAGCGTAGAGAATGTAAGGTGATGACGAGCGGCCGGGGACCTGATGCAAGGATGACGCAAGCGGCGTTACGCGCACCTTGTCTTCCGGCACGCCTAGCTGATCGATTACTTCCTGTCGCACGCATTCCGAGGGTGTGAGGATCACCTTGGCCCGAGCGACCGCTCGCGGCAGGCGGCGCGCCTTGCGCTCTGCCGTCGCAGGCATGCGCCATTCCGCGGCGCGAAATGGTGCGAGATCGTGGATCGTGACCACCGCCGGCGTGGATCCGGTCAAAGGCACGGCAAAGTCCGTTCCGTGAAAGAGCGACGCTTTCATCTTCCGCAATCGCAGAGGCAGGCCCACCGACCACCAGCGCTTCTCCAACGCTCGAGCGGGCCGCGGATCGCAACGCAGGTTCGGCAGACCCGAGATCGGCTCGTACTTTTGATCGGAGAGCAGAACGATTTCCGCCTCCGGCCGCGCGAGCGCCATGCGGCGCGCAAGTTCAGCCGTATACCGGCAGATGCCGGTATACGGCGCGGTGAGCGGCGTGGCGTCAAGCGCGATGCGCAAGGTACTCACGCAATCCCTCTCGCCAGTGGGGCAGGGGTGACACTCCCAGGCCTCGCAGGCGCTCATCGCTTAGTACGGAATACTCCGGCCGCGGTGTTGGGTCGCTCTCCGACGACGCCGCCTCCACCGGAAGCGAGTAACCTTTCGCTTCCAGAATCGCCAACGCAAATTCATGCCAGGTGCACTCGCCCCCCGCGGGAACGTGCACGATGCCGCGCGCCTCGCGATCCATCAGGGCAACAATGGCCGCCGCCAGGTGCGGCGTGTAGGTCGGGCATCCCATCTGGTCGGCGACAACCTTTAGAGGGCCGCCCTTTGCCGCCTGCTCCAGAATCGCCTCCACGAAGTTGCGTCCGTGGGACCCGTACAACCATCCGCTGCGAACGATCAACGTCGCCTCGCGGGACGCTTGTCGCTCCCCTTCGAGCTTCGACCTGCCGTAGACGTTGATCGGGTCCACGGGATCGTCCTCGGTCCATGGGGTGTGCTTGCGGCCGTTAAAAACATAGTCCGTAGAAATGTAGACGAGACGGGCGCCCGCGGCGTTCGCGCCGCGCGCCACGTTGCGCGTGCCTTCGCCATTCACCAGGAAGGCGCGAATCGGATCGCGTTCGCAGGCATTGACTTTCGTATAGGCCGCGAGGTGTACGACGACCTCAGGCCGGGCTTCCGCGATTCGGGCATGCGTGCTCGCGGAATCGGTAATGTCGCAGGAGGCGTGGTCGAAGGCGGCGACTTCGCGTCCTTCGAGGGCGCGGATCAGGTCATGACCGAGCATGCCGCCGGCCCCGGTAATGGCCACGCGGCGGACCACTAGGAGTCTCCGGCAGGAATATCGCGGGTAAGGCCGGACCAGGTTTCGTCACGGCGTACGTAGTGCTTGTCGTAGTAGTCGCGGTAAGCCCCGCCCTTCACGCGCGCCACCCAGTCGGGATGGTCCCGATACCAGCCGACGGTCTTGCGAATTCCCTGCGCAAAGCTCTCCTTGGGCTTCCACTTGAGCTGCGTGCGGATCTTCGAGCAGTTCAGCGCATACCGGCGGTCGTGCCCGGGACGATCCTTCACGTGTTCCATCAACGACTCCGGGCGCTTCAGCAACTTCAGCAGAGTGCGGAGGACCTCGAGATTCGTGCACGTCTCTCCCGCGCCGATGTTGTAGACCTCGCCGGGCTGCCCTTTATGCAGCACGCGATCGAGCGCGCGGCAGTGGTCTTCCACGTGAAGCCAGTCACGCACCTGAAGGCCGTCGCCGTAAACCGGGAGCTTCTTGGACTCGATGGCGTTGGTCACCATCAACGGGATGAACTTTTCGGGAAACTGGAAGGGTCCGTAGTTGTTCGAGGCCCGCGTGATCATCGCCGGAACGTGGTAGGTGTGGGCGTACGCCATCACCAGCATTTCGGCCGCGGCCTTGCTTGCGGCATACGGACTCGACGGACGCAGCGGCGAGTTTTCGGACGCCGTCAGGGCCGGCTCCATGCCCCCGTACCCCGCGTCCGTCGAGCCTCGCAGAATCAGTTGCAACTCAACCTTGCCCTTCGCCTCGGATACAGTGTT
>CAZRND010000044.1:0-20631 GCA_964601345.1 uncultured Acidobacteriota bacterium | reverse complement strand
TTTCTCGGCGAGGGCATCCAGATGATCGGCGGCGTGCGCGACAGCCTCTTTGTGAGGCATCGTGACGCTGAACCCGTTCAGCCGGTAGCCCGACCGTGCCGCGGCGAAATCTTCAAACTCTTCGACGGCAAAAGGCAGGAAGACGGCGTTGATCTTCATGGCGGCGAAGGCGGCGTTATGGATCACGGGCGACAAGGAATGGCCGATCGGATTCCCAATCACGCCGTAGCGACGTGTGCGAGAGGAAATTTTTCCGGCGCGATAGAGGCCGCATAGCTGGCTGGCCTGCAGTTGCCCCAGGCCTGCAACTCCCCCCTCGTATGGGGCGGCGTAGGTGAAAGGTGCGCCTCCCGCTAAGCAGAGCACGCGCGTCGGTTGCCCCAGTTCTCCAATGGTGCTGGCAATCAAGTGGCCGCGTCCCTTCCGGAGCAGGTCCAGGATCGCTCCGTTGTCGCGATGCCGGTGGGCCCGCGTGACCAGCTTGTAGTAGTCGGCCGGGAAGGCTCTCAGCCGGTCGAGCGCCGAAGAAGGATCGTCAGGGGTTTCGCGGTAATCGTGAAAGGAGAGGAGCAACTTCGATTTCTTGCGGAGGTCCTTGACCGGGTTCCCGCCAAGATGTTCGGCGGCTTCAATCTCGAGGTCGACCAAGGTCGCGCCGGCATCCGCAGATTGTTGCAGGATACGGAGTTGTTCCTCGGCTGAACCTCCGAAATTGCCTCCGGCCGCGGCACTGCGCAGCGTAGCAATACAAGGTACCCGCTTGCTATGAAGCTGGCCGACGACGGTTCGTGCGCTAGCCGGATGGTCGAGAAAATCGAGGCGCAACTCCAGAAAACGGCAAGGTCCGGCTGCGGCCACTGCGTGCTTGAGCAGTTCTCGCGGGGTTCGTCCGGCAACCGTAACGCATACTGGCGGGAGGTCTGACATGCGAGGGAACTGTCAACGATACCACGAATCCCAGGGGTGGGGGTATCAATCTGATTACGCCGGGAATCGGTGTTGACGAGTTGACTACCCCTTGCCTATCTGCTACTTTGTGGTGCATGAAGCGAACAAAGGTCTTCCTGTCTCTTATTGCGCTTGGCTTGTCCCTGCCGGGGCAGGTCTGGTCACAGGCGGTCTCCAAGCCGGCGATGGTGACGCACTCTGCAACCTATCGGGACGTCCATTGCTCCGGATTCATTACCGACCGCGTGATGAAGCCCGACCTGTTTGTCGTCAGTGGAGATGAGACCGGGCTGAAGGGCCTGTATACCGACCGCGACATCATCTACTTGAACCGCGGCGCGGGATTCGTCGTGAATCCCGGCGGCGAGTACGCGCTGGTGCGCCGAGTCGTCGATCCGGTCAAGCAGGATGTATTCGAAGGCCAGACGGAGATGATCAAGAAGCTTGGCACGGTCTACAGGGAGACGGGTCGGATCAAGGTTACGATCGTCCACCAGCAGACGGTCACCGCCCAGGTTCTCTATGCTTGCGAGGAGATTCAGCCGGGCGACGTCGCCATTCCTTTCAATCAGAAACCACTGCCGCAGATTGCGGATATGCCTTTGGACCGATTTGCGCCGCCTTCCGGAAAGAACGAGGGCATGATCATCACCAGCAAGGAATATGCCAGCACGCTAGGTACGAACGATGTCGCCTACTTGAACATAGGAAGCAAGCAGGGCGTGGCGGTCGGACAGATGTATCGGGTCTTCCGGCCCTATGCTCCCGCGACCAAGGATCCCACTCGCCGCAGCAACGATTACCCCACGCACCTGACCACCATGCGGCAGCTCTACCACCTGACCCCGGAGCAGAAGAAGGCGCTGCCGCGCGATATTCTCGGAATGATGATCATTCTGTCGGTCGAGAACAGTTCGGCGGTGGGCTTGATTACCACGGCCTCCGGCGACATTTACCTCGGCGACCTGGTCGAGATGCCGTAAGTATCGACATAAGTATCGGCATATAATCCCGTCATGAAGTATCGGTTGGTCCTTGCGGTTGCCGCGCTTGCGGCTTCCGTGTGCGCGCAAGCGCCGGGCGCATTCCGCCCGCCTTCTGTTCCATTGGTGGCTCACGATCCTTACTTCAGCATTTGGTCCACGACGGACCGCCTGAACGACGCCGGCACCGTGCACTGGACCGGCAAAGCGAACACGCTCACCGGCCTGGCTCGAATCGACGGGACCGTCTACCAGGTGATGGGTCGCGAGCGGCAGAACGTCCGCCCGCTGCCGCAACAGAGCCTCGAAGTATTGCCGACGCGCACCATCTATCAGTTCGCGGGCGCGGGCGTTCGTCTCACGCTCACGTTCTTCACCCCCGCGCTACCCGACGATCTGGACGTTCTTTCGCGGCCTTTGACATATCTCGAATGGCAGGCGGCTTCCGCAGACGGCGCGGAGCACGACGTATCCGTGTACTTCGACGCCGGCGCGGACCTGGTAGTAAATACGGCGGACCAAGCGGTCGCGTGGTCCCGTTACCAGCTCGATGGATTGCCGGTGCTTCGGATGGGATCGCGCGAGCAGGCCGTCCTGGCGAAGCGCGGCGACGACTTGCGGATCGATTGGGGCTACCTGTATCTGGCGGCGGACCGCGCGGAAGGCGTCGCCTTGACGGGCGCGGGTCACTCCGACGCGCTGGCGGCGTTTCAAGCCTCGGGCAAGCTTCCCGACACCGACGACTTCGCCGAGCGACCCGTGCCGCGCCGCGGCGCGGGTCAGGTGCTCGCGGCTAGCGTGAATCTCGGCAAGGTGGGCGCGCGGCCGGTCTCGCGATATCTGATGCTGGCGTACGACGATCTGTACTCCATCGAGTTTTTCCAGCGGAAGCAGCGAGCCTGGTGGCGAAGGAACGGCGCGGAGGCCGCCGACATGATCCGCGCCGCGCGCGCCGGCCACGACGCCCTGTTGCAGCGCAGCATCGCCTTCGACGAGAAGCTCATCGCCGACCTGCGCCGGTCGGGCGGCGAAAAATACGCGCGCCTGTCCGTGCTCGCTTACCGGCAAACGCTGGCCGCCCACAAGCTTTCGGCCGACGCCGACGGCACGCCGATGTACTTCCCCAAGGAAAACTTCAGCAACGGCTGCATCGCTACCGTGGACGTCATCTATCCCAGCGCGCCGTTCGCCTTGTACTTCAATCCAGCGCTTCTGAAAGCGCAACTGCAGCCGGTGCTCGAGTACGCTCGCATGCCTCGTTGGCCCTGGCCGTTTGCGCCACACGACCTGGGGACCTATCCACAGGCGAATGGGCAGGTCTACGGCGGCGGCGAGCGCACCGAAGAAAATCAAATGCCGGTGGAAGAGAGCGGCAACATGCTTATCCTGCTGGCGGCGCTGGCGCGCGCCGAGGGCAATGCCGCTTTCGCCGAAAAATACTGGCCGCAAATCACGAAGTGGGCCGAATACCTGAAGGAGAAGGGCCTCGACCCGGAGAATCAGCTTTCGACAGACGACTTCGCCGGACACTTGGCGCACAACGCCAATCTCTCGATTAAGGCAATCGTCGCGCTTGGCTCCTATGGGTTGTTGAGCGGCATGACCGGCCACAGGGAGCAGGCCGTGGCTTACCGGAAGACGGCGTCAGAGTTTGCCGCCAAATGGCTGGAACTTGCCGCCGAGGGCGATCACTACAAGCTGGCCTTCGACAAGTCTGGAACGTGGAGCCAGAAATACAATCTCGTGTGGGACAAGATCCTGGGACTCGGCCTGTTTCCTCCAGAAGTGAGCCGCAAGGAAATCGCATTTTACAAGAGCAAGCTCAACGCCTACGGATTGCCGCTCGACAATCGCAAAGACTACACCAAACTCGATTGGGTCGTCTGGACTGCGACACTGGCTGACAACGCCGCCGATTTCGACGCGATTGTGGCGCCGTCTTACAAGTTCCTCAATGACTCCCCGAGCCGCGTGCCGCTCACCGATTGGTACGACACGGTCACGGCGAAGCAGCAGGGTTTTCAAGCCCGATCCGTAGTCGGGGGAATCTTCGTGAAAATGCTCACCGGTCCCGCATTTCGCTGAAGACTTCCGCCGTGAAGCCTTGAAGCGTGGCGCCGTTTTGCCACGCGTCGCGTTCCATCCCCGCTTTCCGGCAGGTCTCCTCGACAAATCGACGCGCGTCCCACCGATGCTCAACGGCCACCTGGGGGAGTAGCAGCCCGCGCGACGATCCGCGCTCCACAAGCAATCCGTGCTCTCCCACGCGGACTTGGTCAACCTTAATCTTCTCGAAGGGCGACAGGACGGAGATTTCGATGTCGATGTCCCGCAATTCTTCCGGCTGCACCGGATCGAAGCGCGGATCTTCGAACGCCGCCCGCAAGGCCTCGCGCACCACGGCGAGGTAGAGCGGCTGGCGCGCCACGGTATGCCCGATGCATCCGCGCAACATACCTTGCTTGTGCAGGCTCACGAAGACCGCGCGCTTCTCAAGGAGGATGGGACTTTTTTCATCCGGCGGAACGAAAGATTTCCCCTTGGCGATCGCTTCGCGCGCCAATTCGAGGAGGCGGCGGCGCTCAGGTGGTGGGCACATTACCCCGCTGGGTCCTCTCGCGCCGCAACTGGCGCAGGAGCTGCAGCCGTCCGCGGCGCTTGATCCGTTCGTCAATGTTCTTCCAGAACTTCAGGAAGTAGAGGAGCGCCGAGGAGAGGGACAGGATCAGCACCAGGATCAGCGACACCTGGCCGATCCAGCGACCCGCCTCGATGTGCACGCCGAGCAGGAGAGCCACAATCGCGGTGATCTGAATCGCCGTCTTGGCCTTGCCCAGATCGGAGACCGCGATGTTGAAACCGCTCCCCAGCGCGATGGCCCGCAATCCCGTGACGGCCATCTCGCGGCCCACGACGATCACGACGACCCAGGCCGGAATCAGCCCCATCTCGACCATGGAGATGAAGGCCGCGGAGACGAGCAACTTGTCGGCGATCGGATCGAGCAGGGCGCCAAGCGTCGAGATTTGTCCGAGGCGGCGGGCCAGGTATCCATCGAGCCAGTCGGTGGCCGCGGCGATGAGCACGATCACCGAGGCGTAAATTTCTTTGTTGGGAATGTTCTTGGTAAGCAGGACGGCAAGCAGCAGCGGCACCAGGAATATTCGCGATAACGTGAGTGCATTGGGGAGATTCATCGCGCTCGCCGCTTTAAGAACAACTATAGCCCTTCGTGTTGGGGGAGGTCAAACCCTCTGCCGGAACGGCTCGGCTGCTGCATGCGTGTGCAAAACGGGCCGTCGGCGCGAGTCTCAGCGCCGCGCAAACAGATTCACTTCGCCCTGTAGGGGCATCCCCTCTGCTTTCAATGGATTGGGACCTTAGTAACGGACCCCCAAATGCTCCGCAATTCTTTGCATATCAACGTTTTAACGATAGGGCGAAGAAGATTTCCACAGACTTATTCACAGGAAGAATTCGGTGCCAGATAGCGACCGAGCCGGGCCAGCAGAGACTCGGGAGCCTCTGCTTTCACTTCCACCTGTCCCTCGGTGTAGACGCGATCGAGAATGCGCGCGTGCGCGAAGAGCAGGGAAATCGCCTGACCATCTTTGTGCGGGATGCGGAAAATCGCGGTGTGCACGGGATCGCCGGGAAGATTCTCGTCGAGCATGCAAATCAGTTGATCGATCCCCTCGCCGCTCTTCGCCGAGACTGTGACGGCCCGCTCGCCGGGCTCGAGCAGTGTTGCTCGCTCCTCCGGCTTGAGCAGATCCACCTTGTTGAAGACGCGGAGGCGCGGCTTGTTCGCGGCGTCGAGCTCGGCAAGGACTTTCTCGACGTGAGCATCATGCTCGCGGAAAGCGGGAGAAGAGGCATCGGTGACATGCAGGATCAAAGCCGCCTCCTGCACTTCTTCGAGCGTCGCGCGAAACGCTTTCACCAGCGACGTGGGCAGGTGGCGGATGAAACCCACGGTGTCCGAGAGCAGAGCCGTCCGGTGCGAAGGAAGGGGCACGCTGCGCATCGTAGGATCGAGGGTCGCGAACATCCGCGAGGATGTCAGCACCTGCGCGTTGGTGAGGCGGTTAAAAAGAGTCGACTTGCCGGCGTTGGTATAGCCGACCAGAGCCACGGTGGGGAGCGGAACCGTGGTGCGCCGGCTGCGTTGCTGCCTGCGCTGGTTGCGGACGCGTTCCAGGCTCTCCTCGAGATTCGAGATGCGCCGGCGGATTCGGCGGCGGTCGACTTCCAGCTTTTGCTCGCCGGGACCGCGTGTCCCGATGCCGCCGCCGAGGCGCGACATGTCCACGCCTCTTCCGGAGAGGCGCGGCAGCAGGTAGTTGAGTTGCGCGAGCTCCACTTGCAGGTGGCCTTCCCGCGTTCGCGCATGCCGCGCGAAGATGTCGAGGATGAGCTGGGTCCTGTCGATGACGCGGCAATCGAGCGCCGCCTCGAGATTCCGGAGTTGCGTGGGGGTGAGGTCCTGATCGAAAACGACGAGCGAAGCATGGAGGCCGGCCACCAAGCCTTTCAGCTCTTCGAGCTTGCCGCGGCCGACCAGCGTAGCGGAATCCGGCGCGTCGCGCTGCTGCAGAAGGGCGTCCACTACTTCCGCGCCGGCGCCCAGGGCGAGCTCGCGTAATTCCTCGAGGGAATCCTCGGCTTCCTGCATCGAATCGTCCCGGCCGTGGCGCGACTTCCACTTGATGCCGGCCAGGATGGTTTTTTCCGGCGGCGGAGCGGTTCCTTGCAGGGACCGGCCTCGAGAGGAAATGGCTTAAGCCTCTCCGGCGGCTTCATGCGGCGCGGGCCCGGACGAGGCGGCCTGCGCCAGGTGCATCTTCTGGGTGACTACGGTGGAGATGGCGTGCTTGTAGATGAGCTGCTCCTGGTTCCCGCTTTCGAGCACCAGCGCGTACTTGTCGAAGCTCTTGATCTTGCCGGCCAGCTTCACGCCGCTGACCAGGTAGATCGCGACATACGATCGCTCCTTGCGCGCAGCGTTCAGGAATGAATCCTGGATGCTGAGCGCGAGTTTTTCAGCGCCGTCATCCGACTGCCCCCGTTCTGCTCTCCTCTGGGTTGAATCCATCCGGGTATTCTAGCAGAAGACGGCGTTTCCTCTGCTACAATCGGGCTGCATGCGAAGAATCCTGCTCTTGGGATTGTTGCTCGCGTCCGCGGCGTGTTCCCGGCCTTCCAGCGAAAAAGTCATCGGGATTTCCCTGCTCACGCGCGAGCACGTTTTCTATCGCGAGATGGAAGACGCCATGAAGCAGACCGCCGCCAGGAACGGTTTCCGCCTGGTCATCAACGCCGGCGAGTGGGACCTCGCCAAGCACCAAGCGCAGATGGAGAACTACATTGTGCAGCGCGTCTCGGCCATCGTGGTCTGCCCGTCGGACTCGAAGGGCATCGGCCCGGCGATCGAGAAAGCGAACCAGGCGGGCATCCCCGTCTTCACCGCGGACATCAAGGCGGAGGGCGGCAAGGTCGTCTCGCACATCGCCTCCGACAACGTCGCGGGAGGCCGCGAGGCGGCGAAGTATCTGGCCGACGCGCTCCACGGCAAGGGGCAGGTGGCCATCATCGACCAGCCCATGATCCGCTCGGTGATCGACCGCGTGGCGGGCTTCGACGAAGAGATGAAGAAGCATCCCGACATCAAAATCGTCGCGCGACCGAATGGCGAGGGCGTGCGTGACCGGGCCTTGAAGGTGATGGAGGACCTGCTGCAAGGCGGCCAGAAGATCGACGGCGTCTTCGGCATCAACGACGACAGCGCTCTCGGAGCTCTCGGCGCTATAGAGGCCGCGGGGCGCAAGAACGTGGTCATCGTCGGCTACGACGCGATCCCCGAAGCGCGCGCGGCCATCGAGCGAGGCAGCGCCCTGCAGGCCGACGTGGTTCAGAATCCGCGCCGCATCGGCGAAATCACTATCGAGACCATCGCCCGCTTTCTG
The DNA here is from genome assembly GCA_964601345.1 of uncultured Acidobacteriota bacterium. GTDB lineage: Bacteria > Acidobacteriota > Terriglobia > JAJPHL01 > JAJPHL01 > CAZRND01. Next base: position 12,734 of record CAZRND010000044.1, on the reverse strand, counting down.
AAGGGCGAAAGCGTTCCGGCGTCGATCCCCGTCGAAGTCGGCATCGTGGATAAGAAATCGCTGCCGGCAAAATGACCGCCGTACGTCTCGCAGACATCCGCAAATCTTTTCCCGGAACGCTGGCGCTCGATGGAGCCACGCTGGAACTTTCCGAAGGCGAATGTCACGGGCTGGTCGGCGAGAACGGCGCCGGCAAGTCCACGCTGATGCGCATCCTGGCCGGCGCAGAGCGAGCCGACTCGGGGACGATCGAGTGGTTCGGCACGCCGATGCAATTTGGCAGCCCGCGCGCCTCGCGCGCCGCGGGCCTGGCGGCGATTTATCAGGAACTGGAACTCATTCCAGAGCTCTCCGTCGCCGAGAATATTTTTCTGGGGCGCGAGCCGCACCGGCGCGGATTCCTCGATCTGCGGGCCATGCGCGAGCAGGCGGCCAAGGTGATGCGCGACCTCGGGCAGGAAACCGATCCCGCTGCGCGCATCTCGACGTTGAATCTTGCCGAGCGGCAACTGGTGGAGATCGCGCGCGCCCTCGCCGGACAGGCCAAGGTCTTCCTGATGGATGAACCTACCGCTGCGCTCGGCGACCGTGGCCGCGAGCGGCTCTTCGCCGTGATCCGCCGCCTGAAGGAGGGCGGCGCGGCGGTGGTTTTCATTTCCCATCGCCTGGAAGAGATCCTCGAAATCACCGATCGCGTCACCGTGATGCGCGACGGCCGAACCGTGCTCGCGGCACGGACGTCGGAACTCGATCGCGGCAAGTTAATCGCTGCGATGGCCGGTCAGGCGGCCGAAGGCGTCGCCGAACACGCGCCGCGCCAACTCGCGCCGATGCTCGAGGTCGACGGCCTGCGCACGGAGACAGGACTCGAAAACATCTCCCTCAAAGTCGCCGCGGGCGAGGTGGTCGTCGTTACCGGTCTCGCCGGATCAGGACGCACCCGGCTGCTTCGCGGGCTTTTTGGCGCGGACCGCGTGACCGGCGGAGAGATTCGATTGGCCGGGGCGTCTGGGCGCTTTCGGTCGCCCGAGGAAGCCGCGCGCGCGGGCGTGGGTTTTCTTGGCGAGGATCGCCGCCTGGACGGGATGCTGCCGAATCTCGGCGTGCGCGCCAATGTATCGTTGCCGGCGCTTCGTCGTTTTGTGCGCGGCCTTCTGGTCGCCCAGATTGACGAAACCGCCGCCGTTGCTGCGGAGACCGCCGCCGTGGGAGTCAAAGCCGCGTCGCTCGATACGGCGATCGGCCTGCTCAGCGGCGGCAATCAGCAGAAAGCTCTGCTGGCCCGCTGGCTCCTTGCCGGATCGCGCCTGCTGCTGCTCGATGAACCGACCCGCGGCGTGGACATCAACGGCAAGTTCGAGATCTACCGCGTGCTGCGCGCCCAGGCCGCGCGCGGCCTGGCGTTACTTGTCACGACGAGCGAGATCCCGGAAGCACTGCTGCTGGCCACGCGCATCCTGGTGATGCGCGATGGCCGCATCGCCGGCGAATTCCGGCCGGGCGAGGCGACGCCGGAGAAAATCCTGCGTCTGGCGGCGCTATGAAAAAGATCCGCGGCTGGGGCTTCTCGCTGGCGATGCTGCTGATGTGCATCACCTTCGCTGTCCTCTCGCCGCAGTTCCTCACCACGTCGAACGCGCTCAACGTCGCGCTGCAAACCTCGATCACCGCGATCATGGCCATCGGCATGACGCTCGTGATCCTCACCGGCGGCATTGATCTCTCAGCGGGATCGCTGGTCGCCGTGGCCGGGGTCCTGGCGGCGTTCGCGGTGAAGAAGGCGGGCCTCGCTGCGGCGCTTGCGCTCGGTCTCGGCGCGGGAGCGGCATCCGGCCTTTTCACCGGAATCATGGTGACGCGATTTGCGGTCCCGCCTTTCATCGTGACTCTGGCGCTGCTCTCGGCGTTGCGCGGCGCCGCTTTCCTCATGACCGGCGGATACTCGGTTGGCGACCTGCCCTCCGGATTTGCGTCCCTCGGACGTGGATATTTGCTGGGCATTCCCGCGCCCGTTCTGTGGACCGCGGGACTCTACGCCGCCTTCATCGTGCTGCTCACGCGCACGGTCTTCGGACGCCACGTCTACGCCGTGGGAGGGAACGAGCGCGCGACGTACCTGGCGGGCGTCAATACCGTGCGGGTGAAGATCGGCGTGTACGTGTTGAATGGCTTGCTGGTGGGTTTTGCGGGAGTCATGCTGGCCTCGCGCCTGGGCGCGGGAATTCCCAACGCAGGACTCGGCTACGAACTTGACGTCATTGCCGCTGTAGTGGTGGGCGGCGCAAGCTTGATGGGCGGCGCCGGTACGCTTGGAGGGACCCTGCTCGGCGCAATCTTCATCGGCATTTTGAACAATGGCTTGAATCTGGCCAACGTCGATCCTTACTTGCAGAAGATCGTGCTCGGCGGCGTGATCCTCGGCGCGGTGCTGCTCGACCGCAAGCTGGGAAAGACCTGAGCTATAATCCGCCAAAGTGCTCCTCTTCCTAACACTCGCGCTGGCGCTGCAGGATACAACTCCTGTCATCAAGGTGACGACGCGGCAGGTTCAGGTGAGCGTCGTGGTTCACGACCGGAAGGGCCAGCCGGTGACGGGCCTCACCCAGGAAGATTTCGTCATCTACGATAAGGGGCAGCCGCAGCAGATCCGTTACTTCGCCGTAGAGGACGCGCAGAAGCCCGCGGCGCCGGCGCCCGCCCTTCCGAAGGGCGTGGTCGCTAATCGCTACGTCAATACCGGCGCCGGCTCCGCAGCGATGCCTAATGCGCTCACCGTGATCCTGCTCGACAGTCTCAACTCCTCGTTTGCCGACCGCAATGCGGCGCGTAACGGCCTCCTGAAGTTCCTCGGCCAGTTGCGGGCCGGCGATCGCGTGGCGATCTACAGCCTCGAAAACGGGCTGCACGTGATTCACGAATTCACTTCCGACACGGCGTCTCTCGTCCGCGCTTTGGAAAAGCGCCAGACGGGGACCCCGGCCCTGGGAGCTTCGACGCCCGAAGACGTCCGCACCGGCGACGCCGAAGTCGACGCTCTTTTGGACCGCGCCAGCACCAACATCTCCGCTTTTTTTCAGGAGAGCCGCACGGACACGACGCTCCGCGCGCTTGAATCGATCGCCAACCACCTGGCAGGCGTGCCCGGGCGCAAGAACCTAATCTGGCTCTCGGGTGGATTCCCGTTGTTCACTTCGATGAATCCGGATGGATCCCTCGGAACCGAATTCCGAAGCTTCGGCGCGGAGATGCAGGAGGCGGTCCGATCCCTGAGTCAAGCAATGGTCGCGATTTATCCCGTTGACGCGCGCGGGTTGATGACCGGCTTTGATTTCACGCCGAGCATGGCGAGAGGCTCGGCGCCATCCACGGTGGCTCGGCCGCCGATTCCGGGACGCAGCGCGGAAGACCAGCGGGCCGCGCAGGCGATCCTGCAAACGCACAGCACGATGTACGAGATCGCCGGCCGCACGGGCGGCGTGGCCTTCATGAACACGAACGACCTCGCCGGTTCGATTCGCCGCGCGGTTGAGGATACCAGCGTCACTTACAATCTCGCCTACACGCCTTCGCATAACGAGTGGGACGGCCGCTTTCGCGAGATTCATGTTCGCCTCGACCGGCCGGGTGTGGAGGTGCGCCATCGCTCCGGATACTTTGCGACTCCCGACACATCCGGCGATGCCAAGGTGCGCGAGGCCGCCGTCCGGAGCGCCCGCGACAGCGCGCTGATCGCCACAGGACTCGGGCTGGCCGCGCACGTGGAGCAGTTTCCTACTGTGGCCGCGCCGCACGTGAAGGTGCGCTTCGTGATGAATGCGCTCGACCTCGCGTTTACGCAGGATGCCAAGGGCGTCTGGAACGCGGATCTTGATCTGCTGATGACCGTGCGCGCGAAGGACGGGTCGCCGCTTGCAGAACTGTCGAACCGGCTGCGCGTGAGCTTGAATCAGCAGCAATACGAAAGGTCGCTCAAAGCCGGCATTCCGCTGAATGCCGACCTCGACGCGAAAGGCACTCCAGCCTGGGCGCGTGTGGTGGTGCGCGACGCTGCAACGGGTCTGGTCGGATCGGTCGACCTGCCCCTCGTCCCCTAGCGCAAAGCCTTTTCGATGGCGGCCCGCAGCGTGGCCCACGCCGCGCGCTGTGCTGCGAGATCGCGGCTTGCCTGCTCGTAAATGGAGTACGCGGCGGCCGGCGGCGTGCGATCCGCCGACTGCGCCACGCCGAGCACGGCGGAGAACTGGCTCGAAATGGTGTTGAAGGCTCCGCTCCCTGCGCCGCCGCCGCGTCCTCCGCGGCCGCCCGCACCGCCCGTGCTCGCGAACTTCGCGGCTTGCGCATCGAGATCCGTGAGATTCCGCTCGGCGAGCGCGCGTCGCAATTTCTGAACCTCTTGAATCGCCGACGTCGCCTGCGCCATCCGCTTCATGCAGTTCTGACTCAGCTCGAATTGCTTGCCGAGATCGAGCGGCGTAGCCGTGGATCGCGGGTCGAGCTTCACGGTGAGTGGTTGCGTGTAGCTCGTTCCTCCTGCCGTGAGACGGACCTGGTAACGGCCCGGCAGAACCTGCGGGCCGCCATCGCCCTCCGGATGGGCGTAGCGCAGGTCCCACACGAAGCGGTTCATTCCGGCTTTCGTCCCGAGCCGCTGTGGCTCGGTGATCCAAATGTCGGCGATGGCGCCTCCACCGCGACGCCCGCCCGCGGGCGCGGCCGGCGTGCTCGAGAAGTGCCGGATCACTTTTCCAGCGGCGTCGAGGATTTCGAGTTTCACGTCGCCGTCCGGCGCGGCCTTGAAGTAGTAGTCGATGACAGCGCCGTCAGGAGGATTCTTGGCCTGCGGCTCTTCGGGCGGGAAGGGCGTGCCGGTGAACCCTTCGGGGTTCAAGCGAATCGCCGTGGACGGCTTATAGAGAAACGCCGGGGCCGCCGCGACCTTGCTATCGGCTTGGCGGAGCGGCGCAATGTCGTCCATGATCCAGAATCCGCGCCCGTGCGTGGCGATCACCAAGTCGCTCCCGTGGATGACCATGTCGCGCACCGAAACGGTCGGCAGATTCAGGCGCAGCGACTGCCAGTGGTCGCCGTCGTCGAAAGAGACGGCCGCGCTCAGGTCCGTCGCCGCGTAGAGCAATCCTTTGCGACCGGGATCCTCGCGCACGCCGTTGATGAATCCGGGCGCGTTCAGGCCGCTCGTGATGAGCGTCCAGGTCTTGCCGGAATCACGCGTACGATAGATGTAAGGCTTGTAGTCTTCCAGGCGGTGCCGGTCCACCGAGATGTAGGCCGTGGCTGGATCGAAGTGCGACGCGTCAATTTGGCTGATCTTGCTCCAGTCGCTGAGGCCGGGCGGTGTCACGTTCTTCCAGGTTACGCCGCCATCCGCAGTGAGATGGACGAGGCCCGTGTCGCTACCGGCCCAGACGAGTCCGGGTTTCAACGGCGAGGGACTGATCGCGTAGATCACGCCGTAGCCCAGCGACTTGGCGTTCTCGACAGTCGGCGGAGTGGCGGTGTCCGTCTTGTTCTTGCGAGTGTCGCCCGTCAGGTCGCCGCTGATTTCCTTCCAGGTGAGCCCGCCGTCGATGGTCTTCATCAAGTATTGCGAACCGTAGTAGAGCACGCCGTCGATCGACGAGTAGATGAGCGGCGCGGTCCACGGATAGCGATATTTCTGCGCGGAGATGGGAGCGGCGAGTCCACCGCGGCCGCCGGGCCACGGCGTGATGTTCTGTCCCTGGCCCGCGCGGCGGTCGAAGCGAGTCAGCGCGCCGTTCGTGTTCCCGACGTAGAGGATGTTGTCGTTCTTGCCGTCCACGGCGATGTAGCCGCTCTCCGCGCCGCCCACGCTGAACCAGTCGCGCGAGTCGATCTCGCCGTGATCCGTGCGGCTCATTACCGCGGCGGTGCCGCTATCCTGCTGCGATCCCATCACTGTGTAGGGAAACCGGCGGTCGGTGATGACGTGATACATCTGCGCAGTCGGCTGGTTGTACCAGCGGGACCAGGATGCACCCTGGTCCACGGTGATATTCGTTCCCTGGTCCGAGCCGAGGATCATGCGCGTGGGCTCGGTGGGATCGATCCAGAGGATGTGGTAATCGTCGCCGCCCGGCTGTCCTTTCAGCACGGTGAACGTGCGGCCTCCGTCGCGCGAGCGGTAGAGGGCCACGTTCGGCACATAGACAAGATCGGCGTTCACAGGGTCCACCGTGATGTGGCTGAAATACCATCCACGGCTGGTCAGGCGATTGTCGGAACTGGACTGGTTCCATGTTTCGCCGCCGTCGTTCGAGCGGTAGAGACCCGCGCCCTGCAGCGCGTCAATGAGCGCGTAGATACGCCGGCCGCCGGCCGCAACCGCCACCGCCGATCGCCGCCACATGCCTTCGGGCAACCCATGCCCGCTGACCTGGCTCCAGTGATCGCCGCCATCGGTGGACTTCCAGAGTCCGGAACCCGGTCCTTCGATCGCGGGATACTGGCTCCACGGAGGACGGTGACCGTTCCAAAGCGTCGCGAAAATCACTCGCGTGTTCGCGGGGTCCCAAGCCAGGTCCACCGCGCCGGTTTCGGAATTCGTGAAAAGAAGTTTCTGCCAGGTGCGCCCGCCGTCGCTCGACTTGAAAACGCCGCGCTCCTGATTCGGGCCGTAGGCGTGGCCCAGGGCGGCGACGAGAACCACGTCCGGATTGCGGGGATCGACGAGAATCCTGGCAATCTGGCGCGAGTCCGCCAGGCCGATGTTCTTCCAGGTCTGGCCCGCGTCGGTGGACTTGTACACGCCGTCGCCGAAGCAGATCTGCGACCGGATGTCAGCCTCGCCCGTCCCCGCATAAATGACGCTCGGGTTCGACGGCGCAACGGCCAATGCGCCGATCGAAGCAATGTCCATCTGATCGAAGATCGGCGACCAAGTCGTGCCGCCGTTGGTCGTCTTCCAGATTCCGCCGCCGACGCTGCCGAAGTAGAAGGTGCGGCTATCGCCCACAACGCCCGTTGCCGAAACGACGCGCCCGCCGCGGAAAGGTCCGATGAGCCGCCACTGCAATTGATGGAAAAGTTCGGGCGGAACTTGCGCGGCGCCCGCTGAGGCACAGAGCAAGAGGACAACGAGGATTTTTTTCATGGTGATCTCTTCACTTATCTCTTCCAGGCCGCGACGTGCAAGCCCGCCGGCAACTGCGCATGCTCCAGATCGAGATCGTCGCCCTTGAGAGGGATGGTTACGGTTACGGTCGCCGCGGGGGCGGGGTACGACTGGCTGAACGCGATCCGGAGAGCGCCGGCGTCATTGCGAGTGAGCCTGCGCTCTTCATCGCTGTACGACCGCAGTTGTTGCGCGCGATTCGCGTCGTCGCAAGTGATGAGCGCTTCGCGAATCACGCGCGCGGCGGAGGCATACGTAAGAACGGCGACGACCTTCGGGTCTTTCAGACGCGCGTCCTTTGTGTCATCGGGCGGAACTTCGAGTCCGGTATATCGGAGCGTCAGCTCGGCGCGCGAAATCGAGAAGGAGACGACCGGCACGTACGTATCGAACAGATGCTTGCCGCTGCCGAGCTGGTACACCGACCACCACTCGACTTCTTCGAGGCCACGCGAGGCCACGACCAGCGCGTTGTCCATGTTCTTGGCATCCGTGCCCTCAACGTTCACTGTGTAGAGCGGCTTCTGCTTGGTATCCGCTCCTAGGGGCCAGCTTTCCAGGGTGATCTTGGACTCGACTCCGATGTCGCCGAGCACTTGCTTCGACCGTATCGTCTTCCGCACGAGCAGCCGCTCGAGCGGCGGCCGCCCGGGTATGTTTGTGCCGGTGACATCGTAGGCAACGTTAACGATCTCGACCGTCTCCTGGCCGTCTTTGTTGACACCGTACTTGATGGTCGAGGTTCCTTGTTCCTGAAACGGTTTCTTCGCGGCTGTTTGTGGTTCCTTCTCGCGAAAGCTATACAGCCAGTTTTTCGTGCGGACGTAGAGGCTTTGGTCGGCGATAGCCGGCGTGGCGAAGCATTCATCGTCGAGGTCGTTCAGCTTCATCACTTCCCATTGCGGCTGCGCGGCGAGCACGGCGAGCTTGCAACCTTGGCTGAGCATGTAGACCTTACCGTCCGCGCCCACGGGCGACGACCAGAACTGCTCCGTCGCGCCGGGGATGCGGCCTTGCTTGACGACCTCGCCGGTCGCGGGATTCAGCGTCGTCACGATGCCGCCGTCCTTCACCAGGAAGAGAGCGCCTCCGTAGAGCAACGGCGAGGGCACATTCGGCAGCGACTTGCGGTAACGCCACATCACTTGTGACGTCAGGTCCCCCTTGCCTTGCGGGCGGATCGCCATCACGCTGTTTGCCGCTGCGCGCAGCCGCTTGTAGGCTTCCCATTCCGCGGCGTCGAGGAATCCGTCTTTGTTCAGGTCGTAGTCGTAAAAGCCGTTCCGGAAGAGAGGCTTCGCCTCGGCCGGGCTCAAGCGGCCGTCTTTGTCGGTATCGAGCCGTGCGGTCACGACGTCCCAAGGATCGACGGTGGGAGGCGTTTCGAAATCGCCGCCCGTCTCCCAAGTATTGATGTAGATCGTGTCGTCGGCAACGACCGGCACGCCTTTGGTCTGCCAGGCCGTTCCGTTTACCCACCAGATTTTCGCGCCGGTCTTCGCGTCGTAGGAAATCAGCTCGTAGGCGCCCGTGACGATCAACTGCCCCCGCCAAAGAACGGGTGTGCTGTAACCGCGCGTGATTCCAGGGCGATCCACCTTCCATCGCACTTTGCCCGACTTCTTGTCCACCGCGAGCAGATACGAATCCGTGTCCTGATCGCAGATTAGGACGACGAGATCACCCGCCACAATGGGCGACGATCCATGTCCATTCTGATTGTTGAAAGGACCGAGCGGCAATCGCCAGCGCTCCTCGCCGTCCATTCCGTAGGCGAGCATGCCGTAGTCGCCGAAGAAGACGAAGACCGATTGCCCGTCGCTCGCCGCGCTCGGCGAGGCCGGAGAATTCGGCTTGTGCATGATCTCCTTGCGCGGACGCGGCGCTTCGCGCCGCCAGAGGATCTTGCCTGTGGCGCGATCGAGGCAGAGCGTCAGCAGGACTTCCTGCTCGACGGCAGTGAGAAAGATGCGGCTGCCGACGAGCACGGGGTCCGAGAATCCGGTGGGAATCGCGGTCTTCCACGCGACGTTTTTCTCCGGCGTCATCTCCACCGGCAGGTTGGTGTCGGAGGAGAGGCCGGTCCCGTTCGGTCCGCGAAACTGCGGCCAGTCCGCAGCGAGCGCGGCCAGCGCCAGAAGAGCCCACGCTCGCGTCATGCCGGAATTCCCGGATTTCCGCGCAACTCAATGACGTAATAGCGGGCCGGAACCTTGCCGCTGTTGCGAACCGTGTGCATTTGGTTCGATCCCATGAAGATCACCGAGCCGGTTTCGACGGGTTCCCACGAGCCCTCGAGGTATCGCTCCAGCGCGCCTTCAAAGACGACCATTATCTCTTCATGCTCGTGCTTGTGCGGAGGGTGCGTCTCGATGCCCGGGCTGAGAATGGTCTCATGCATCTCCAGGTTGAACCCCGAGTGCACAGATCCATAGAAGAACCGCCGCGCTTTTTTCTTTTCGTCGCCGGAGTAGGCGATTTGCGGGTGATGGTACACTTTCGATGGCAACCGCGGAGTAGTCTTTTCCTGCGCGAAAGCTCCGGCGGCCAGTGCCGGAAGCACGAAGCTCAAATCACGGCGTGATAACTTCATCGGATCCTCCCTGCCAAGAGTATCGCATGACGAGTCAAAAGACTGGCGTTGGTTGGCTGAGGCATTCGATGCTAGTATCCTCTCAGACGATTTCAAGGAGGAATTCATGGCTAACAAACGATTCGTCCTGCTGTTGTGCCTCATGGTGGTTTGGGGAATGCAGGCGCAGCAAACCGCGCCGGTCAAGATTTACAACACGGCCTTGGCGAAGCTGAGGGCGGGCAAGCCGATCATCGGCGGGACCGTCATGTCGCCGGACGCGAATATCTACTGCGCCATGGCCAACTCCGGATTCGATTTCCTCTGGATTGAAATGCAGCACAGCCCGCTGACCTACTCCGACGTAGCCAAGATGATCTGGGCCTGCCGCGGCGCGCCGGCCATGCCCTTCATCCGCGTACCCGACGCCACGGAGAGCGACATTCAGAAAGCCACTGACATCGGCGCGCTCGGCATCATCGTTCCCACCGTGGACACCGTCGAGAAGGCAAGGGATACGGTCAAGTGGGCCAAGTATCCCCCCGAAGGACGCCGGAGCCAGGGCAACGGCCAGTATGGCGAACTCTGGGGCAGCGACTATCGCAGGACCATCAACGACAACATGTTCATTTGCGTGATGATCGAAACGCCTATCGGCGTGGACGTGGCCGACAAGATCGCATCGGTGCCCGGCGTGGACGTGGTCTTCGCCGCGAGCACCGATCTGGGAAATTTCTCCGGATACCGGCAAGGAGATGCGCAGTACGAAAAGATGGTAACTCGCATCCACGACGAAACGTTAAAGGCGGGCCGGAAGCTGGGCGGGCCGCTGGCGTGGAAAGACCGCGCGGGATTCACCTTTTTTCAAGGTCCCGGTGAGACGGTTCTGCTCAAGTCGGGTGTGAAGACGCTCCTGGGCGCAGTTCCTCAAGAAGGAAAGAAAGGCGTGGCGGAAATCGAAGGCGCGGTACGTCCCTAACCATTTTGCATCGTGAGGTGAACCATGTCTTGCACTCCCGAAGTGCTCAGGAATGTTTCGCTATTCGCTCTCCTGGACGACGATGAGCTGGCCGTCCTGGCCGCGCAGGTCGAGCTAAAGAAGTTCGCGCCGCGGCAGCGCATATACAAGGCGGGGGACAACAGCGGGCAGGCCTTCGTCCTGGTCTCCGGCAAGGTCCGGATCACGACCGTGGACGACGACGGTCAGGAGATCGTCGTCGATGAACCCGGCGAGGGCGAGTTCTTCGGATTCGCCTCGATGCTCGATCAAACTCCGCACCAAACCAGCGCGATCGCGCTCGAAGAGGCCACGTGCGTGGAAGTCGGGCGGGAGGACATCAGCGTTCTGCTCGAACGCAAGCCGCACGCCGGCATGGACATGCTGGCGGTGCTGGGCCGCCAGTTTCATGCCGCGCAGAGGCTGGTGCGGTCCCGCTCCATGCGGAACCCGAATGAGGTGATCGAGGAAGGGTCGACCATCGGCGAGAGGATTGCCGACTCGGTCGCCCAGTTCGGAGGATCGTGGGCCTTCATCATTACCTTCGGCATTGTCCTGGTGGTCTATTCGGGTATCAACGTGATTTTGGGTTCCAAGGCTTGGGACCCCTACCCATTCATTCTTCTGAACCTGTTTCTATCGATGCTCGCCGCCCTTCAGGCGCCGGTGATCATGATGAGCCAGAACCGTCAGGATCAAAAGGACCGTGTGCGCGGCGAGCTCGACTACGACGTGAACCGCCGCGCCGAGTCGGAGATCCAGGGTCTGTCGCGCAAGCTGAATCTCCTCGACGAGAAGATCGACGACGTCGAAGAATTGATCCGCGAAAAACTCAACCGCGGTTGAGGATAGCGTTGAATCGCTCGAAATTGGCGAGGCAGGCAGTCTGAAGTTCCCGCTTCAGCGCGGCGGGATCGCTTAGAAACGGGATCGCCGATTTCCAGATGGACCTTCCGCACACAAAACCGCGGGTGCCCGCTTCCATCGCGTATTGGAGTTGCGAAGCGAAGACGCCATCCGGCACGCCCATGCTCAAGAGCGCCCAGGGCAGCGACGTCGCAGCGTGCACCTGCGCGCAGTAGCCGCGCACCTCGGCGGGGCTGAAGACGTCGAGGTCCGCGGGGAATTCGATTTTCAGCAGCCCGACACCGTACTCCGGCTTCGACAGTTCTTTGACAAAGTCGATGATGATCCCGGGACGCCGCCGGGCCCAGGTCTCCACGGATGAAAACTCGTCGTCGAAGAGCGGATACGTAAGCGGCTCGAGGACGAAAACAAGACCGTGCCGGCGGCAGAATTCGCCAACCTGCCGGGCGATCGATTGCTGGTGGCGGCGAATCTCCGGATCGCCGTCGCCGCGATAGTGCAAGACCAGCTTGATGCCGTCGGGTTTGGCCGCAAGCACCTTGTCGACATTCCAACTCAGCCTTTCACGGTACTCGCGGTTTTGCGCTCCGGCCCTTTCGTACTCGCTGTTCTCGGCCGGGAAGAGCAGACCGGCGCCGCGCGGCATAACGTCCAGACAATCGGGAATGGAGTATTCGTCGTCAATCAGGACGGCCGAGGCGCAGCGTCCCAGATTCTCGACTACGGCGCGCTTGAAACGCACCACATCGGCCCGTGGGACCTCCGTGGTTGCTATCTTCCGATCCTGAGCGATGGCCTTGACCAGCACGGCGCGCTGGTCGATGGCGAGAATGCGCAGCCGACCGTGGTCGTCGGCAAGCCTAGGCAACGGTGACATCCGGGCTGAGGTACACATCCTGGATGGCGTTGAGCAGGCTGACCCCGTCCTTCATTGGACGCTGGAAGGCTTTGCGCCCGGAGATCAGTCCCATGCCGCCCGCTCGCTTGTTGATGACTGCGGTGATGACCGCTTCCGAAAAGTCGTTGGCTCCGGATGCGCCGCCGCTGTTGATGAGTCCCGAGCGGCCCATGTAGCAATTGGCCACCTGGTAGCGGCAAAGATCGATGGGATGATCGCTGGTGAGCTGCGAATAGATCCGCTCATCAAG
>CAZRND010000043.1:0-20773 GCA_964601345.1 uncultured Acidobacteriota bacterium | reverse complement strand
GTTTCCGGCGCCAATGTGACCTTGACGGCGACGGTTGCGCCAAGCTCTGCGACAGGGACGGTGCAGTTCTTCAACGGCGCGGCATCGCTCGGATCGGTCAATGTCAGTGGCGGTCAAGCGCAGTTGGCCACCAGCAGTCTGCCCGTGGGGACCAGTTCGTTGACTGCGACCTACAGTGGCGATCCCAATAATGCGCCCAGCACTTCCTCGGCTGTTTCTCAGGTGGTCAACAAGATTTCCACTACCACCGGCCTGAGCAGCTCACCGAATCCCTCCCTGTCCGGATCGGCGGTTACGCTCAGCGCATCGGTTACGCCCGCGGCGGCCGGCGGGACCATACAATTCTTCAACGGTGGAGCTTCCTTGGGTACGGTCAGCCTGACCAGCGGCCAAGCCCAGTTGACGGTGAGCAATCTTCCCACAGGGACGGATTCCCTATCGGCGACGTACAGCGGCGATGCCAGCTACGCCGCCAGCGGTTCGGGCCCCGTATCCCAAGTGGTCAAAGCTATTACAACCACGAGTCTGGCCAGCAGTGCCAACCCCTCCACGTATGGGAACGCCGTAACGCTTACAGCGACGGTATCGCCGACGGCGGCGACCGGCTCGGTGCAATTCTTCAACGGCAGCACGCTTCTGGGAACCGCCGCCCTCAGCGGCGGACACGCACAGTTGTCAACAAGCGTGTTGCCCGCGGGCACGGATTCGCTAACGGCGGTCTACGGAGGGGATTCCGCAAATGCTTCGAGTACCTCGAGCCCGCTGACGCAAACCGTGAACAAGGCAAATGCATCGGTCACGTTGAGCGCCAACCCGGCGAGCCCATCTGTGCGCGGCCAGACTGTGACCTTTACAGCCACACTACAACCGGCGTCAGCCACCGGCACCGTACAGTTTCTAGACGGTTCCACAGTGATTGGAACCGCCGCTGTCAGTGGCGGAACGGCAGTATTCTCAACGTCCACTCTGGCGCAGGGAAATCACTCCATCAAGGCCAGCTACGGCGGCGACAGCAACGTGAACGCGGGTCAGTCTGCCGTGATGACTTATAAAGTGAACCACTAGCTCCGCGGTGTCCGGCGTCCGGCAAAGGATCTTGGCGTAGGCCGGGGGCTTCCTCCTACCTTCCTCCTATTGCCAAGTAGGAGGATCATCCCGATGAAAGGAAGGGAATTACCTCCCTTCCTCCTGCCGTTTTCGCAACTATACATTTCCATATTGGCTCCCTTCACTCCGCGCGTAGGGCGCTTGCTGGATCGATGCGAAGCGCCTTTCGAGCAGGCGCCAGAATCGCAAGCGCTGTCACAAAGCCGAGCGATGCCAACGCGGTTGCATAGCTGGCTGGATCAAGCAGAGCCAGGCCATACAGTTGGCTTCGCAGGAGCATCGCGGCAATAACGGCTAGCGCCAGCCCGCCGAATGCGCCGGCGAGAAGGGCAACGAGCGGCTGCGCGAACGCCGCCCGCAGAATCGCTCCGGACGGAGCGCCCATGGCGATTCGGATCGCGATTTCCCTTCTCCTCTGTTCGACGGCAAACGACGTCATGCCGAATAGACCAATGAGCGCCAGGAGCGTCGCTAATCCTCCCAGGGTGCCGATCAGAACTGCGCCAGGATCATCCGTCGGAATTCCCAGCGCCTTCTTGACAGAAACGAGTGATGCGCTGACGCCGATGCGCTCGGCCACCTTCCGGATACCACCCACCGGCGCCGGCAGATTCGCTGCCGTATGGAGAAATAATGTCAAAGCGTCAAGATCCGTTTTTTCGATTGGGCCGTAAGCTTCCAGCGCGCCGGAATCAAGCGGTCCGAGTCCGCTGTCTCCGACGACGCCGACGACAATCCGTTCCACGCCGCGAACCCGGAGTATCTTGCCCAAAGGATCTTGGTTGGGCCACATGGCGCGCGCTAAGGATTCGCTTACGGCGGTGACGGTTCTCTCACTGCTACGGAATAGCCGTCCGCGTGCGACAGGGAGGTTCATCAGCCGAAAATAAGACGGCGCCACGCCGGTCCACAAGATCCGCTGTCCGTCCGATTCAAACCGAAACCTCGGCCCGACGCTGGCAACCATATCTATGCCGGGCAGCTGGCTCATCTCGTTTTCGAGCTGGTAAATGGTGCGTTCTGCATCCGTGTCGGAGACGTTGGCGCGCAGGATGTCGCACTTTATGGCGAGCATTCTCCGAGAGTCGACACGCGAGTCGATCGTCTCAAGCCGACGGCCCGCACGACTCAGCATCACGGAAAGGATGAGGCAGACGCAGCTCACGGAAACCTGCGCCGCCACGAGCGTCAGCCTCGCGCGCGCGAGCCGGGGACCTTTCTTGACGCTTTGGAATGCAGGCGCGAGGCCGAACGCTAACCCGGTGAAGAGCGCGATCCCTACGCTGACGACCAACATCCACCAGTCCATCACGATACGCAGCCCAGGCGGCACGATGGTCATCGCGATGAAAAGCCTTGCCGCAAAGTATCCGGCCACCGCTCCGGTTGACCCGCCAACCGTGACAAGCATCATATTCTCGGTAACTAACTGGCGTATGACTCGCCACCGGCTGGCCCCCAGCGCCAGACGCATGCTGATCTCCCGCTGCCTGGCTAACCCGCGAGCGAGCAGAAGATTGCCGAGATTCGCACAGGCCGAAAGGAGAATCAAAAAGAGCAAAGAAAGGAATACCGCTACGTCGGGCTCGAACCGCAAAGTCTCCGAAACTAGTGGCGCCACTCGGACGTGCTCTGTCGGATGAGTGTTCGGGCCCGTCTCGCGAAAACGCATTGAAAGCGAATCCAGTTCTGCTTCGGCCCCTGCGCGTGTAAAGCCAGCTTTCAGGCGGCCGTATAGGTGAGCATCGTATTGCTCGCGCCCCTTGTCAGGGATTGCGTCCCGGGAAACGTAGTTTCGTAGCTGTTGTGGGAGCCAGATCGCCGTAATACCCTTGAACCCCTTCTGGAGGCCGTTAAATTCGGCAGAGGCCACGCCAACGACCTTTACCGGCTTGCCATTCACGCGAATGGCGCGCCCAATGACTTCAGGGTCACTACCGAATCGGCTTCGCCATTCCGCAAACCCAAGGACCGCTACCGGAGGTTCGCCTGGTTGCGCGTCGCTTGCGATCAGCAGGCGCCCCGCGACCGGCAGCGTCGCCAAATCGGTGAAATAGGAGCTAGAAACGAAGGTCAATCGTATCGGTTCCGGTTCATCCTCAACAGACACGTTCACACCATCGCTCTCCTCAATGATGTAAGCAAAAGACGCGGCATATTCGCGATAGAATGCCGCCTCCGCACGGGAGAAGGAATCGAACTCGCCCGCGCGATTCACATCGAGCAACCGGACCAGAACGTCCGCATTCCTTACTTCATAGGGATGGAAAGCGATCGCATTGACGAGGTGAAACGCCGCCAAATTAATGCCGACGCCCAGCGTTAGGATCAGGACCGCGACGGTGGCATAAAGCGGAGAACGGCGCAATACCCGGATACCGTAACTCACGTCTTGTGCAAGGGCTGACCACTGTCGGGCGATCCAGATCTCACGCGACTCCTCCTGCTTCAGGGCCATGCTTCCAAACAGGCGATGTGCCTCAGCCTTCGCGCGCGGCTCCGGCATACCCGCCTCCCGCAATTCCAATATCTTCTCTTCAAGATGCGACTCCATCTCGGTCCGCAGCTCAGCTTGGCGTTTGCCGGCCCGTACCCAGTAGAGTAGTCGTCGTATAAGCATCACTCACTCCTGTGCCATCAATCGGGCGATCGCAAGCGTCACTTGTTCGTATCGCCTTCGTTCCCGGTTCAGCCGCTTCTTGCCTTTTGCCGTTAGCGTATAAGTTCGTGCCCGGCGGTTTGCCGGCGAGAACCCCCACTCGCCGTCAATCCAACCATTGGCTTCGAGGCGCTGCAGCGCGGGGTACAGCGAACCCTCTTCAATCAGGATTTCGTTGCCCGAGGTTTGGTGAATGGCCCGGACGATTGCGTATCCGTGGAGACTCCCGCGGCTGAGAATCTTCAGGATCAACATGTCCAGGGGCTCCGGCAGTGCGCTGTTCTTGTCGCTCTTTCGTCCCATACCAAGAATTCTTAGCTTCGTCCATTGTACTGCAGAAAGCGCCCTGTCATGCATGTTATTCTTCAAGTCCCGTCAAGCGACCGATTTATGGCTTCAAGAACGCCTTCCGGGAGGCAATGCCCGTGTGCGCGACGGATTCAGCCGCGCGGTAAACCCTGGTGCTACGTTTTTCGCAACTATACACTTTTCAGTGGGAGCGGGTTGTTGGTTGACATAAGCAGCGTCCTCGGGCACGGTTGGTTAAGTTAAACAAGGAGCATTTTATGAAAGCCGCGCAGATTTCACGCCCGGGAGGCGAATTCGAGATCGTCGAACGCGAGATCCCGAAGCCCACTCAGGGGCAAGTACGCATCAAGGTACAGGCGTGCGGAATTTGCCACAGCGACGCCGTCACGAAGGACGGGACGTTCCCCCGGATTCAGAGGATGCCCTGCGCTTCTCCGAGGTAACCGGCGTGCGCGCGATGGTTGAGGCCTACCCGCTCGAGAAAGCAGGGGAAGCTTATGCCCGCATGATCAGCGGCGACGCAACCTTTCGTGTCGTTCTGACAATGTGAGCGCTCTGTTTGAATGAATAAGTGCAAGCGGAGCCACCATGGTGTACAGGAACTGAACGCAGCGGCGACGCTGATTACGGTGAAGGTGGCGCATCCGATGATGCTACGAGCCATCGCGGCAGCGATTGGCCGGCCTACCGATGACAACTGGGGTCAGTTACAACAACAAGAAACTCCATCAGAAAGTGGACCGCATCGACAAGACCGATCGCACTGTGGTACGTCCTTGGAAATGGCCACGGCGGTCAGGAGGGCGCGAGCGGGCGTGGGTCGCCTGAGCCAAATCTGTCTCAGCGATCCTGAACCAATTGGAAATCGCCTGCGCGAGGGCCGGGCCGGACAGTCCAGCCCTCCGCGATCGTAACGGTCCAGCCGTCGCCTTTAAGCGTTTTGCCCTCCAGTATCGGTGGAGCTGGAACGATGAGTCTCGCGCGATCCATGTCCACGAGAACGGTCGACGCTTCGAGCGTGCCCCATGGTCCCACCGTCCGATATACCGAATAGACCGTGCCTTCGCCGGGAATCGGAGTGATCCCGGCCGACTGGAAGGTAGCGCCCCGGCCGCGGGGCAGGATCAGGATCGGCCCTTCGACAAAACGGCGGCGCAGTTCGGCGACGCGGGCTTGGTGCTCGATATCGCGCTTCGCTTCCCGCTCGCGGATCTCCGGCCCGCCATAGGACCGCGCGGCGGCTTCCAAATCCTTCGCGGACACGACGGCCGCGAACGGTTCGATCAACTTTCCAAAATCGTCGCTAGACTTGATGCGGTGTGTCCAACCCGGAGCGTAATCGTCGAGCAGAACTCCATAGGCAACTCCCGTCGGATAGGCGAATTGGCGAACGAACGTGGGCTCGATAGCAGCCCCAGCGAGTTGTTCGATGGCAGAACGCACGGCCGCAGCTCGGGAATCGGCGGAGACCACGGTTCCCGTGTACTGCGCGAGACCTTCACCGATTTCGTATCCGTGCTCGCTCGCGGCCGCGCCGGGGAACCGGTCGCGGCGCGCGGCACGAAACGCCAAGGCTTCTCCCACCGCCGCCGAGCGCGCCTTGCCGGACGAGTCGAGCGCCCGGCTCAGCGCTTTCCATTCCAGTTGCATCCAATAGCGGCCTTCGGGCGTCTCCAAATGATCGCTCGGAATGTCGTCTACAAACAGGCCGAGTTGCGGCTGAATCCGGTGGAACAACTCGTGGATCAGGAGCAGACCTTTTACCTCTTGTAAGCGTACGAGGAACGGCCAGGAAATGGTGGTCCAGCGCGTGCCGCCCCACTCCGTCGCGCTGTTGGCGTAGCCCAGAGTGGACGGCCGGGGGCCTTCCGGCGCAGGCTGGTTTGTCACGATCGTTTTGGTGGCCGGATCGGCGATCACGATGGGACCGCACAACGAGATCTTCCACAACCGGCCGCCGTCGCGCTCGCACAGGGTCTTCGCGAGGTTGAAAGTCTCCGTCGCGCGCTGCGGATCAATCTGGGCCGCGCACGCCAGAGGCAGGAAAAACAGCGCGAGGATTCGGCGAGGCAAGAGTCGATCTTATCAGAGAAGGACGAACCCGAGCGCCGGACCAAAGCACGCTTGGACGGCGGGAGCCGAGCCTTTGGCTTGTTCGAGGCACACGTCCGTTGGTGCGCACGAACGGCGCGGACTCCCGGTTGCGCAGCATTGGGACTTTGACATCGCAACACCAACAGTATGCGGTACGACGTGTGCTGCGCAGCCCAGCCCCTTTTTAACCCGACGTTGTCGGCGAATCCAATTATGTGTCGAGCGGGGCCAGCCTAGCTCTCCAAGATAACTGTTGTACACTGTGAGAATTCAATGTGTCGGCATTTCATTTTGGTCATCTGTGGCCCTCCGTGCTCAGGCAAGTCTGAACTCCTCAAGTGCCTTAGTGCGGCGAGGGGGGACTTTCGTTGCTTTGAGATGGACACCGTCCGAAAGACGATTCTGCCTGGGCCACTGAACGGAAAGCCACTTAGGAACGCTGCCTATCGCGTAATGCACTTTCAAGGGGCAAGGGAATTATTGAAGGAACGGTCGGTAGTCTTTTCCGCGACTTACATGCCGAAGGAACATCGTGCCGAAGTTGCAGCCATGGCAGCCCGACTTAATGTGCCATTGTATGTAGTGCAGTGCATTTGCCCAACGAACGTCGCCCTGCAGAGGTTTTCGCATAGGGACCTTGCCGAACATGCTGCCACCGATTTGACCACGGAAAAGGTAAGAAGACTCGTCGAACGTTATAAGCCTTTCGATGAAGCAGTTCTCTTGGACTCGAGCCGGTGTTCGGACCTTCTGGAGTCAACGTTGCAATACGTTGAGAAATGCTGCGGGGTTGATCCAATTCGCTGGGCTAATCACAGTTACCAGCCTGATCCTGGAGAGGAGGGGCACTCAGGGTCTTCCAAGATCGTCCCCGATCCTCTCAAATTGTCGGGAAGCTCGCCTTCCAAAGCACGCACGCGGTTGAATGTATACAAGCTCGGCACATTCGTAATCATCGTACTCGGCCTACTGGGTGCGCAGCCGATTTTTCCGATGTTGGCAGGGATTTTTCCAGCAACTCATCGTCTGTGGAATGTTTTTCTGGTTTCGCTGGTTGCGTGGGACGAATACCTCAGGAGCCTTGGTCCCGTGAGGTGGGTCGTCCTGTTCCTCTTGGCTCTTTCACTCGGCCTTAGTCTAAAGGGCGGCGCAACCGTCGCTATCAAATTCTGGAATCTCCTCATCCGCTTGGTGAACGGCATGAACGCTTGGGTAAAGGTTGCGTTTCTAACCTTGGCCTCCTCCATGGCAATCGCTGTGTACTGGAGTCTCCTGCACGCATTGAACATCTTCTTCGCTGGGGATGAGTTGTTGATCAAGTGGCTGGCCTGGGGGACTTTCTTGTTTGCCGGGGGCAGCATCTACATTATCTTTGACGCGTATCGCAGCCTCAGGACGGAATCCGTCGTAAAGGAACAAGAGGTCGTGGAAGCGATGGAGACATCGCGGTACTCGGCAAACGAGGTCCGTCCGACCGACGTGGAAGTGTTTCATGCCTATCGTTGGAGGTTGAAGAGCGAAGAGATTAGTCGAATGCCGATGCCCGGTGTTCCAATCTATTTCCTCATTCCTCCAGCAAAGGCTATCTCGTTTTGCACTCTCGCACAGAAACAAAAGGATTCTGGATCGGTTCTCACGTCGGAGGCAGCGGCGGTTGGCTTGGATTGGAACGGCTTCCTCAAGTGGCGAACTAGAGCAGTCCAGAAGCGGTATTATCAAGGGTCCTCGAACGAAGTGGGTCTGCGTTGCCTCGCCCTAAATGAACAGCAACGCAGGACAGGTGTTTGCACGGTTGTATGCGCCGCGTCGCGATATAGTGACTATCTCTGCAGAGAACACGTCGTAAACCTCGTCGCGCCCGGAATACTGCCAGACATGCGAAGACTATTTGAGGGCCACGATTGGGACGCCGGGGAGTTGTCGCTTCGCGAGCCTTCGCACTGTTCGAAACGATACTCGATGCACATCAGCGTTACAGGCCTCCTGATGTCGGCTGACGGGTATTTCATCCTTCAGAGACGTTCCGGGCACGTCGGCCATGGTATTGGCAGCATGGCTGGTTCTCTCAATGGCGCGGTACAGGATGGGGAATCGAATCTGCGCGATGCGGCGCTCCGCGAGCTGTGGGAGGAGACCGGGATCAAACGAGAGGACATTAGCGTAGACACAGTTGGAAACCTCGCTTGTGGCGTGCCGGGGTTTGACATACCGTTTCTTGCCGCCGCGTACAATCTACGGTATGGTCGGGACCTTAATTTCTACTGCTGTTTCAAAACGAAGTTGACGGCATCGCAAATCACGCTTCAACCTACGCGCCCAAGGGATGCCTGGGAATTGGATCATCTCGTTTTCCTGCATTGCTCACAGGTTTCCGTATCAATTATTGAAGCTGGCGGGCTGGATCGCCTCCTCCCGGAAAGGGGGAGGCACTTGCTGGGAGCGTTGTATGCGTGGGCGGTCTACGCAGGTGGCGGTGGCATTCTTCCAGCCCAAGGCAACAGCTTGCTGCAAAAATGATCGCCCATGCAAACGGGATTCATGTGCTGTCTCGTGCCGATATCGGATCATACTCGATTGCGTCTAGTAACCGGTCTACAGTCTTGGCTTCGCGGTCAGCAGCTCTCCACAGTAGACGTTCCTGCCGCGCGAGTGCATTCGTCTTTAATTGCGTTCCGGATCCGATTGAGCTCTCTTAGTTGGAGAGCTATACGCCCCGCCTCTTCGAGAGCGCTGGAGTCCAGTTGCCGTAGACGAGCTTCAAGCGGCCACATTTGCCCGTTAATCTCGATCATGCGTCGATGAAGATCCATCTTGACTTCGTACTTGAGTCGCTGCTCGTGGTCGAACGCAAGTCGATACATCTCGTGTGCCGACTGGTCGTGGAGATGAGGAATATGACGCCGATATAGCTCGTGGACGGTCAACCTATCAACGATATCGCCAAACGGCAAAAGAACCTGGTCCATCGTGTTTCCGGAGGTCGTGCAGAGTCCGCTCAAATACACGCCCTATGCCAGGGGCCTCCTAACTGAACTGTATTTATACCACAGATCTCTCTAGTTGGCTGCTCGCGCACGTCTTCTTCGGCCTCGTTGCCCGTGCCGGCCGAGTTTTATGGCCGGATTTCTCATTCTATCTGGACCAAGTGTTGGCGAGAAGGTCAGAGTGTATTGGAGTTAACAGGGCGATCGCGTTATACTCGGGTTTCAATCCCGGAACGCCTATCGATCAAGAGAGGCTATCTATCAATGAATTCTACCGAGCTACAGTTGGTTTTTGAAGGCGAAGCTCTGCGGGGAGGGAAGATTAATGCCGAGGTCCTTGGCACGACACTCGCAGCTTTCAGCGATGTGTTCACACGCGCCAACGAGCTGGCTAATGGTGACGCGAGTGAAGCTAGGGTCTTTGTCGAGTCGAAGTTTGCCGCCGGATCATTTGATGTCAACGTACAGCTCGTACAAGACATCATTGAGACAGCTCGCGGGTTGATTACTGCCCACCCTTTCCTCAGCGCCAGCGAACTCGCGGTCGCGATCGGGATCGTATGGAGTAAGAAGGAGTCGCTGATCAAGATATTGAAATGGCTAAAAGGTGGGAAGCCAGAAAAGATCACTCAATCTCGCAACAACGTCGATCTCGTGTTTCTCGGTCAGAAGAAGACGGTGTCGAACACAATAAATATCTTCATGAACGATTCGCTCTTGCGGCAGGCCTTGAGCCGTGTCGTTGGGCCGGTTCTCGAGCCGGGTATTGAGCGGATATCCATCAAGCCCCGCGATGCCGAAGGCGACGGTGAGCCCATTCTGATCGAGAAGGGCGACGCGCCCGCCTTCGACCCAGCCAGCCTGCAACTAGAGGCTGGCGAAGCCGAGCGGGAGGGCGAGAGGGATGCCGTGCTCATTGTCTCGAAGCTATCCTTTCGAGAGGGCCCAAAGTGGACCTTTTTCGAACGAGGCTCAATGCTCGTTGCGAGCATTAAAGATGCAGAGTTCTGGCAAAGTGTCCATCACCGCAAGTACAAGTTTGCGGAAGGAGACCAACTGCGAGTTCGACTCCATTGGAAGATGGTCGACAGAGATGGCAAATCGAAGCCGGAGAACTCGATACTGAGGGTTTACGAGGTTCTTCAGCGGGCTCGCCAGTTGAGACTTGATCAACCAGACGAGGAGGGCGTGTAGGAGTGTCCAGAGCCGGCCGTGTCGGAGCGCTGTGCGCCATTTCTTCTGGGAGCAGGTGACTGCCTGGGCCTTTTGGTTCGCTTGTCTTGGACCAAGATCTAAATGGAGCAATGCGCTCTGATCCCGCCCGCGTGAGTGCGGGTGAGTACCTCTAACAGGCCTATGGCCATGAGGCACAGACATATTGCGGCAGCAGCTTTGACGAGAGCTAACCCCTCCCCAGACGTACGTGATCGTACGCTCGAACTACTTTTTTTTCGAAAGTGCAGCCCCGCCGGGGCTTGGCACGTGCGGGCGGACGGATTTTTTCTGAAAAGGGCCTCGACACAGAGATAGATGACGGTGGCCGCCAAACTGGCGGAAACATTCAGCAGGAATGAACTGAACCCGTCCATAAACCATTTTTCTACCATAACGTTCTATGCCAAGGCAAGCCAAAAACGGGGAACGAACGCAAATGAGGGACCGAAATGCCTCAACATTATGCACGACCCGGTTGTTAGTGTATCCTGACCCCGGAGGAGCCCCATGACTTCTCGAAGGCGGTTTCTGAAAGCCTTGTCATGCCCAGGGTCATGACCGCTGGAATCGCCGCCGTTGATTGGTCGCCGATCTTCGCGAACCGGCCAACGTGCCGGCCAAGTCCGAGGCGATCGCATGGAACGAGGCGTTTCCACTGCCTGGCGGGACCTCCAGGCGGCTGCGAACGAGCGCTGCGACGCTCAGCCCGCTGTCGTGAGCCTGCCGCCGCAACTCGCGCAAGGCATTCTCGGGGAGCTTGATGGTGAGGCCTTTCATCCTTTCATCAGGGTAACTCAATCCTGACAGACTGGCAATACCTCCCCAATGGCCCTGTCTCCGTTGCGAGTTGGCATCGGGAATGGTGTATGCTGGCGGCGTGACCACCCGAAGGCGATTTCTGAAAGCCAGTGCGGCGGCGGCAGCGGCGCCGTTTGTGGCAGCGCCGAAGCGGCGCAAGAACGTTCTGTTCATCGCCTCTGACGATCTGAACAATTGCCTGAGCTGCTATGGGCATCCGATTGTCCGCACGCCGAACATCGACCGCATCGCCCGCCGCGGCGTCCGCTTCGATCGCTCCTACTGCCAGTTCCCGCTCTGCAGTCCGTCGCGCTCGTCGCTGCTGACCGGATTCGCGCCCGACACCACGCGCGTCTACGACCTGCAGAAGCACTTCCGCGAGACCTTCCCCGACGTCGTGACCTTGCCGCAGCTCTTTCAGAAGAACGGATACTATACGGCGCGCGCCGGAAAGATCTATCACTACGGCGTCCCCGGACAAATCGGCACCGACGGACTCGACGACAAGCCGTCGTGGCACAAGGTCGTGAATCCGAACGGCGTAGATCACACCAAGGAAGAAGCGATCCTGACGAACTACACGCCCGGGCGCGGCCTGGGATCGGCCATTTGCTTTAACGCTTCCAGCGCCGGCGACGACGAGCACACCGATGGGATTCTCGCCAACGCCGTCGTCCAGATGATCGAAGAGCATCGCAACGAGCCCTTCTTCATCGGCGCGGGATTCTATCGCCCGCACTGCCCCTACATCGCTCCCGCGAAATATTTCGACCGGATTCCCTTCGACAAGATCCAGCCGCCGCCCTTCGACGAGAGCGAAATGACCATGGCGCCCGAGTGGGCCTACTTCACCACGCCCGCCAACTGGGGAATGACGATCCTGCAGCAACGCGAAGCGATCCGCGCCTACTACGCCGCGATCACGTTCATGGACGCGCAGGTGGGAAAGCTGCTCGATACGCTTGATCGCCTCAAGCTGGCGGACGATACCACCATCGTGTTCTGGGGCGACAACGGCTACCAGCTCGGCGAGCACGGGCAATGGATGAAGATGACCAACTTCGAGAACTCCGCGCGGATTCCGCTGCTCTTTGGCGGCGCGGGGATCACGTCGCGCGGCCGCGGATCGCCGCGCACCGTGGAGTTGCTGGACATCTACCCGACGCTGGCGGAAATCTGCGAGCTGGAGCATGCGCCTTCGAACTTGCAGGGGCGTAGCTTGGCAGGCTTGCTGCGGAATCCGAATGCGGCGTGGGACAAACCGGCGATCACCCAAGTGCTGCGCGCGCGGCCGGGCGTACAGGTGATGGGCCACTCCATCCGCACCGAACGCTATCGCTACACCGAATGGGACATGGGCTCGCGCGGGAGCGAGCTATACGATTATCAGGCCGATCCGCGCGAAGTGCACAACGCCGCCGCCGATTCGAAGATGGATTCCGTAAAGTCCGGCTTGCGAAGCCGGCTGCACGAGATCGTCAGGGCGCGCGGCGCGCCGGGGTGACCTGCGGTTTGGCCTCGGCTTTCGCTTCGTCGGCGAACGGCATCGTATCCGGCGTGACCTTCACGCCCGTCGTGAACTTGTAGGGCACGCCGGGAAGCGAGCTCGGGAAAGTCAGCTCCACCATGTAGGCCGTCCACCCTCTCGCCGGCGACGAAACTTTGCCCGCATAGTCGCCCGATGCGTTCGCCGGCAGCGTGACGCCTTTCCATTTCGCTCCAATGGTGGTGAGACGGAAATCCCGCGAGCCGGGATTGGTGACCTGCCACAGCTTCACTTCCGACGGCTCGGTCTTCGTCTTCACCCGAATGGTTCCGTCTTTCTCGATGTTCCAATCGAACTGCGGAAGCGCCGCCTGCGTCAGGACGGCGTTGTAGCAAGCGCGGAGCGTGTCTTGAGCGTCCGACCCGCCGAGCGAATGCTCGGCGTTCGGGATGTAACGCAGGTATTTCACGCCCGTCAACTGGGAGTAGTAGAACTGCCAGGAATCGGGCAGGAAGAACTGATCGTCTCCGGCGTTGATGATGAACTTCGGCAACTCCAGACGCTGGCGATATTCAAACGGCTCTTCGATTTTCATCAGCGCCTTGTACTGGTCGGTGCCCGTCCACTTCATGATCCCCATCTCTTCGTAATCGTTCACGGCGGGGGCGTAGTAGCCGTACGCCGCGAAATGATGTTCGAACGACGGCACGACGTTCAGCAGATCGATCACCAGCGGAATGACGGCGACGACGCGCTTGTCCACCGCGGCGGTGGTCCATGTGGTCCAGCCGCGCTTCGACCCGCCGGCGACGACGAAGCCGTCGATCTTGAGCTTGCCGCCGGCGTCGCTGGCGGTGAACGACGTGACCGTGTCCATGGCGCGTACCGCGGCCTTGGTCACCGGCAGCCGCGCCGGCCAGAGCTCGTCGCCGGTGCGCAGGTATTTGTCCCAGGTGTAGGCGATCATCGCGTCTTCCGAGCGCTGCTTCTTGTCGTCGGCGAAGACGAGCGGCTGGTTCGGCACCATGCGCAATTCGGTGACGACGGACTTGGTGAGCAGGGCGGTCTGCGCCAGATTCCGGTCGGCGGATTCGGGCGGCGGGCTGTTATTGTTGCCGCCGGTGATGAAGAGCAGCGACTTCGTGTGCTGCACGTTGTCCGGGCGGATGATGGTCACCCAGTGCTTCCAGACCGTGCGGTCGACTTCGTTCGCCGACCGCCAGGTTTGGGACGTCATATCGAGCACGAAGGCGGTGAAGCCCTGGCCCGGGATGATTTTCACGAGTTCATATTTGTAGCTCGGGTCCGGCTTGGCGATGTAGCGATCGAGCGCGGTGGCGCTTTCGGCAGAGGCGGTGGCGAGGCGCGGCGCTTGCGCCGCGGCTGCGGCCACGAAGAGCAAGGTAATGGCGATGGTCCGGAATCTGCGAATCGGCATGGGGCCAATTCTAGCTTGTTTCTTGTTCCAGCGGCAGCTCCACCGGAAAGCCGAGGTCGCGCCAGGCGTCAAAGCCGCCGGCCAGCGGTCGCACCCGCGTGAGTCCTCGCTTGCGAAGTTGGAGCACCGCACGGGCGCTCGTGGCTTCGTCCGGTCAGGAACAATACAGCACGATCTCGACGGCAGGAGAGATGCCCGCCAGTTCCTTGTCCAGCTCATCGAGAGTGGCCAGCAAGGCGCCGGGGATCTTGCCGTCTTCCCACTCGCTCGAATGCCGCAAGTCCACGATCGTGGTCGGCGCGCCCGATTCCATCAAAGCCCGCAATTGCACCGGCGAGATCCGCGCCATCCGCACCTCGCGATAGAACCGCATCCGCCGGTAGTACCGCACCCCTGCGTATAGTGCGACGAGGACGATGGCGATCTCGACGACCGAGGCGCCGATGCTGCGCGAGTATTCTCCGAGCCATTCGATTTCGGTGCGAAAGACAAGTCCGGCCAGCAAGTACGCGCCGGCCCACATCGTCGCGCCGAGGCCGTCGTAAAACAGGAACGATCCCGCGCCGACGTGCAGCACCGCCGCCATCGGCGGCGCCACGGTGCCGAGCCCGGGCACGAATTTCGAAAAGAGGAGCGATTTCACGCTGTGCCGCGCAAAGGTCTCCTCGGTCTGACGTACGCAGGAGTCGGGCTCGAGCGAGATTCGGCACAGCGTTTTTAAGATCGACCGGCCTTTCAGCTTGCCCAGCAGGTACCAAACAAAATCGGCCGCCAGCGACGCGACGATGGAAAGCCCCAGCGCCGCAGTGAAATTCAGAGCGCCCGTGCCGGCGAGCGATCCCGCGGCGATCAGCACCAGCGCCGAGGGAAAGGGCAGACCGATCTGCTCGGCCAGCACCGCGAAGAACACCACCGTGTATCCGTGGCGCTGGAGAAATTGGACGATCTCGGTCATGCCAGAATCTTGTCTCGCATCCCGGCGTAAGTGACATTGCGGACCAGGTTCTTCTGGTAGAAATCGTGCGGGAAGCCCATATCGATGTGGCTGGCCTCGTCCAGCGCCTTTACCTGATCGGGCGTGAGCGAGAGCTCGAAGCTCGCCAGATTGTCCGCCAACTGGGAGAGCTTTCTTGCGCCGAGAATGGGGATCACGGGCACGGGGCGGTAGCGGAACCAGGCCAGCGCCACCTGTGCCAGGCTGCGCCCGGTCGCATCGGCGATTTTCTTCACTGCGGCGACGATGCGCTCGGTCCGCTGCTGCTCGGGGATAAAATCCTTCATCATTTCGCCCTTGTTCAGGCGCGCGGTCTCGCCGGGCTGGTCCTTTCCGTGTCCGTGATACTTGCCGGTGAGCACGCCATTCGACAGCGGCGACCAGGCGGTCACGCCGACGTTCAGCGCCTTGGCCACGGGGATCAGCTCCCGTTCGACGGTCCGCTCCACCAGGCTGTATTCGATCTGCAGCCCGACGAAGGGCGACCATCCGCGCAATTGTGCGATCGTGTTCGCTTGCGCGATCCACCAAGCCGGCGCATCGGAGATGCCGACGTAGAGAACCTTGCCCTGGCGCACGAGATCGTCAAGGCCGCGCATCACTTCCTCCACCGGAGTGATTTGATCCCAGATATGCACCCAGTAGAGGTCGATGTAATCGGTGCGCAGCCGCTTCAGGCTGGCTTCCACGGCCTGCACCATGTTTTTGCGCTGGTTGCCGCCGGCGTTCGGATCTTTTCCAGGATTGGCGTTCGTGTACTTGGTGGCCATCACCACGGTCTCGCGATGTCCCTGCATGAACTCGCCGAGGTAGGCTTCGCTGGTTCCGTTGGTGTACATGTTGGCGGTGTCGAAGAAATTGCCGCCCGCTTCGCGGAAAGCGTCGTAGACTTTGCGGGCTTCGTCTTTTCCCGAGCCCCAGCCCCAGTCCTCGCCGAAGGTCATCGTGCCGAGAGCCGCCTCGGAGACTCGCAGACCGCTATTGCCAAGAAGCCGATAGTTCATTTGTATTTTCCTTTCGTGAATTATTTCCAACCGCCGCCGAGCGCGCGATAGAGATCGACGACTGACAGCAATTCATTCAAGCGGATGCCTGACAACGCCAGCTCCGCCTGGAACAGATCGCGGTCGGCATCAAGCGCGTTGAGCTGCGTATCCACGCCGCCGCGATAACGAATATATGCCAAGCGCGTGCGGTCGCGCAGCGCGGCGACGAGCGTCTCCTGCCGCTGGCGGCTCTCGCGGACGCGTTGATGCGCGATCAGCGCGTTCGAGACCTCGGTGAAAGCCGTCTGGATAGTCTTCTCATAATGATTCAGGGCGATGTCCCGTTGCGCCTCGGCGAGCTTCACGCCGGACTTCACGCGTCCGGCGTTGAAGACCGGCTGCGTGACTTGCGGAACAAAGCTCCAGTCGCTGTGCGGGCCGCTGAAGAGGCTGACCAGTTGCGTGCTCTGACCGCCGAGCAGTCCGGTCAGAGTTACCTGCGGAAAATATGCCGCGCGCGCGACGCCGATGCGGGCGTTCGCGGCGATCAGGTTCTGCTCGGCCGCGCGGATGTCGGGCCGTCGCTCAAGAAGACCCGAGGTCCACCCGGCCGGGACCTGGGGCGGCCGCGCCTGTTCGATGAGCGTTTTGCCGCGCGTCACATGGTCGGGATACCGGCCGGCCAACAGGTTGATGCGGTTCTCGGTCTGTTCGATGGCCTGTTGAAGCGCGGGAATGGACTGCGCGGCGGTATCGACGAGCTGCTCGGCCTGACGCAGGTCGAGCAGCGTCGCGACGCCGCCCCGTTGCCGCGTTCGGACGAGCTCGAGCGAGCTTTCGCGCGTCTTCAATGTGTTCGAAGAGATTTCAAGCGCATCGTCGAGCTCCCGAAGGCTGAAGTAGGATGCGGCGACCTCGCTCACCAGGAGTGTCGCGACCGTCTTGCGATTCTCCTCCGCACCGAGCAGGTCGGCGCGCGCGGCCTCGGTGGAGCGGCGCAGTTTGCCCCACAAGTCCACCTCGAAGGAGAGCAGATTTACGGCCGCGGCTCCGAAATTGCGATTCTGCGAGGGCAGGACCGTGGGTGGGATCCGCGTGGCCCCGTCGCGCGAGAGCCGGTTGAAATCGAGCGCTGCTCCGGCGGCGACGTTCGGAATCTGGCTCGAGCGGGTGATGCCCGCGACGGCGCGCGCGGCGTCCACGCGGGCGACGGCATCGCGCAGGTCGTGATTATTGACCAGGGCAGACCGGATCAGTCCGCGTAGCTCCTCATCTTGGAATACGTCGAACCACGGTGTGTCGGCGAGCGATTCGGCCTGTCCGGCCGGGAGCGGCTCGGGCGCGCGGAATCCGCCCGGCACGGCTACCGCGGGACGGTGGTAGTTCGGTCCCACCATGCAGCCGGTGAGAAAAAGACAGAGCAAGAGAATCGAGCGTTTCATGCTTCACTTCCTTTCAACTCCCCGGCCGTGTGCGGTTGCCCGGCGCCGGCCATCTTCTTCACCACGTAGAAGCACGCGGGAATCAGGAAAATTCCGATCACGCTGGAGGCGAGCATGCCTCCAATCACCGTGGTACCCATGATCTGACGGGAGACGGCGCCCGCGCCTGCGGCGGTCCACAGCGGCAAGACGCCGAAGATGAACGCGAGCGAGGTCATCAGAATTGGCCGCAGACGCAGGCGCGCTCCTTCGAGCGCGGCCTCGCTCACAGAGCGTCCTTTGGCCATTTCCTCATTGGCGAACTCGACGATGAGGATCGCGTTCTTCGCCGCGAGGCCGATCAGCATGACCAGTCCGATCTGCGAATAAACGTCGTTCTCGATCTGCACCATGTAGGGCGGCAGAAACAGGCCCAGGATCAAGCGCCGCAGCCAGAGCACGCCGTATGCGCCGAAGATGGCGATGGGCGTACTCAGCAGGACGCTCAGCGGCAGAGACCAGCTTTCGTACAGAGCTGCGAGAATCAGGAAGACGAACAGCAGCGAGAAGCCGAAGATCACGCTGGCTGGCACGCCTTGCGCGGCTTTCTTTTCCTGGAAGGAGATGCCGGAATAGTCGTAGCCCATCTCCGGAGGCATGGTGGTCGCAAATGTTTCTTCAAGCGCCTGCATGGCCTGCAGGGAGCTGAAGCCGGGAGCGGCGGCGCCGTTAATCTGTGCGGATCGATACTCGTTGAAGCGCACCGTAAATTCCGGCCCGGTCCGCGACTCGAATTTCGTCAGCGTCGCCAGCGGAACCATCTCGCCGGTGTTGTTGCGGACGTGAAACAGTCCCACGTTCTCAGGGCGCGTCCGATATTCGCCTTCGGCCTCCACGTAGACCTGCCATTGCCGTCCAAAGCGGTTGAAGTAGTTGACGAACAATCCACCCATGAAGGCCTGGACGGTCCGGTACACGTCGTTGAGAGCCACGCCCTGCTTGATGACCTTGTCGCGGTCGACGAGCACGAACTGTTGCGGCACGCTGGGCAGAAATGTGGTGCTCAGGCCGGCAATCTCAGGACGCTTCCGGGCCTCGGCGATAAACTTCGTCAGATTGTCGGAGAGGAATTTGACGTCCTGTCCGGAGCGGTCCTCGAGCAGAAATGTGAATCCGCCCGCCGTGCCTACGCCGGGAATCGCGGGCGGAGAGAAGCTGAAGGCCACGCCTTCCGGCAGCTTGCTGAGCTCGCGGTTCAAGCGCGCCTTGATCGCTTGCATCTGTTCGGCGCGATCGGCGCGGTCGCCCCACTCCTTCAGCGTGATCCAAGCGAAGCCGCTGTAGCTGACGCGGGCGAAGCTGAGCAGGCTGAAGCCGACGACGGAGGTGATGGATTCGACGCCCGGAGTCTTTCCCACAATCTCCTCGACGCGGCGCATCATCACGTCGGTGCGTTGCTGCGACGCCGAGTTGGGAAGCTGCAGATTCAGGAAAATGTAACCCTGGTCCTCGTCCGGCACAAAGCTCGACGGCAGCTTCGCGCCGAGGAAAAGGCCGGCCACCGTGAACGCGGCCAGCGCGAGCATCGCCACGGCGCTCTTCCGGATCAGCGCTCCGGAACCCTTCACGTAGCTCTCCGTCGCGCGCTCGAAGACCCGGTTGAACCATCCGAAGAAGCGGGCCAGCAGGCCGCGGCTTTGGGCTCTGGGCTTGAGCAACAGAGCCGCGAGGGCGGGGCTGAGCGTCAGCGCGTTGAACGCCGACAGGATGACGGATACGGCGATCGTCACCGCGAACTGTTGGTACAGGCGGCCGGTGATGCCGGGAATGAAGGCCGAGGGTACGAAGACCGCCGAGAGCACGAGCGCAATGCCGATCACCGGGCCGGTGATTTCGTCCATGGCCTTGCGCGCGGCTTCCTTGGGCGCAAGTCCTTCTTCAATGTGGCGCTCCACCGATTCGACCACTACGATAGCGTCGTCCACGACAAGGCCGATCGCCAGCACCAGAGCGAACATCGACAGAGTATTGATGGAGAAGCCGAAGAGTGGAAAAACGACGAACGTGCCGATGAGCGAAACCGGCACGGCCAGAAGCGGGATCAGCGTGGCGCGCCATCCTTGCAGGAAGAGATAAACGACGGCGATCACCAGCAGGATGGCGATCAGCAACGTCCAGACAATCTCGCGGATGCCTTCCGTAACGGCACGCGTGGTGTCGAGCGCGAGCGCGAAGTCCACGTCGGTGGGGAAGCGTTTCTTCTCTTCGGCCATGAGGCGCTTGACGCCCTCGGCGGCCTCGACGGCATTCGATCCCGGCAATTGATACACGGCGATCACGGCGCTCGGTTTGCCGTTCAACCGTCCGATCACGCTGTAGTCCTGCGCGCCCAGCTCGACTCGCGCCACGTCGCGGACGCGGACGATTCCGCCGTCCAGGCTCTCGCGAAGAACGACCTCTCCGAATTCTTCGGGTGAGGAGAGGCGGCCCTGCGCCCGGACGGAGTATGTGAATTCCTGACCTTTTTGGATCGGCTCGCTGCCGATCTGGCCGGCGGGATTCACGGTGTTCTGCGATTGAAGCGCCGAGACGATCTCTGGGACCGTGATGCCGTAAGTCGCGAGCCGGTCGGGGCGCACCCACAGGCGCATCGCATATTGTCCCGCGCCGAATACTTGCACGCTGCCGATACCCGGCACGCGCGTCAACTGGTCGTTGAGATTGATGTACGCGTAATTCGCCAGAAAGCGCGCGTCGCGCGTGCCCTTGGGAGAGTTGATGGCTACAAGCAGCAGCGGCGAAGTGACCGACTTCTGCACATTGATTCCGAAGTTGTTGACGTCGGGCGGAAGCTGCGAGGCGGCCTGCGTCACCCGGCTCTGCGCCAGGATCAGGTCAGTATTCGGATCGGTCTTGATGTCGAAGTTGACGACGAGCCGCATCTGCCCGCTGGCCGTGGCGTTGACCGAGGTCATGTAGTTCATGTTGTCGACGCCGCTCATCTGCTGCTCGATGGGCGTGGCCACGGACTGCTCGATGGTCTGCGCGTCGGCGCCCACGTAGGTCGCCGTGACCTGCACTTCGGGCGGCGCGATCGGCGGAAATTGCGCGACCGGCAGGCTGGTGATGACCACGGCGCCCACGATCACCGTCAGGAGAGAGATGACCATGGCTACGATCGGACGGTCGATGAAGAATACAGACCTGGCTACTTCCTCTCGCACTGCTTGGGGTTCCCCCCGCTGCCTTACCGGAACTTCGCACATCCTTACGACCAATACC